>CBDUSI010000041.1:0-34952 GCA_965370045.1 uncultured bacterium | reverse complement strand
ATATCGACCAACACACCCCCAGTCCTTTAGAGAATTAGCAGACACAGCCTAGCAGGCCGTCACTATTCGAGGTTGGCGTGCCGCTGGTCCATTTCATAGTCCGAACGGGCCAGGCGGCGCTTGAGGACCATGGCCACCGAATCCAGGGCCAGAAGCAGGGTCTGCTCGAAGAGCGACCCGCCGTACTGCGCCGATTTCTCCTCGCCGGCCGCCCGCCGGCGGGTGGCGCCCTCCACGGGGACCACCAAGTCCGCGCTGGCGGCCAGGGGGCTGTCCAGGTGGGCGGTGAGGGCCACGACCCGCGCGCCGATGCGCCGGGCCTCCTCGGCGGCCAGCAGGGTCGTCCGCGTGGTGCCGGTGCCGCTGGCGGCGACTAACAGGTCACCCGCGCTGATCGCCGGGGCGGTCATCTCCCCGACGACGTGGACCTCCAGGCCCATCTGGGCCAGGCGGCTGGCGAAGGCCCAGGCGCCCAGCCCGGTGCGTCCCCGGCCGTAGACGAACACGCGCGGGGCCGCCAGGATCATGTCCACCAGGCGCATGGCCGCGGCCTCGTCCACGTTGCGCAGGGCGCGGACCAGCTCGTCGATGACCGCCGCGCGGGCCTCGGCGAAGGAACTCGGACCGCTCTTTCCGGCGCGCACCACCTCCAGCGCGTCGCGCAGGTTGGTGACCACGTGCCGGGGATGGAAGTCGATCATCGGGCTGGCGCCCCGGCGCATCCAGATGCCGGTCAGGCCGAACTCCTCGCCGGCGGCCAGATTGGTCAGGCGATCATCCACGTAAAAGCGCCGCTCCCGGGGGGCGGGCTCGCCGAGCTGGGAGAGCAGCATCTCGAAGATGCCCGGCTCCGGCTTGGTAACCCCCGCGCGGCCGCTGGTGGCCACCGCGTCGAACTGGCCGGCCACGCCCAGCCGCTCGAGCATGGGCTCCAGCCAGGGGTCGGGAATCTCGCTGAGGATGGCCAGCCGCGCGCCCACCTCCTTGAAGCCGGCCACCGTCTCGGCCAGTTCGGGTTCGGGGGTGAGCGCGTCGAAGAAGCGCTCCTGGAGCTCCCGCCAGTCGCCGCCCGGCGGCGCGACCAGCGTCCAGAACTCCTCATTGGAGGCCTGCCCCAGGGCCAGGCGCATGTAGGTGGTCCACATCGGCTCGTAGGCCACGTGCTCGCGGACCATCCCGTAGAGCGTCCCGCTGACGCTCATGCCCTCCTGGACCATCACTCCGAAGAAATCCAGCACCACGGTGAGCGGCTTGTTCATGTTCAAGATGATACCCGGCGGAAAAGGCCCGTCAAGAATACGGCCGGGCGACCGAGGAAAAGCGTTGAAATCGAGCTACTCTCTTACGCCTCCTCCTCTTTCAGGGATTGGATAGTGCCCTTAAGTTTCCGGAACACGCTTTCGTCAATGTACGTATGCAGGGACTTACCGCGCCCCGCACGTTGGGCTAATTCAAGCGCCAACAAGAGCAGCCCCATCCATTTTTGCGTCTCGTAGTCACCTGCCTTGTAGAGAGTGTCAGGGTTATTCGCCTGGATGTCGCTCTCTTTCAAACATTGAAGCGCGCCGCCGCGGATTATTGCGGCATTATCCAAAATAATCACTAGGTCCGGAAGCGCCTCGGATGGCAACGCGGCATCGTTTGCCCATCCTTGAACCGTTTTCCTTTTCAAGCATTTGTTTTTCAGGTGCATCGCGATTATCACCTTGAGAACTCCGGAAGGAAGATGATCGAAGTTGCCTGCTATTTGCCCCGTGAAGTGCTCCTTGTCCAATTCAGATTTCACCTCGATGCACGCGACCACCGAATTGGCGGCGAATAAGCTGTTGTTCCCAAGCGGCAAGATCAAGCCCTGGCTGTTATGAACCACCAAGTCTATTTGCCCGGTCATGCCACGTTCCAAGAGAACGTGCCCCGTGCTCACGCCCAAAGAGGGTGGCAAGTGTTTAAGGAGAAACTCCCTCACGAAGAATTCCCGGCTTGCTCCGATAGTAACCGGGGCCAAGCCTTTCGTTTCCGGCAACAGCAACTGGGACCACAGTATCTCCCATGAAGCCGCGAAATGCTTCTCCAAGACGTCGCCATCAAACACTGGTATTTTCCAGAGGCCTACGCTTATGTGTCATCACAATGCCCTCCAAGAATTCCCGCTTCCTCATCGCATGGTCATGCACCTCACCTGTACTTCTGTTTCAATTCCAAGACCCGGTCGCCGGACTCCTTGAACCATTTCACGTGTTCAATCTTCCTCAGAAGCTCCTTTACGCTTTCATGCTCCCCCGCCTTGTGATAAAACTCTATTGCGCGCGCCGCATAATCTATAATCGCGGCCTCCTCTTTCTTGGCGCTTTTCCTGGACTCCTTATGGGAGCGGGTGCTTTGACCTAGCCGGATTGCGAATAACTCGCTTTTGTGCTGGAGCTCACGTTCCTGTTTGAAGAACAGATTGTACAACTTTAGATGCGGCTTCAGCTTGGCCTCCCACTCCTCGGCGCTCTTGATGTACTTTTCTCTCGCAGCCGCCTCCGCCTCGGCCTTTGCCCGGCGCTCTTTCTCCTGCTGGCGCATGGTTCTCTCGGCCTCGGCGCGGACCCGTGCTGCTTTCTCCTCGGTCTCTTTCACTTTCCGGTCCGTGGCCATTCTTTCCGCCTCGACCTTTGCCCGGCGCTCCTCCTCCTGCTGGCGCTTGATGCTCTCGGCCTCGGCGAGAGCCCGTGCTGCTTTCTCCTCGGCCTCTTTCGTCTTTCTGTCCGCCTCGGCCAGCGCGGCCATCTTTTCCGCCTCGGCCTTGGCCGTGAGCTTCTTGGACTGAATAGTGGCGTTAATCCCGTAACCCGCTGCGGCAAGAACCACCACAGCCGCTGCGGCAATCCCTATCAGGAGCTTGCCGCGTTTGCTCATTGGTGCTGAGGGTGCTTGGCCGCCCGACTGCGGCGATGCCTGGTAACTCTGCGGTATTCCTCTCTTCCCTTCATTCTCACGACGCTTCTCCTCCCCGCGCTTCTCTTTGCGCCGCACCGCATGTTCGCGCCCGGCAGCCGTTTTCTGGCGCTTCTCTTCGCGTTGAGCCTCGCGTTTGCGAAGAAGCTCTTGTTTCACGGGCTCGACACATCGGGGGCACACAATGCGATCCCCGACCTTGTGCGCCGCATCGCTGGACACGTTGCCGCCGCAGTTATCGCACTTGAGAAGCGCCATTGCTGCCTCCCCTTCCGGGCCTCCCGCTGCATCCCGGAGGCCGCCGCATCTCATTTTGGCCGGCCCGGTTTCTATTTGCCAGTATAGAAGAGGTCGGCCATAACTGCTGTCCGCCGCCAACTGCCCTCTTGACTAAACGGCCGCCGCGGGCGAAAATGGCGGTCCGTTCGGACCTCGTTGACATGGAGAAGATCCGCATGGCCAAGATGACAGTTGACGACTTGGTAGACATAAGAGGCCAGCGCGTTTTCATGCGCGTGGACTTCAACGTGCCGCTCAAGGACGCAAAGGTCGACGACGACACCCGCATCCGCGCGGCGCTGCCGACCATCAAGCTCCTGACCGGGAAGGGAGCCCGCCTGGTGCTGGCCAGCCACCTGGGCCGGCCCAAGGGCCAGAGAAAGCCGGAGCTGTCCCTCCGCCCGGCGGCCTCGCGCCTGAGCGAGCTGCTGGGTGAGCCCGTGAAGATGGCCCCGGACTGCGTTGGCCCCGACGTCGAGAAGCTGGTCGCGGAGCTCGCCGACGGCGAGGTAGTGCTCCTGGAGAACACCCGCTTTCACGGGGGCGAGACGAAGAACGACCCGCAGCTGGCCGCTCGAATGGCCGCGCTCGGGGACGTCTTCGTCAACGACGCCTTCGGCACCGCCCACCGCGCGCACGCCTCGAACGTCGGGGTGGCCGGGCTCCTGAAACCCGCCGTGGCCGGACTGCTGCTCCAGAAGGAGATCAAGTACTTCTCCCAGGCGCTGGAGAACCCCGCGAGGCCCTTCGTCGCGGTACTCGGCGGGGCCAAGGTCTCCGACAAGATCGGGGTCATCGAGAACCTGCTCGGCAAGGTGAACGCCCTGCTGGTCGGCGGGGCCATGGCCTACACCTTCATGAAGGCCCAGGGCCTGCCGGTGGGCGCCTCCAAGGTGGAGGAGGACAAGCTGGAGCTGGCCGCCAGGCTCCTGGAAGCCGCGGAGACCAAGGGCGTCGAGCTGCTGCTGCCCTCCGACCACGTGGTCGCCGAGAAGTTCGCCGAGGACGCCGCGACCCGAACCGTGCCGTTGGACGGTATTCCCGACGGCTGGATGGCGCTGGACATCGGACCCCGGACCATCGAGGCCTACAAGGCCAGGATCGCCTCGGCGGGGACGGTGGTGTGGAACGGCCCCATGGGCGTTTTCGAGATGGAGAAGTTCTCGACGGGCACGACGGAACTGGCCGAGGCGCTGGCCGAGAGCAAGGCCACCAGCATCATCGGCGGGGGCGATTCGGTATCAGCGGTTGAGAAAAGCGGCGTCGCCGCTAAGATAGATCATATCTCCACCGGAGGGGGCGCAAGCCTGGAGCTGCTCGAAGGCAAGGAGCTTCCGGGCATCAAAGCCCTCACAGACAGGTAGGAGGGGGGGAGATGCCGGACCAGAGCGGGTGTAGCTCAATGGTAGAGCATCGGCCTTCCAAGCCGACTATGTGGGTTCGATCCCCATCACCCGCTCCAATCTTTAGCAGGCCGTTAAAGAATGGCGCAGCCGTGATTGGAGACAGAATGGTGAGGAGTCTGGTTTGCCATCAATAAGCGACCGCCTGCGACGGCCCCTCAACGAGTCCATGCTCCTGCGGCTGGTAATGATCAGCGGGCTGGTCAGCGGCACGGACCTGGCCAAGTTCTACGCCGCCGACAGTGGCGGCCTGGACGGCTCGCAATCCCTGGACGAGTTCCTCAAGCAGCACGGGGTGGACATCAAGCAGCTGGACGCGATCAAGCGGGCCTACGCCGAGACCAGCGACTTCGGGACGGTGCTGCTCAGGCACCTCAGCAGCCGCCACGCCGACGAAACCAAGCTCCGCGCGGCCAGCAGGGCGCTGAACGCCTGCGAGACCGCCCAGCTCATGGCCATCAAGAAGGGCAAGAAGGCCCGACCCATCGGCGGGATGATGGTGGAGCTCGGGCACATCAGCACCGGCGACCTGGACGATATCATCCACCAGCAGGGCATGCTCCACAAGATCAAGCACTACGCGGAGCGCGCCAGGCTCAACTCCACCCTCGCCGGACGCCTGGGCATCAACGAGGCCAGGAAGAAGCTGACGCTGGGAAGGGCCCTGCCCATCCTGCTGGGGGTAGGCGTAGTCCTGGTAATCCTGCTCAACCTGTGGCACCGGGGCTGCTTCGACGCCCCCAAGGGGCCCGAGCACGAGGCCTGGGGCGGAGAGTTCAAACCCGGCAAGGTGGACCAGAACATCAAGAGAATCAACCAGCACTACGCCAACATGATCACCGAACTCAAGCGGGTGGACCCCCGGGACCCCGACTTACGCAACGCCGAGCACTATCGCAAGCTCCTGGACGTGTGCTTCACTGACATGAAAACGACCAAGACCATGATCGACGAACCGAGCGTGCTGCGCATCAGGACAGTTTACCTCAAGCTGGACTTCGAGAAGATCAAGGAGTTCTCCGTGGAAGAGCTTCCAAGTCTCGGAACTGCCGACATCGAAGCGAGGTTGACCAAGTGAAGCGGCCAGCCCTCCCGCGGCGCCCCCGGCGCCGTTCCGCCCGCCGGGGCTTCACCCTCATCGAGCTGATGGTGGTCATCTCCATCATTGGGATCATGCTCGGCCTGCTGCTGCCCGCCGTCCAGGAAGCGCGGAACATGGCCCGAAATCTACAATGCAAGGACCGGCTGCGCGGGCTGGGCGCGGCCATGGGACTTTACGCCGGCGACAACTACGGGTCCTTCCCCTACTACTCGCCGGAGCCGGCCGCCAGCATCGGGCTGCTCTACCCCACCTACGCCGACAACGTCAAGTTCTTCTACTGCCCGTGGGACAGCACCCTGCCCCCGACCACCATCGACATGAGCCTCACCGGCGCCGATGTCCGCGGGCAGAACGGCGCGCAGATGTCCTACGACAGTCACCTGAGTCTGGCCCTGGCCCAGGACACCGACAAACTCATCGACGGCCAGAACATCGGCAACCTGACCCCCCTGGTCTGGGACTGGTACGGCGGCCTGGCCGCCGGCGAGGGCACCCCCGAGCAGCGCCAGCTCAACAACCACCAGGGCAGGGGCGGCAACGTGCTCTACTACGACAACCACGTCCGTTGGCTCCCGACCGCGTCCTGGTCGGAGAGCGGCAACAACCGCGTGCCGGACTTCGAGAAGTAGCCGTAGAGCAGGTAACAGAAGAGATTTCAACCGCCAAGACGCCAAGGCGAGGCTTTCTTTTCACCACCAAGACACAAAGCCACGGAGCCGGTTTTCAGTTTTCGGTTTTCAGTTTTCAAACCACTGAACACTGAAATCTGCACACTGGACACTCGTCTTCTTGGCGCCTTGGCGGTTCATTGTGTTACGCGCTCTTATATTCCCGCGATTATGAGATAGGCCCAGTTAACGGCCACCAGGCCCAACAGCACCATGCCCATTATCCATCGGTCCCTGCGGCACTCCAACCTGACGCGCGGCCGCGGCAGCTTGAATACCCGGGAGGCGAAGACCCACAGCGCGTGAGGCGCGGCCAGGATCAGCCACAGCGCCACCAGGGGGTTGACGCGGAGGGCCTTTCCGAACTCGAACCGGCCCAGCGCCCGTGCCGCCCGGGTGCCGCCACAGGTCATGCACGGCTGACCGGTCACCTGGTGGAAAGTGCAGGGCCGGCTGGGATGGTACTCCCGGGGGACCAGACGCATTACCACGATCCCCAGGGCGCACACCAGGCCAATCACCGCAAAGACCAACTCGGCGTCGAACTCGCCCTTCTCGCGCAGGTACATCTCGAAACGCATGGACCGCATTCTACCGTCGGCGAGAGCGCGCACAAGGGCCGCGCTTCGCCGCCACGGCGTCCAGGTCAAGGCGGCACTTGGGGTTTCGCCGAAAAGCAGAAGGGCTCCCTTTGTTTCTCCGGTCGGAGGCAAATCAGTGGCGAGGATAGATAAGGTCTAGCGGCCGTTCGAGTTCCGGGTAGTTCATCGATACGACCTGCAGGGCATACTGAATACGCGTGCCCAGGAGGTACTTGCGCTCATTGCACCATGTGTGCTGGATGCCAACCAGTCGGAGTTCCTTGGTTGACCAGCGTTCAACCCCTTCCTTGGAGCAGTCCGCGACTCGCCATATCCCGCACCCGCTCATACCACGGGCCGTTGGCAAGGTCTGTCTTGAATAGTCCTGCGTTGTGACAACGTTTCGGTCGAATCCGAGGGCCATGTGGAGCTGCGGATCGTAGCCTGAATCCGGCATTGTCTCGCCGGAATACCGCTGGCAGAAGTAAGGCAGCGGACGCGTAATCAACTCGCTATCAGCTGTCCTGCCGAACCACTCTTCGGGATAGCCAAACACGACATACAACCCCTCCGGGTCTGCATCAGAAATACACACCTTGCCATGCCGCAGGAATTCCTTGCGCGACTTGAGCTTCTCGGCCGTGGCTTCATCGAGATGGATAACTCCGACATCACGGATTTCCTTCTCCGTCGTGTGGAAAAGGGCGCCGACGAGCGGGATTCCTGGGTCAGCTGCGCCATAGGTGGGAATGAATAGGAGGATGTTGTGCTGGATGATGTCGCGCAGCCAGTGAGCGGCGGTAAGAATGAAGTGGTGGTCAGCAACTTGGTAGAGCACTCCGGTTCTGTCGTGTTTCAGGACATCATCTTGCACGCCGTGCAAGGGCACAGTGACCTTGTCAATCTTGGGGAGGATATCAGTGTTCAACTTGTCAAAGAAAGCGGCAACCCGATCTTTCCCAGATGGCGCCTCCAAGGCATCCCTCCGATCTGTTCCACACGAGACCAAACGGGGTCAGGACTCTCTTCCCGGCGAGTTCTCCGCCACGTTTCCTGCCTGTCAAGTATGCCGTTCCCGACGGCGGAAGTCAAGGCTTGCCTCGGTCGCTGGTGGCCGGTTGTCGGTTGTCAGAAGTCGAGGGCGTGTATCTGTCTCGAAAACGGCCTTTCCTGCGCCTTTAACCCCCAGTTATACAGCCGCTTACGCTTTCCATCGCATTATTCTGTATTATCTGCTTGACATTCTGGTGTTATCGCTGTATAATACTATTGAACCACGGAGAAGCGACTGAACCACCAAGACACCAAGAAGAGAAGAGATATGATTGGGCCGCGGACATTCAAGCCAGGACAACCGGGAGACGCTCCCCGCGAGGGAGACAATAACGGTTCTCCGCGGACCCCTGCGTCCTCCGCGGTGAGCCTCCCGTTCCCCCGCGAGGTCCTGATTGACGCCGCGCGCCAGTTCGCGCGGGGGGTGGGCTGGGAAGCTATCGCCGAGAACACGGGAACCAGCGCCGGCGACCTGGTCACTTTCAGCATCGACCATCCCGAGACCTGGAACCCGCTCTCCGAGCGCGCGGAGAAGCTGCGCCTCGCGGAAGCCGAGGGCGAAACCCTCGCGGGCCTGACGTTGTTGCTGAAGAGCGACGACGAGGAGGCCGCCGAAAACGCGGCCAGAGAGATCCTGATTCACCGTCGGCACGTCGAACGCCGAAGATACAAACCACAGAAAGTTCAATCCACAGATGACACAGATCACACAGATAACCCAAAAGATCTAGAATCTGTGACATCGGTGCAATCTGTGGATTCGTACCCCCAATGGCTCACCGAAGACCCGCCGCCGGAAGAGATCGTGCGCCGGATAACCTACGCCGCCCACCGCGTGGCCCACGGCGCCGACTACATTTCTATCTCCGGTGAAGTCGGCCACCCCCGGGAGGAAGTTACACGTTGGAGTTTCATCTACGCGAAGGCCTGGGACAAGACATACTCAACGGCGAGAAGAACCGCCGCGCAGTTCGGCGCGTCAATGGCGATTAACAGGCTGCTCGACTTCGTAGTCGGCTTCGACCCCAAACTCGCCGCCCGCGCCGGGCGAACGCTGCTGGTGCATCGGCGGCACATGCACTGGGGGAGCTATCGGGGACATGTACCGGAAGCCCCGGGCGCAGCCCGGGGATCGGTACGTGTACCCGGAAACGCGGGCGAGGGCGCGGGAATATATCCGTCCTCCGTGACTCAGGGCTCAGTCGCCATCCCTGGCGACGGCTCGCTTAAAGTCGCTCGCCGCTCCGGGCCGGCCCGCGCCATAGGCACGGTGCGTCCCTCCGCCTCCGCGTCCTTTGCGCCCTCTGCGGTGAAAGAACGCCTGCCCCGGGCCCGCGATGGGCCTTGAGCGCGGCCCCTCGGGCCGTACAATAGCCGCGCGATGAGCAAGCGCTGGCGGATAATCGTCTGGGTCGCGGTGGGGAGCTTCCTGCTGGTAGGCCTGTTGATTCCCCTGTCGGGGATGGTCGTCTCCGCCTTCAGCGAGGACGGCCGGCCCACGCTGGCGCACATAACGGGGATATTCAGCGACCCCGCCGAGTGGGGACGGATCGTTACATCACTATCGCTGGCCGCGGTGGCCACGCTGGCTACCGTGTTCCTGTCCCTGCCCCTGGCGTGGCTGGCGGCGCGCGCCGACTGGCCGGGCAAGCGCTGGCTCTCGCCGCTGCTCCTGCTGCCCATGATCGCCCCGCCCTTCGTGGGCGCCATCGGCATGAAGCGCCTCTTGACCCACTTCGGCCTGATTAACCGGGCGCTGCTCTCGATCGGGCTGATAGAAACGCCGCTGGACTTCCTGGGCTCGGCCAAGTTCTGGGGCGTGGCGGTGATGGAGGTGCTGCACCTTTATCCCATCATGTACCTCAACCTCGCCGCGGCGCTGGCCAACATCGACCCCTCCATGGAGGAGGCCAGCTGGTCGCTGGGCGCCGGGCGCTGGCGGACTTTCCGCAAGGTCACGCTGCCGCTGGCCTTCCCGGGGCTCTTCGCCGGCGCGTCCATCGTCTTCATCTGGGCCTTCACCGACCTGGGCACGCCGCTGATCTTCAACTACGGCCAGGTGGCCTCCAAGAAGATCTACGACCTGACCTCCTCCGAGAGCATCAACCCCTCGGGCCACGCGCTGACCGTGGTTATTCTGGTAATCAGCGCCCTGCTCTTCTGGATGGGCCGGCGCGCGCTGCGCTCCACCACCGCGCTCAGCAAGGTCGCGGCCCGCGCCGAGCCCCGGCGCCTGGGCACCTGGGGGGCCATCGGCGCCAGCGCGCTCTTTCTAGGAGTGGCCGGCGTCGCGCTCCTGCCGCACATCGCGGTGATGTTGACCTCCGTGGCCGACCGCTGGTTCCTCTCGGCTTTGCCGGAGAGCTACACCGCCGAGCACCTGGTTACCGCCTACGGGCATGATCTGGTAGCCAGCGGGGTGCGCAACTCGCTCTTCTACAGCCTGGGCAGCACGGTCATCACCCTGGCGCTGGGCCTGGCCGCGGCGATCCTGGTGGTCCGCGCCCGCGGGCGGAGCGGCGCGCTGCTCGACGCGCTGATGATGGTCCCGCTGGCGGTCCCCGGGCTGGTCCTGGCGTTTGGATACCTGAGCACCTACTCGGGAATCGGGCGCGGCGAGGATTCAAGCCTGCTCGCCAAGTGGCTCGGCGCGGCCATCGACCCCCGCAGAAATCCAACTATACTCCTGATCCTGGCCTACGCGGTTCGTAGAATACCCCTGGTATTCCGCTCGGCGACCGCCGGGTTGGAGCAGTGCCCGCATGTCCTGGAGGAGGCCAGCTGGTCGCTGGGCGCGGGGCCGTTCCGGACCTTGCGACGGGTGACCCTGCCGCTCATCGGCGCGAACCTGGCCGCCGGGGCGATACTGGCCTTCAGCTACGCGATGCTGGAGGTCTCCGACTCCATGATCCTGGCCTGGGACAAGGCCTACTATCCGATAACCAAAGTCATCTACACGCTCTTCGGGCGCATCGGCGACGGCGAGGGGGTGGCCAGCGCCATGGGACTCCTGGCCATGGGGCTGCTGGCGGTCTCGCTGATCTCCGCGGGGATGTACCTGGGCCGGCGCATGGGGGAGATGTTCAGGGTCTAGCTAGACCTGCTCTATACCCGCTCCCAACCCCTGCATCAGCTCCACGAAACTGGGGAAAGTGATTGCCATCGCCTCGGCGGTGTCCACTTCTACGGGGGTCTTTGACGCCAGGCCGGCCACCGCCAGGGCCATGACCACGCGGTGGTCGCCATGCCCACGGACAGAGCCGCCCTTGAGCCCTTTTCCGTGAACGACTAACCCGTCGGGCAACTCCTCGACCTTGGCGCCAAGCTTGCCGAGTTCCGCGGCCATGACCGCGATGCGGTCCGTCTCCTTCTCGCGCGCCTGGGGGACGTTGCCGAGCACCGTCTTCCCCTCGGCGAAGCAGGCGACCACCGCCATGGCCGGCAGCGCGTCGGGAGTGGCGTTGAGGTCGAACTCCGCGCCGGTGAGCCGCCCGCCTTCAAACAGGAGGCCCTCCTCGGACTCTCTCCAGGAGCAGCCCATCTTTTCGAGGTAGCTTACGACCTTCCTGTCGCCCTGGGTGTCGTTCATGTCCAGGTTCCGCAAGGTGAATTCCGAGCCGGTGACCGCCGCGGCGGCCAGGAAGAAAGTGGCGCTCGAGAAGTCCGCGGGGATCGCTTCGCGAAACGCCTTGAAACGCTGGCCGCCGGGGACCAGGAAGCGCGTCCAACCTTCGCGCTCGTACCTGATGCCCTGCCGGTCGAGCCAGCCCAGGGTCATCTCCACGTAGGGGCGCTCGTTGAGCAGCGTGACGACGATCTCGCTGCGGCGGTCGCCGGGGGCCAGCGGCGTAGAGAGAAGCAGGCTGGTCAGGTACTGGCTGGTGGGACAGCTGATTTCCGCGCGCCCGCCGGATAGCGGCCCGGATATCTCAACGGGCACGCAGCCGGTATCCTCGCGGCTGGTGACTTGCGCGCCGAGCGCCTCCAGCGCGTCCAGCAGCGGCTTCGCCGAGCGCCGCGCGGTCTGCTGGTCTCCGATGAAGCGGGCCCGGCCGGAGGCCAGCAGCGCCGCCGAGCCCAGGGCCACGTACAACGTGGTCCCGCTGTTGCCCACGTCGATATCTCCGGCGGGTGCGGCCGGGCAGCCGCCGGTGCCCTCCACCTTCCAGACCGCGGGGTCGGAGTCCTCGATGCGCGCGCCCAGCGCCCGGTAGGTGCGCACCGCGCTCCCGGTGTCCGCGCTGGTCAGCGGCCGGAGTATCTCCGACCGGCCCTCGGCCAGCGAGGCGACGGCCAGCGCTCGGATAGTATGGCTCTTCGAGCCGGGGACCTCCACCACCCCCGAAAGCGTGCTCCTGGAGGCAAGCAGCTTCACGCTCAGCCCTCGCCCAGGGCGCGGTGGTGGGTCATGGCGAATTCGAGGTCCTTGCGGGTCTCGGCGGAGAGATCCCCGAAAGCCAGCGAGACGCGCCAGCGGCCCGCCTCGGTACGCGCCAGGGCCCGCAGCTCGACGGGCACGAGCGCCTCCTTGAAGGGCTCCTCGAAGCGGATGCGGAGCTTCCCGCCGGCACGCGCGCCCAGCGCCTGGCCGGCGAGCTCCGCGTCGATTTCCTCTACCTCCAGCTCCGCGCCGGACAGGCCCAGCCGGCTCATGCCTCCGGCGGCGCGCAGCTCCGTGGGGGGAGCCAGCTCAAGCTCGGCCGGGACCGGGCTGGCCAGCTTCACCGAGCGCGATCCGAAGCTGACCATTTCCAGGATGACCACCACGGCGAAGACCGCCAGCACCTGCACCAGCACCGCCCAGTTCTTGATCGCCCCGTGCAGCTCGTCATGCTGCGAAAGCACCACCGCGCCCATGCCCACCGCGAAGGTCATCAGGTAGATGAAGAGCACCGTCTGGCGGCGCGAGAGCCCCAGCCGGTGAATCCGGTGGGCCAGATGGTTGAGGTCCGGGGTGAAGGGGCTCCTCCGGCGGTAGAGACGGATGATCACCACCGAGGCCGTGTCGTAGAGCGGTACGCCCAGGATCAGCAGGGGCATGACGATGGGCAGCAGTCCGGCCGCATCTCCGAGCATGAAGGTGGAGACCAGCACGGTAACCGCCAGGAAGTAGCCGATGAGCATGCTTCCCGAACTGCCCAGGAAGATGCTGGCCGGCGAGTAGTTGAAGAACAGGAAGCCCACCAGCACGCCCACGAAGCCGGCGAGCATCATGGCTACCATGGGCTGGCCGCTGAGCGCCGCCCAGAAGCCGAACAGCGCCGCGGCCACCGCGGCCACCCCGGCGGCCAGCCCGTCCATGCTGTCGATCAGGTTGAACGAGTTGGTGATGCCCACGATCCAGACCATCGCCACCACGTAGACCAGCCAGGGCGGGAGGATGTAGAGCTCGGGCTTGACTCCCAGCGCCACCACTACGCCCGCAGCGGCGAACTCGGCTCCCAGGCGCAGCCAGACCGGCAGGCTGCGCGCATCGTCGGCCACTCCGATGACCAGGATGACCAAGGCGCCCGCCAGAATGGCCAGCAGTTGGGGCGTGGCCCCCACGGCGTTGCGCATCCTGGTGACGAGCTCGGCGGAAAGCCATTTCGTCACCCAGTCGCTCTCGGACAGGAGCTGCCCGGCCAGGAAGTGTCCACCGATGACCAGCAGGAGCCCCAGAAAGATGGCCGGCCCGCCCAGGAGCGGCGTCGGTCGGGAGTGTATCCGCCCCGGACGGGGCAGGTCCATCACCCCCCAGCGGACCGAAAGGTACCTGGCCAGCGGCACCAGCAGCAGCGAGGCCACCAGGCCCGCGAACAACAGGTACAGGAAGACGCCGGGATGAAGCTCCATGCGGGCTCCGCCAAAGGCCGGGCTGCTAGTAGCGGCCGAAGAGGCCGCCAGGGTACTTACAGAAGAATATAAGCATGGACTTGATGAACTCAAGGGTATTCCGCCCGAACGGCCGTGCGCGGGTCAGGCGCCGCTGGCGGTGGACCACGCGATGCTCGGGCACGTAGAGGACGCCCAACCCCGCTCGACGGGCGCGCACGCAGTAGTCGGTGTCTTCCCAGCCGTAGAACATGCGCTCGTCGAGCGGCCCCAGCTTCTGCCAGGTGTCGCGGGTGAAGGCCTGGCAGGCGCCGATCAGGTGGTCGACCTCCCGTTCGGAGGCGTGGTCCCAGTCGGCCATCAGGAAGCCGCGCATCGTCCGCGAGCGCCCGATGAAGCCGATAGAACTCAGCCGGCTGAGAAACGGCGTCAGCCCGTTGTGGAAGCGCCGGCAGGAGAATTGCAGCCCGCCGTCGGCGTTCTCCAGCCGGGGACCGGCAATCCCCACCCCGGGACGCGCCTCGACGGTCGCGGCCAGCCCGGCGAGCGATCCCGGTCCCGGCACGGTGTCGTCGTCGAGGATGACCAGCACCTTCCCGCGCGCTTCGCCGAGCGCCTGGTTGCGCGCGGGGGCCACGCCCCGGTTCTTCTGGTTGAGCAGCAGCCGCACGGAGGGGAAGAGCTCGCCGACCATCCCGGCGGTCCCGTCGGACGAGCCGTTGTCGGCCAGGACGATCTCGAATTCCCGCGGGGCGCAGGCCGCGGGCACCGCCGCCAGGCAGTCCGCCAGCTTCTCGCGGGAGTTCCAGGTGATGATGCAGACGGAGATGTCGGGAATGGCTTCGGGGTTCATGGCCGCATCTTCCGCCAGAAGGCGCCGGCCCCGCGGAGCAGATCGGCGGGCGAACGCGCCTTGAAGAGGTTGCGGAGGATCAGCCCGGGCCGCAGGTAGAATCGCCGGTTGGCGCGGCGCACCGCGCGGACCAGTTCGTCGGGCGAGAGGTGCGGCAGGCGCACGCTGGCCTCGCGCTGCACGTCCACCGGGCGATACTCGGGCTCGACCAGGAGATCCTGCTCGACGGCCAGGTCCCAGTAGGGCGTGCCCGGGAAGGGGCTGCAGACCCCGAACATGGCCACGTCGGGGTCCAGCTCGATGGTCTTTCGCACCGTGGTCTCGATGGTCTCGGCGGTTTCCAGGGGACTGGCGCCGATAAGCACGTTGAGCTTGACCGGCACGCCGGACTCCTTGAGCAGCCTTATCGCCGCCTCGGCCTGCTCGACCTTGAGGTCCTTGCCCACGTCGTCGAGGATTTCCTGGACGAAGCTCTCCACGCCCAGGTCAACGTACAGGCACTTCGCGGCGGCCAGGGAGGCGGCGGTCTTTTCGTTGACGTAATCCGGCCGCGCCAGGCAGCCCCAGCGGAAACCCAGCCGGCCCACCGCCGCGCAGATCTCCGCGGTGCGCTCCGCCGACCACACGAACTCGTCGTCGATGAAGGAGATCGCCTTGTATCCCGCGCCGGCCAGTTCCTCCAGCTCGGCGATCACGTTGCCCGCCGAGCGCAGCCGCGCCCGAGGCTTCTTGCCCCCGTCCGCCCGGCGGCCCTCGAGTTCGCGCGCGAAACTAAGCGCGTTGGGCACGCAGTAGCGGCAGCGGTGCGGGCATCCCCGGCTGGAGAGCACCGCGGTGAACGGCCGCGCGCCCAGCTTGGGGTTGAAGTAGGCGTCGCGGGGCACGAGGTCCCGCGCTGGGACCGGCAGCTTGTCCAGGTCTTCGATGGGCGGCCGGGGCTCGCCGCAGAGCATCGCCCCATCGGCGGCGCGGGCGGCCAGGCCGGGGAGCTCTCTGGGGTCGATTTCCCCGCCGGAAGCCAGCAGTCCGACCAGCTCCGGCAGCGACTCCTCCACCTCGCCCCTGAGCACGAAGCTGCGTGCGTCCCGGAGGTACTCCTCGGGCTCGTAGCTGGGCCCCGGCCCGGTGAAGATCACCGGCGTTTCGGGTCCGCACAACTCGCGGAGCCGGGCGTGAGCCGCCAGGTCCGTGTCCCGGGAGAGGTTCACGCTGTGGAAGACGCAGCAATCGGCGGCGTCGGCCTTCAGGAAGTCTCTCATCTGTTGGGGCGACCAGGCCTCCCGGGCGCCGTCGGCGACCTTCACGTCGTGCCCCGCCGCGCGCAACGCCGCTGCGGCGTAGAGGATGGGCATCGGCGGGAAGGGGTAAAGCTCGTAGGTGCAGCCGAAGACCCGCTCGGCGGGGCGCTCGCCGGGAAGCGGGGGGGGGATCATGAAGGTAACCTTCACCTGCCCGCCCCTCCCCCGGCCAGCTGGCGGTAGATCTCCTCCAGCTTGCGGACGTTCTTCTTCACGTCAAACAGCCGCTCGGCCTTGGCGCGTCCGGCGGCGGCACAACCCCGTGCCAACTCCGCGTCGTCCAGCAGGCGCTTGATGGCCACGGCCAGGGCTACGGGGATCCCCGCCTCGCAGAGCAGCCCGTCGGCCTGGTGCTCGACGAGTTCCAGCGGCGAGCCCAGGCGCGGGGCGACCAGCGGCGCTCCCGCGGCCATGGCCTCTGCGATTACCAGTCCGAAGGGCTCCGGACCGGTAGAGGCGTGCACCGCGATGTCCAGACCGGCTACGAATTCGGGGACGCTCTCGGGGTCCAGCCAGCCGGTGAAGACCACCGCGCCGGGCGCCTCGCGCTCGGCCAGGCGCTTGAGTTCCCGAGCGTAACCCTCGTGTCCGGCGGTGGGGCCTCCGGCCACCAGCAGGCGGAACCCGGGAACGTCCCTGGCCAGCAGGCCCGCCGCGCGAATCGCCACGGGGATCCCCTTCCACTCGTCGAAGCGGCACCAAATGCCGGCCAGCCGGCTTTCCGGAGGGAGGTCGAACCTCGCGCGGAGCCGGGCGCCGGCCCCCGGGTCGGGCACGAAGCGCTCGAGGTCCACCGCGTCGTAGACGACGCTGACCTTCTCGCGCCCCCGGCCGAAAAGCTCGCGGGCCACCGTGCCGCTCACGGTCACGATGCGGTCTGCGCCCCGGAGCGCGCGACGCACCAGGGCGGCGCGCACCAGGCGCGGGCGCAGGTCCAGCTCGCGCACCTGCCAGACGTGGGGGACGCCGGCCAGGCGGGCGCTCCTGGCGCCAAAGAGATTGGGCAGAGAGTTGGTGTGCACCACGTCAACGCCACTCTCGCGGACGAAGCCCGCGATCTTCCGGCAGGTGGCGCCGAAGCTTGCCATGTAGCTCAGATACCAGAAGGGGTTCAGGGTCCTGCGCAGGCGTTTCAGGGGAAAGAAGACGGTCTGTGCGCCGGCGGCCTTGTAGGCCTCCACCAGCGGCCCGGGACCGGGCAGGGCCACGGCCGGCTGGAACTCGGAGCGGTCCAGCTCTCTCACCGTGCGCAGCAGGGCCAGGTCCGCCCCGCCGATCTCCGAAGTGATGCTCAGGTAGAGGACCTTCAAGAGTCTGGCGTCCGCTGGTCCCCGTCCGTTGGTGCTTCCTGGCCGCGCTGCCCGGCCTCGTCCCCGTCAACCAGCGGCCCGCGGTAGCGCCGGTCGCGGAGGACCCGGGCGGGCGAGCCCACCGCCACGCTGAACTCGGGGATGTCTCTGGTGACTACAGCCGCCGCGCCGATCACGCTGCCCCGTCCGATGCGCACCCCGTCGAGGATCGTCGCGCGGTTGCCGATCCAGCAGTCCTCCTCGATGACTATGCCCCTGCGCACCACGCCCTGCTGGTTGATGGGCAGGTCGGTGTCGCCGAAGTTGTGGTCCTCGGCGAGGATGTCGACGTGCGCGCCGATGGTCACGTCGTTGTGAATGGTCAACCCGCCCCCGGCGCCCAGCACCGAGAAGGGCCCCACGTAGACGTTGTCGCCCAGAGACAGGCCCACGCCCGGATCGGTGAGCACGCTGGTGGACAGCATCCAGACGTTTTCGCGGATGCGCACGTTGTCACCCAGCCGGCAGCCCTTCTGCGAGAAGGCGTTGATGTTGACCCCGTCGGACAGCAGCACGTTGTAGCCGACGTGCAGGTGTCGGGGGAAGGCGATCTTCACGCCCCGGCCCACGAAGAGCCGCCCGGCGCAGCCGCCCAGCCGCCAGGCCCGCCAAAGGCCCCGCAGCCGGGCCATCCCGCCCTTCTGCCACAGGAACTCGACGAGCTCAATCGTGGACATGCCCAGTTCCCCGCCGGTGTCGCCCGGCGGCAGGTGCCGGCCGTAAGCCAGTTCGTAGACCCTGCGGGTCAGCCGGCTCAACGCTCCTCCTCCCGCTTCTTCCCGGCCAGTATCTCTTCGAAGACCGCCTCGGTCTCGGCGGCCACCCGGGACCACGTCCACTCCGCGGCAACCGCCCGCGCGTTCCCGGCCAGGCGCTTTCTCAGTTCATCATCGGCGGTCAGGCGCTCCATCTTCACGCGCAGTTCCCCGGCGTCAGTGGGGTCTTCGAAGTGCAGGGCGCACTCCTCGTCGGGGAGTAGCTCGGCGCAGCCGGCCAGGGCGCTGAAGGCCGCCGGCGTCCCGCAGGCCGCGGCCTCCAGGGGCGGCAGGCCGAAGGGCTCGTAGCGGGTGGGCAGCACCAGGAAGTCCGCGGCCGCGTACCACTCGGCGGGCCGGCTGGTCGGCCCGCAGAAGAGTACCCGCTCGGAGAGGTCCAGCGCCGCGGCGCGGCGCTCCCAGTCCCGGGCATTGCCCTGCCCCACCACCGCCAGCTTGAGCGCGGCGCGCTCCGCCGAGAGGCGCGCGAAGGCCTCCAGCAGCGTGGCCAGCCCCTTGCGCTCCCAGTCGCCGCCCATGAAGAGGGCCAGCAGCTCGCCGCCGCCCAGGCCCAGCTTCTCGCGCCGCGCGCGGCCGGCCGACTCGCGCAGGCCGGGGTTGAACTCGTCCGCGTCCACTCCGTTGGGGATCACCGTCAGGCGGTCGTATTCCAGGTCGTAGTCCTCGACCAGGTCGCCCTTGAGGCGCTCGGAAACGGCGATGATCCGCCGGCAGCGCTTCGAGCGGTACAGGCGCCGCTCGGCGCGCGCGGCCAGCGCCAGAAAGCACCCGCGCGCCGCGCGCCGCAGCACCGAGCCGGACAGGGCCAGCTCTCCGGAGCGCATCAGCTTGCGGCCGCGCTCCGCGGAGTAATGCGCGGTGGCCACGTCGGCGGCCAGCGTGTTGGCCCCCGGCGAGTAGACGATGTCGAAGCGACCCGCCGCACGCCGGCGGAGCGCCGCCGAGGCCATGAAGCTCGCGTAGGCCACGGGACTGGGCCGCGCCAGGCGCGGGACGTGCCGCACCTCGACCGCGCCGAGATCCTGGCCCTCGATGTCGGAAGTGAAAAGCACCACTTCGTGGCCGCGCCTGGCAAGCTCCCGGAGCAGCGCCGCCGCGCAGCGCTCCGTTCCGCCGGTCCCCGCGGCCACGGAGGGCACCATGACGGCGATTCTCACCGCCGGGCCTCCTCGATGATGTCGCGGTAGATGTCGAGATACGCGCTGGCGGCCCGCTCCCAGGTGAACTCCGCGGCGCGCGCCCGGCCGCGGGCGATGATTTCCTCGCGCTCTGGCGCGCCGCGCAGGCAGCGCTTGACCGCACCGGACAGTTGTTCGGGGTCCTCGGGGTCATCGACCATCACCGCGCCGGGGCCCGCGACCTCCCGCAGCGCGGGGATCCCGGCTATCACCGCAGGGGTCCCGCAGGCCATGGCTTCCAGCGGCGGCCAGCCGAAGCCCTCGTAGAGGGACGGGAATACCAGCGCCTCGGCCGCTGAGTAGAGCGCGGGAAGCAGTTCCTCGTCGACCGGCCCGAGTTCCATCAGGCGTCCGGCGAGGCCCAACTGCTGGAGGAGCCGGCGCTCGGGCTCCTCCAGCGGCGCGCCGGCCTTGACCAGGAATATCTCCCCGTCCAGGAGCGGCAGCGCCCTGACGACCGTGGCCAGGTTCTTGCGCGCGGAGCTGCCGCCCACGTGGAGCAGGAAACGCCGGCCGGCGATCCCCAGCTTGGCCAGAGTGTCGCCGGGGTTCTCCACCGGGCGGAAGCGTTCCTCCACGCCGGAAAGAACGACCTTCACGCGCTCCTCCGGCCAGCCGGTGTGTTCCAGGAGGTCGCGCCTGGCCGATTCGGAGACAGCCACGATCCGGGCCGCGCGTTTCATGGCCCGGACCGAATACCCGTAGGCCGCGGCTGCCCGCCAGCCTCCCTCGCGTCCCTTGAAGCGTCCCCGGCCCGGCCACAGAGGCCCCATATCGTGCAGGGTGACCAGCGTCCGGCCGGCGGGCAGGCTCAATGCCAGGTGTCCGTAGCCGTGGTCGATGACATGGTTGACCTCGCCCGCCCAGCGCCGGGCGGCCCGTTGGTAGCTGACGTACTTTCGCCAGTGGAAGGGCCGCCGGGGGAAGTCCGGCCCGGGCAGGGCTTCCACTTCGAGGCTGGGATCCGCCTCTTTCAGGGAAGCGCTCAGCGCGCGCGCGTAGCGCTCCATGCTGGCCTGCCCGCGCAGGCTGCGGAAGAGGGCCAGCCTCATCGTGCGGGTCTGAAGCCTGGAGGCGCCTGGAGATTGCCGGGGGGACCGGCGATATTGCCCGCACGCGAATCGACCTGCATATCCGGTACCTTGAGCATTACCCCCAGGAAGAACCAGAAGAATACGTTCCCCGGGATTTTGTCGAGGCCCGTTCCGGCGACCAGCGTAATCGATAGCAGTCCGGCCAAGAAGATAGCCAAGCATCCGACCACCCAGCGACTCTCAGGGCTCGTGCATTGCCGGTAGCAGCGTAACCCCTGGCTGAACGAAGCGCCCACAAGCCAGAGGAAGGCGGTCAGGCCGAACCAGCCCATCTCGTAGGCCAGCTTAGTGGCGTAGTTCTCAGCCATCATGATCGGCTGGCCTCCGGGCATGACGTGCCGCGCGCCCACGCTGGCGTAACCCAGGCCGAAACCAAGCGGGGCCTTGCTGAGGCCTCTCGCCGTTCCGCTAATGGCCATGGCAAGCCGGGTAACGTAGACTTCGGGATGGAGCAGAGACTCAAGCCTGCCCACTATGCCCTTGCTCACCAAGGCCAGCATCAAGACCGCAGCGGCGCCAAGCGCCAGACCGACAACGAGTTGTTTGCGTTTGCCGAGCAACACGAAAATGGCAATAGTGACCGCCGCAGTGGTTAACAGGCCTCCCCGGGTACCGCTGGCCAGCAGGGAAATCACCACCGCAAAAAGGCCAATCATGCCCACGTACTTGTCGCGCCGGGAGGTCGACGTGCCCAGGAAGGCTATTGCCAGGGCCACCATGCAGAAGGCGAACCAAGACAACATTCCCGGCGAGGCGAAGGTGCCAATGGCTCGCAGGTGACTCCCGTAAGCGCTGCCTGGAGTGCGCACCACAGCTATCTCGAAGGCGCCTCCGAACTGCGTCATGGCGGCCGGACCGATGGCGTACTGCCAAGCTGCCACCAATCCCACGGGAATGGCGAGGACCAGCAGGAAGAGTATGAAACGCCTGGATTCCTCCAGGGTCCTGAAGCAGTAGTACCCCAGGAAGACCAGCGGCATGTAGAAACAGAGTATCTTGAACCCTACCACGCCCACCAGCACGTTGGGCAGTCCGGGGTTGAATATCTCGGCGATGCCCAGCAAAACGAGAACGGCCATGGGCACCAGTATTCCCCGGAAGAACACGAACTTCTTGGTGGAGACTATCTCGGCCAGGAAGCTCACGTAGGCGATGATTATCAGGAAGTCCTTGAGGAGCAGCGACACGCGATACTGTCGGAAGAGCAGGGAGACAAAGCCTTCCACGCACACGTAGGCGAAGATCATGGGGATGAGGTGCCGGCGCCAGTTGAGCGCTGAGAGCATCACCGCGGCTCCGCCGAGCAGCACGCCGATGAGTATGTACCGCTCGGTCCCGGCGCTCAGGCCCAGGACCACGGCCAGGGCGGTGGCCAAGACCAGCTGCACGCCGATCCCGAAGAGGCGCGGTCCTGCGTAGCTTGGGCTAGCCAACGTCCACCCCCGCACACTGCAGCAGCTTGAGACAGCTCTCGGCTATCACCGGCCAGGCGAAGACCTCGTCGTGCAGGCGGCGCGCGCCTGCGCGCAGCCTGGCGGCAAGTTCTGGCGAAGACAGCAGTTGCGCCGTCGCCCCGGCCAACCCTCGTGCGGAAACCTCAGCCACCGCCAGCACATTGTCACCATCGCGGAAGCAGGAGTCAAGACCCTGCCCGCCAAAAGCGACGACCGGCAGGCCCTGGGCCAGCGCACAGGCGGCGGCGCCGCTGCGAGTGGTAAGCCCCCCGGCGTTCAAGTGCCACATGAGGTCGGCGACTGCCAGGATTTCGGACACATCGCGAGCCGGCAACGGGCCGCTCCAAGAGACGCGGTCCTCGATCCCGAGCTGGTGAGCCTTCTCGCGGATCTCGCGACAGTATTCCCCATCGCCGGATTCCTGGTCGCCAAGCATCAGCAGGCGCAGGTTGCGTCCCTCCTCCTTCAGGAGTCGCAATGCGTCCAGGGCCAAGTCATAGCGCTTGGCACGCGAGGCCAGGCCGTAGCTCACCACCAGCGATTCACCCTCTCTCCCCCAGCGGGAACGTATCTGTGCGCGCTGATCGGAGGGAACCGCTGCCTGCGGTACGGTCGGCCCGGAAGCCAGCACGGACCACGGTCTGCCGAAGAGCCTTACGGCCCAACTCATGAGATTGGCGTCGCGTCGGTTGGAGAAGGAGGCTCCCGCTGATCCGAACACCAGCACCGCCGCCTGCAACCGGTGGACGGCCGACTGTAGAAACCGTAGCGGGTGTGCTGACCAGGGCACGCACACTTCGTGGAAGTGGGTTACGACTCGCAGACCTCTGAAGCGGCAGAAAAGCGGAAGCAGCGCCGCGCCAGGCGCAAAACCGGCTCGCCCGTAAAGGTGAGGCACGTACTGGAAAAGCGCCGCCCGCTTCGGATCCTCGGCAAGCAGAAGGGCCAGGCGCCGCACGCCTCGCAGGGACCAGCGTTCCTTCACGCGACGCACCGGAAGCTTGTCCCCGGCGACCGGTCCTCCCTGTGCGGTGGTGAACACCTCCACTTCCAGCCCTCGGGAACCCAGTTCGGCGGCCAGAAGCTGACTGTGGTCAGCGACGCCGCCGACATCCGGAGGATAGGCTGCGGTGACCACCGAGAGCCGAACCCTCAGCGCGGAGAGAGGACCTTTGCATATGGCCATGAGGTAGGTCGCCTGGCGCAGGCCTCGGGGGCTGAATACGAACTGGCCCGCTGAACCGGCCGGGACCCCTGTGGGCGCGCCCATGCTCTTGGCGAGATTCTGGCGAAGCTTGCCGCGGAAGCGCAATCTCAGGTTGAAGTAGTCAAGCCGACGCAATGCTGCGTACATCAGCGAGCCTCTTCTGCGGCAACCCAGAATGTGCACGTTACGGAAGTGGCTGCGCGCCAGCCTCTCAAGCTCCCCAGGGGTCGGTGTGCTCACGTGCAAGGGGGTAACGCCAGGTCCGCCGGGAAGGCCGAGGCTGCTCTCTGTGAGCCGGTTAGGTGTGCTCAGCAGCAGCTTGCCACCTGGCTTCAGCACCCGGCAGATTTCCTTCATGAGCAGGTCCGGCTCTGGCAGATGTTCAAGCAACTCGAAACAGACCACTCCGTCGAAGGTGGCTTCACCGAAGGGCAGGCGCAACGCGTTGGCAGCCGTGAATCCGAGTACGTCCTGACCGTAGTCTTCCGAGGCCCGGCGAAGTGTCCGGATGTCCAGGTCCACGCCTATCGTGCGCCCCCCCCTGCCGGCCAGCAGTTGCGTGCCAGCTCCCACGCCGCAACCGAGGTCCAGCACCATCATCCCGCCCAGTTTCCCAGCTGCCACTTGGTAGCGAGCTTCTTGCATGGCTACCAAGCCACGGTCATCCTCGCCCGGCACGGTTCGTTGCTTGAGCATTCCTCTGGAGAAAGCGCCAGCGTCTGTCGCGTCCTTCGGCACCGCTCCCGGCGACAGGGCCGAGGCCGACCTTCCAGAGACGAGCTCCAAGGCCTCGGCCAGAGCCTGCGCAGAGCGCTCCGCGGAGTAGAGTTCGGTTGCCCGCCTTCTGGCGGTCTCGCCCAGTCGGCCGCGGAGGTCCGCGTCGCGGCAGAGCGCAATCATCTTCTCAGAGAGTTCCGCGGCGTTGCCCGGCTCGTAACCCAGGCCGCTCTGACCCTCGACGAAAAGCTCCGTCGCGCCACCGGCTCGGGCGACCAGCACCGGCCGCTCCACGGCCATGGCCTCAATGACCACTCGCCCGAATCCCTCAGGAAGCACTGACGTCATGGCTATCACGTCGCTGGCCGCGTAGACCGCGGGCATGTCCGCGCGGTTGCCGGCGAAAATCACCTTGTCTGAAAAGTCCAAGCCTGCAGCCTGCGCGCGGAGCTGGTCGGGGTAGTCCCCGTGCATCCCGAAGAGCGCCCCGCCGACCACCAGGAAACGCGCTTCGGGCACTGCGCTGGCCACCAGGGCGGCGGCCTCCAGGAAGAGGTGCTGGCCCTTGCTGGGCTGCAGTCGTCCTGCCACGGTCATCAGCAGGTGCTCCGGCCTCAGCCCCAATTCGGCGCGCAGCGCGGCAGCGGCTTCGGGGGCGGGCCGGAAGCGCTCCATGTCCACGCCGTTGGGGACTATCCGGGGGGGGCGCCGTCCACCGCTCCGTTCCGTTATCGCGCCAGCCATCGCGGCGCTGGCCACCAGATAAGTATCGGCGCCGAACATAAAGGCCAGCCGCTCGATCCAGGGCCCGCACCGACGCGGGCTGGGGAAATCCCGGCAGAACATGGCCGAACGCGCGCCTGCGCGGCGCGCCGCCGGGTGCGAATAGAGGTGCGGGTGGTAGCCGTTGGATACCAGCGTGCCGAAGCCGCCCCGGCGGGCGATACGGGAGAGTTTCCCCACGGTGCGCAGCCAGCCAAAGGGGTTGCGCAGTCGCCCGGCCTGCAGTTCGAAGACCTCTATACCCGCCTCGCGCAGCCGCTCGAGGAAGTCCCCTTGGCCGAAGCCCAGCGTGGCCACGGCGGGCGTGAGCCGCGAGCGATCAACGGCGCCGAGCGCGGTCAGCAGGCTGATCTCCGCCCCGCCCATTTCCGTCTGGCTCTGGACGAAGAGCACGCGCAGCGGTCCCCGTTCACTCATCGTCCGGCGATCCTCCGGATTGCGGCGATGTACTTCTTGCGGAAGGACGCCATTGAGAACTCGGCGGCGCGCTCGCGCGCGGCGCGGCCCATGCTGATGAGCTTGTCCCGGTCGGAGTGGAGCGTTTCGATGCGCGCGGCCAGCGCCTGGGCGTCGCCGACCGGTACTACGTACCCGTCAACACCCTCGCGCACGCAGTCGGCGGCGCCGACGTTCTCAGTCACTATCACCGGCAGCCCGGCGGCCATGGCTTCGGGGACCACCAGCCCGAACCCGTCGCTGATCGAGGGCAGCACCAGGACCGAAAACTCGTGGTAGGGGATCGTCCCGTAGGATGGGTCGACAGTGACCTGGACGCGCCGGCGATAGTCTTCCAGTATCCGGCGGCAGGGGCGGTCGCCGGTACCGCCGCGCAGGTAGAGTTCAGCCTCGGGGAGCGACAGCGCTTCCCAGGCGGCCAACAAGTAGCGGAACCCCTTCCAGAGGGCGAGATGCCCGACGAAGAGGACCCGAAATGTCTGCGCTTCCTCGTGGCGGGCGACCTCTTCGGGCACCTCGACGCCCAGTGGCACGGTGATGACCTTGGCTTCGGGAACGCCCTCTTCCATCAGGGTCCGCCGGGTGTAGTTCGAGTTGCAGTAGATGAAGTCGGCTTCGGCGTACTCCGCCTCGCAGCGGGCCACGGTGCGGCGGTTGTGGAAGTGCGCGCTGCTGCCGACCTCCTGCTCTTCCCGGCGCACGACCCGATTCATGTGCCGGGCGTGAGCGGTCATGCTCTCGACGATAGTCAACGCGCCGGCGCGCCTGGCTGCTCGCAGCGAGGCCAGGCAGCAGTGCACCGCGCCCTGGAAGACATCTGCGCTGCCCACGAGTCTGGCGGCCCGGCGGTCGTAGGCGCCCTCGGCGAGATAGCGCATCCAGGCGGGGCTGAACCGCGCCGGGGTCAGCCGGGCGAGCCTGGGCACCCAGGACACGTCAACTTCGAGCGCCTCGACGCCGGGCAGGGGTGCGCCGCCGGGGCCGGTGATGGCCCGGACTTTCCAGCCCTCTTCGGCGGCGGCGCGCACCGAGGCGGACATGCCGCGGCCCATGCCGCCCATGCCCAGCGAAGCGGGCACGGAGTAGCAGAGGGAAAGGGGTTGATCAGTCACCGGGGAACATCCGCCTCCGAATTCCGTTCCAGATTCTGAAGCCCTGGACCCCGGCGGCCCGGAGCCAATAGCGGTACCGCGGGTAGGTGTGCCTGTCTGCCACGAACTTCATCAGGCTCTCAAGACGGTCCTTGCCCCTGAGCACCACCTCTTCGAAGGTGAAGTCGCCTTCCCAGAGAAGGAAGGCGAGTCGTTCAGCGGGCGCCAATCTCTGCAGATAAGACCTCGGAAAAGCAAGTCGGAAGTCAGCGTGGAGGGCGTGCAGCTTGGGCAGGAACCGGACGTGCGCGCCCTCGACTTCGATCAGCCAGCGGTGGTGGGACAGGCCGGCAATCCAGGGAGATTCCCAGCCGCGACAGGATTCGGCGACCCGGGATGGCGTTTCGATGTAGCCGGCCTTCGACACGCGAACGAGCTCTGAGCATACGTAGAGCGGGTCACGCAGGTCTTCCAGGGTCTGGGAGCATATCGAGAAGTCGAAGAAATTGTCCGCGAAGGGCCACGGTTCCCGATCGCAGATGTCCCGCTGCACCCAGGTGTCTTCGCTGAAGAACTCCCGTTCGCCTCCCTGGCTCCGAAGCAGTCCGGTCTTTTCATAGAAGCCCCGTTCCTCGAACGGCAGGCGGTCAATAATCCAGTTGGCGCGGTTGAACGGAGAGGCGCAGCCGCCGACGTCAAGGACCAAGGCATTCGGACTGCGCTCGATCAGCTTCAGTATCTCGGGGACATTAGGCTCAAACACGACTCGATTCCTCTCTACTCTCGCCCAGCGGAAGACAGTTCGCCCTTCACCATGGCAAGTCTCTCCCGAAGGGCGGTCTTCATCGCCAGCAGTCGTGGCCAATAGCGCTCGTGTATCTCGACCCGCCGCTCCGGCAGACTGGAAAGCATCCGGGCCAGCGGCGTCGCCTCAATCTCGTCCAAGCGAATTGTCAGGTCCTCAAGCCCCAGAGACGCCATGAAGTCCAGGCACTTGGGGCGATAATCAATCATCAACGACGGCACCCCCGCGCAGAGCGCCAGCGCCGTGGCATGCAGCTTCATGCCCACGAACGCCGAACACCTGCCCACGTCGGCCATGAAGTCCTCGGCCGACAGGTAGTGCTCGGCCACGGAGACGTTCCCCGCGGACACGCGCGCCCGCACCTTCTCGACCGCGGGCCGGTCCTCCGGCCACACGCAGTAGAAGCGCACGCTCCAGCCCTCGGTGGCCAGCGCGTTGGCGGCTGCGGCCACCTCGGCCATCGGCCGCTCTTCATCCCCGCCCCATACGTTGTCCCAAGAGGTGCCGATATTGACGCCCAGCACCCTTTCCTCAGCGGGCGCCGGGGGAGGCCCGTCCCCGGCCAGGAGGAGGGCGGGATCGCCGACGACCTCTGCCCCTTCAAGCCCCGCCTCCTGCAGGATACGTTGTGAGAGCGGGCCGCGCACGCCAACGAAGCGGCAGGCGCGGAGCGCCTCCACGCTGCGCTCCGGTGAGAAGAGGAAGGCGGGATCGTACTCCCTCCAGAACTCCGGGCTGTTGACCCCGGTGCCGAGCACGTAACAGGGCACGCCAGCGTCGAGGGCTTCCGACAGGTAATCGTAAAAGTGCCGCCAGAAGAGGAGCGTCCCGCCGCCGAGGATGCAGGCCGAGAATGTCCTGCGGCACGCCGCTCGCCAGACTCGATGCTCAATGCTCCGGTAGAGCATGGACGGATAGAGGCGGGCCGGCGCCATCTCGCGCTCGAAGACCGAGAGCATGATCGCATCGCCCAGGTTGTGGATACCGACGTCGGGAACCAGGCCGATGTATCCGACTCCGCGCTTGCCGCCGCGAAGCGCGGCCAACAGGTTCCTGCCCAGCAAGGCCGAGCGACGAAGGATGCGCAGGGCTTTGCTCCCCCCGCCGGACATCACTCCTCCTCCCCGGGGGAATCAGCGGCCCCTCCTTCCAGCTGCTCGCCGGAGCGCCTGCGTAACGCCCGCCAGGCGGAAAGGATCTCGCGGTAGAGCCCGCGATTGAACAGGGCCGCGGCGCCCATGTAAACGACCACACCGGCCGGCACGCAAATCGAGGCACGGACCAGAGTGCCGGTATCCGCCAGGGCCACCCGCAGCCACCACACTGCACCGGCCATGACGGCGGCGCTCGTTGCCGCGCGGCAGAGGACCAGCAGAATCGGTCTCATCACGCCTGGACGCATGCGCGCCACAAGCGCCAGCATAATCACGAGCTCAAGCGCCGCCATGCCCGCCACCGCTGCCGCCGTGCCGATGATCCCCGCATGGATCGTCAGGAACACCACCCCGGCCAGATACAACGGGATTTCCAGGAGCCTGACCTTGAGGAGAAGCCGCGGTTTGCCGTTGGCCACCAGCCAGTTACTCAGTAACCTGGCCAGAGCTCTGAAGCCTCCGGCGAAACAGAACACCGTCAGAATCGGACCGACCGGGAGCCATGCGGCGCCGAGGTACAGAACCACGGCCTCGCGCGAAAGCAGGGCCAGCCCCGCCATGACGGGCAGGATCATTCCGGCCAAGAGGCTGAACACCCGGACGAGCGCGGTCTCCATGCGCTCCGGCGTTTCCTTCAGGCGACAGAACGCCGGGAAGACCACCTCGACCAGCGGGCTGGCCAAGCGATCCATGAGCAGGGTCATGACGTTGAAGGCCATCGAATACAAACCCAGTCGGAAGCTGCCCAGCAGCCCGCCGATAATGGCATTGTCCGCGTAGTTCATGAACACCACCAGAAGCGACAACCATACCATCGTCCGCCCGAACTTGAGAAGCTCCTTGGCCCTCGGCCAGTCCCATCGGAACCGGGGACGGAAGGGCGCGATGATATAGGAAAGCGCGACCCGCAGGAACGCTCCCAATACGTACCCGCCCAGAATCGCCTCCGGACCGGGCGCGTAAATGGCGAAGATGATGGTCCCGGCCACCACCAGCACCTCGGTGATCAGCCCGCCCACAACCAGCGGGCGGAAGCGCAGCTCGCGCATCAGCAGCGGGGAACCGGCACTGCGCAGCGAGGAGATCGCCGGGGCCAGGCAGCTCCAGCGCAGCAGAACAGCGAGCTCGCTCTGGTCAAAGGCGGCTCCCAACAGTGGGGCGCACAGCCAGAGGAGGCCGGCCATGGCGAAGCCGCGAATGACGTTGAGGGTCCAAACCAGCTCGAGGGCTCCGCGGTCCACCTCGCGGCGGTAGATCAGCGCGGTCTCGAGCCCCAGACGGGTGAAGCCGTCCGCGAAGACGATAACCACCAGCACCAGGTTGAAGGCCCCGAAGTGAACCGGGGTCAGCAGACGGGCGAGCACCGCGGTCCGGGCGAAGACCACGAAGTATCCGAGGATGGAACCGGAAAGCTTCCAGGCTCCGGCGCGAGTCACCCGGCCCGCGTAGCCGCCAGGGGCCTCGTCCGGACCGGAAGCGAAAGATTCAGGAGAGGTCAAACATCGTCCTCGATCTCCTCCCCCCGAAGAAAGCAGTCTCTCCTACGCGTTGCCCAATGTCAACTCTTTAACCGACATTTCCCGGATGACTCCTCCGGGCCGCTGCAAAGAGCAGCGCTCCCCTACCGGAGCTTGCCAACCGACCAAGTACGACTGCCCAGAAAGGACTTTCCGGCTTGAGAAAGCGTGGGGATTTCCGTACACTCTAGTGTGCTCTGGAAGGCCCTCGGGGGGGCAATAGCGGGGGGGGGTGGCAGGTGATCGCTCATGAGCCTTGGGTCGAGGTCGAGGCCGTGGCAGCGTACTTAGGCGTGGACAAGCGCCCCATCTATCGCTGGGTCGCAAACCAGAGCTTCCCCGCGCGCCGGGTCGGGCGTCCATACCGGTTCAAGCTGTCGAGGTCGACGAGCGGGTACTGAAGGGAGCACCCGTGTTCCAGCCGGGAACCTAGATCCGCACCGGTGAGGCAGGTCACAGAGAAGGAGCGCAGTGGTGAGAGTGGGTCAGGCGCGACTGGTCGATCATGGCCGAGATGTGAGGATTGTGGCCTCCGTGGAGCAAGGTGGTCATAAGCAGGACTTGTGGTACTCGGTAGGCAGAGAACATGCCCAATGGCTTACGACGGAGAGGCTGGATGCCTTCCTGGTGGCCTTGCTGCCTCTTGCCATGAAGAACGGCGAAGACATATGTGTCGAAGGGGCCGTGTCCGAGAAGCTCTACTACAACCTCACCAACTACTCTATGCGGATCCTTACGTTGATAATGCCTGCGCTCCGTCCAGTGAGAGTTATGCCGGAGAGTCTTGATCGGGGCCGTCTCTTGCGTACGGAGGGATGCGTGGTTACGGGTTTCTCCGGGGGCATTGATTCATTCTGCGTCTTGGCCGACCATTTTTACGGGGATGTTCCGGAGGGATACAAGATAACGCATCTTGTCTTCAACAATGTTGGAAGCGCAGGAGCAGGAGGGCGAAGCCTCTTCGAAGATCGCTACGCTGGCTTGCTGCCGTTCACGAAGGAGTTGGGAATTCCCTTCATCAAGGTGGATTCCAATCTCGACGAAGTCCTGAACATGAGCTTCCCAAGAACGCACACGATGAGGAACGTCTCGGCGATCTTGACGATGCAGAAGCTTTTCGCCAAGTATCTCTATGCCTCAGGAGTGTCCTACTGCGATTGTTTCGTAGACGGAGCTCCTGACATGGCCTACACTGACCCGATAATGGCTCCTCTGCTGTCATCTGAGATCACGGAGTGCATACCGACAGGAGCCCAGTACTCGCGAGCGGAGAAAACGGAGCGCGTGGCGGTCATTGCACTTTCGCACGAGTACCTGAACGTTTGCACAAGCACAAGTCCCGGGGGTAACTGCTCAGCATGCTACAAGTGCCTACGGACCCAGTTGACTCTCGAAGTGCTCGGCAAGTTGCATCTTTACAGTAAGGTATTTGACTTGAGCAGATATCACGAGGTGAGGTCGTCTTACATCGATCAGGTGCTTTCCAGCACGAACCACTTCGATCGAGAGATTGCGAATCTGGCCAGGAAAAGAGGCCACCGCTTTCCGCTAGCGCCCAGGGTCGTGTCGTGGCTCAGATTGAAACCAATATGGAGACTTCTGCCAGCCTTTGTTCGCAAAGCCGCAAGAGGGGCCTTGCCGTACCGCTGGAGGCTATGAGGAACGCGTGGTTCGCGGGCTGCACCTCTCGCCACTCCTGGCGGTGCTGACTCTGCTTGCCTCGGCTCCCGCGGGCGCCGAGGAGGTCGACGACCCGGAGCTCAAGGCCAAAGCCGCTGGATTGTATTCAGTCGAGAATCTCCCGTCTAACCGCTGAGTTTGAACCGCGCCATATGTCGACCAGCTGTTCATTCACTTATCTATCGTTATGCTGTTTAGGTAGCTCGCGGGCAACCTGTCGCCCTTGACCATGTATCCCAGGTGAGGAGACTGGTTACACAGGCCGTAACCTGCGCCGAAGAGGATAGGTGGAACAGTCTTGAACTTCTCCTTCCACAGTCCAGGGCCAAGCAGCTCTTGAAGGACTCCAATGTAAGCCACATCATGTGTCACGTAAATACCCTTCCCGGATACTATGGGCCAGGTGGCGACGAAGCAGTCCCGCGCGGACGTTGCCAGATCAACGTCCGCAAATACAAGTGCTGCCGATTTCGGCAGGTTGACATCAACCAGAGTCTCCTTGAACCAACCCTTAACGAACTTGCACACGGAGATTTCGCCGTGTCGCTCTATGTTGTCCCGGACCTCATCCATCCCAGCTGCATATCGGCCGACCCACCAATCAGCGCTCCAACTGCGGCGGCAATGCTGGTCGTGCGCGAACTGCTGCTCGACAACAGGTAGCCCCTCAAAACTGTCGAAAACAATCAACTCCTTCTCAAGCAGTCTTGCCAGAATCGATAGCTTTGCTGAACTCTCTCCCGCATAGCACCCACATTCGACCACCGCACCTTCAGCATCAACATTCAACAGCATTTCTGCGAGAAAGAGCCCATCGGTCGGTGTTGTCCCGATCTGGACCTCCCGGTCGATCCGCTCGAATCTGCTGACCAACTGTGTTCTTGCTGACTTGTCGAACTCGTGCTTCAATCCATTTTCGATGAACTTCTCCTTTAGATATCTATAAGTATCCCTGCTTGCGGAACCCGTCGAGGCATTTGCGGCCACAAAGGCCGCTACTCGCCTGAGTAGGGTGCTCCTGTTTGCTAGCCCCAGGATCGCCCGCTTGATCAGCTGCTTCATCTCCTTGTGCTCCTCATTTCATGCCCAGCGGAAATGATAGGGAAGCGCTTCTCCTCTGTCGAGCGTGGTTGTAGAAACGGTAGAACGAATCGATGGCCCGGGCCATATCCCGGGGCGAGTCGTACACGTGGAGATTGAAAAGATCTCCTTATGGTGCGGTGCAGTCGCTCCAACTTGCCCACCGTCTGCGGGTGCCGCGGCTGCGCGTAGATCGGTCGGATGTTCCACAGACCCAGAAAGCTCTTGGTGTCGGCCGCCTCGTAGCACTTGCCGTTGTCGAAGACTATGCGTCGCGCTACCGAAGGGGATGGGGAAGGGGCCTGCCATGGCGAAGCCGCGAATGACGTTGAGGGTCCAGACTAGATCGAGAACCTCGCGGTCTACTTCGCGGCGGTCGACCAGCGCGGTCTCAAGCCCCAGACGGGTGAAGCTGTCCGCGAAAGCGATGACCACCAGCACGAGATTGAAGGCCCCGAAGTAGGCCGGGGTCAAGAGGCGGGCGAGCACCGCGGTCCGGGCGAAGACCACGAAGTATCCGAGGATGGAGCCGGAAAGCTTCCAAGTCCCGGCACGAGCCACCCGGCCCGTACAGCCGCCGGGCGGGGCCTCGCCTGGATCGGCAGCGGGAGCTTCAGGAAATGTCAAGGGGCGCCCTCGTTCTCCCCCCCTTCCCATGAGTAGTTTCGCCAGAAGCCGCTGAATGTCAACCCTTTATAGATGGAATTCGGGCCCGCCCGTGGGCGGGAAGAGAGACTGCTCACCTCAGCGCCTGATCTTCACGTCTCTCTTCTCCGAGAGGACAATCGACAGGACCTCGGCGAATCGACGAGTAAAACGCGGGGCGTCCCTGCCATCAAGATGGGACCCCTCCGGGCATGTGAATCCGGTCAGAGAAGGGTAATCACGCCAGTGGACCGTTGCAGCGCCGGTCCTCGTGGCGAATACGTCCCAATACTTGGATCTCGGGTATTCCTTCTCTTCTAAGCGCCCAAACCTATTCATGCTGGGCATACGCACGAAAACCACCGCGCAGCCGCGGCTCCGCAACATCTGCACGGCCCTCTCTATTCTGATCAGAGTGGCGTTGAGTTCGCTATCGTTCGGGAGACGCCTGACACTCGATGCGCGCGTGAAGAGATCCCTCTCCAGTCGCGCCACGTCCGCCCTGGAAAAGTCCAGATGCAGGAAGCGGTCTGGCCTGGTGCTGCCGTAAGGTGCGGATGGCATTCGGCCACTGGCCAGCACCGAGGCCACCTTCCAGGACAGCGCCGGGTTCCGGGACACGAAGGTTGCCTCCAACCACTGCGACAACACCGCCTCGCCGCGCCGCGCCGGGGAAACTCGGAAGTCAGCATAGGCCTTGAGGTAGTCTCTGGATACCTTCTCGCCGCGATGGGCGGGGTCGAAGTCCAAACGCGGAATCAAGTCAACTATTACCGTGCCCCGGAACGATTCGTTTGCCGCCAAGTGCTCCAGTATGGGAAGCGGCGACCCCCCGTTGATCGCCAAGTGGGCCACTGGCCGCTGCATGGAGACTGCCAGGACGGCCGGATCTACTCCCGCCAGGATCCGGGATGTTCCCAGTATCGCCACACTGTCCGGTTCAGTATGATCGAGCGTCAAGCACCAGGCGTCGACTGCGCGTCCGGCCCAGGGCTTGAATCCCTTGGACCTCCAGAACATCTCGTATGGGACCAGGACTAGCAGGACAACAGCGAAGCTGGCTATCCATATCCGGGCCCAGGGGCCTTCGGGGACAGGGCGTCTAGAACTGGAAGTAGATGAATGCACGATCGCTCCTCGGGGCAAGGAGAATTCCCAGCAGAAGGAAGGAAATGGCCAGAGAGCGCAACCACCAGGGCAGGCGAACCCAAATCTCATCGAGCCTTCTGTCGCGCATGAACCACTGTCCGGCGATAGTCGCGGACAGGCATCCCAAGACAGCCAGCGCGCGCTGCGTACTGATGAGCGAGGATCCCTTACCCGAGTCAAACATGGCCTGGACCAGCATCCATGCGGACGGCAGATCCTGAGCTCTGAAGAACACCCAGGCACCGCAAACCAGCGAGTAGGTAAGAAGCCCGAGGAAGGCCAGAAGCAACCAATTGGAGGCCCATGGTCGACCGCCCCATCTCCGGCGGACGGGACGCTCACAGGTCAGATACAGGGCATGCAGGCCACCCCACACCACGAAGTTCCACGATGCGCCATGCCACAAACCGCCCAACAACATGGTCACTAACAGGTTAATGTACGTGCGCATGGGTCCCTTGCGGTTGCCGCCCAGGGGTATATACAGGTAATCCCTGAGCCAACTCGACAGCGAGATGTGCCATCTCTTCCAGAAATCGGAGAAACCTATGGCCGCGTACGGAGAGCGGAAATTGTCAGGCAGCATGAAGCCCAGGCACATCGCCGCACCGATGGCACATGAGGAGTAGGCCGCGAAATCGAAGAATATCTGCCCGGAGAAAGCCAATGTCCCCAACCATGCGTCGGTGAAACCCGCCCGGGAAGGATGCGCGTAGACTTCATCAACGGCGGGGGCAAACACCGTGTCCGCCATTACCACCTTCCCAAAAAGGCCTAGGCTGTGTCTGCTAATTCTCTAAAGGACTGGGGGTGTGTTGGTCGATAT
>CBDUSI010000040.1:0-35859 GCA_965370045.1 uncultured bacterium | reverse complement strand
GGCATACTTCCTTTATCGGCAATTCGTTACACATACTTAAATTGCTCTAGACCGCCGGGGGCGGCGAGCGCCCCCTGCCGGAGCGTCAGCGGCTGACTGCTCCCGGGCCGCGGCCCTGAACCCGCGCCTCAGTGCCCGCCGTATTTCACGCCGGCCTCGATCATGTGAATCAGGTTCTCGCCGGTGCGGTCGGGCAGCTCGGCCATCCAGGGGCTGGCCGCCTGGCTGAGGACGTAGGCTCCCTCGGTTCCTCCCATCTCCACCGCCTGGCGGACCAGCTCGTAGATCTCTTCCCGGCTGGCCCGGGCCAGGGTCTCGAACTGGATGTAGCCCCAGATGAACATCCGCCCGTCGGCCTTCTCGACCATGCCAGCCAGGTCGGTGTCGTTCTGCGGGGGGCACTCCGAGCAGTCCGAGCCGTCCACGCCGATGGCCACCATGCGCTCGATCTGGGCGCCCAGGCGGCCGTGGCAGTGCATCACCGCGTAGCAGCCGCGATCGTGGATAAGCTTCACGACCTCGCGATCATAGGGCACGATGAACTCGTCCACGAAGCTGGGCGGCATGATCGGCTCGACGAAGTCCTCGATGGCGTAGCAGCGGAAGACCGGCCCGGCGCCGGCGGCCAACAGGCGTTCCGTGAAGTCGTAAACGCGCTCCTGGGCGCGCTCGACCATGCTGCGCAGGCGCTCGGGCTCGGTGAAGCAGAAGATGGTGCGGAACTCCTCGCTCATTCCCCAGCAGGCGGTGAGCAGCGCGTTCTGGATCCCGTTGCAGTAGACCAGCCCGGACTCGCCGACCTTCTCGCGGAAGGCGTCCAGCCCTTCGAGGTCCACCGGCATGGGCGCGTGGGGCAGGCTCTCGCGCTTGGCGAGGTCCGCCTGGTTCTCGATCATGGCCTTGGCCACGCCCCAGCTGCCCACCGAGCGGTCGTGGACGCGCACGCCAGTGAGGTCACCCTTGGGAGTTTTGAGCACGGTGGTGGCGGTCTTGCGCTCGCCCTCCTCGACCGTCTCGGTCTTCACCTCCAGCGTTGCCGGGTCGCACAAGCCCGGGTCACGCTTGAGCCCGAAGCCGGCCAGGAACTCGCAGTGCTTCTCGGCCACGCGCAGCACCGGGTGGTAATCCGGGAAGTCGGGGTGCCAGCTGAAGGGGGTCATGCCCACCGTCGCGATGGGCAGCCGGTCGACCTTCTCGCCGCGCAGGAGGCGCAGCAGACGCTCGCGAGGGGTGTAGGCCCCGGGGTTCGGCCGGTCGGCGACCGCTATCGGGACATATTCGCTCATTGCGGCTCTCCACCCCTACAGATCGAACTCGGCCAGCACCGGACAGTGATCGCTGGGTTTCTCGCCGATGCGCGGGTTGATGTCGATCCAGGAGTCGGTGGACTTCGCGGCCAGGGACTTGGTGCAGTAGAGGTGATCGACTCGCCAGCCGGTCTTGTTCTTCACGGGGTCCCTGGCGCGGTAGTCGTAGTAACTGTACCAGCCGGGCTCGGGGCGATGCTTGCGGAAGATATCACAGAAACCCCAGGAGGTCACGTCGCCCAGCGCCTTCCAGGCCTCCGGGCAGAAGCCCACGTGGCCCAGCAGCCCCTTGGGATTGTGGATGTCGATGTCCGCCGGGGCCACGTTCATGTCCCCGCACCAGAGGACTTTCCGCCGCGGCGTGTAGTTCTTCTCGAAGAACTCGCGGAGCCGCGCCAGCCACTTCAGCTTGTAACGGAACTTGTCGCTGTCCGGCTCGCGGCCCTGGGGCACGTAGGTGTTGACGATGTTGACCCCGCGGACTTTGGCGCGGATCAGGCGGGCGGGCTCGTCCTTCTCTCCGTCGGCCAACCCGAGGCCGACCTCCTTCAAGGGCTCACGGCTGAGTATGGCCACCCCGTTGTAGGATTTCTGGCCGAAGACCGCTGCCTGATAGCCGGCCCTCTCGAACGGCTCGGCGGGGAACTTCCCGGTTTCGACTTTGATCTCCTGGAGGCAGAGGACGTCCGGCCGGTGGTGCTCCAGCCAGGGGATCACGGCGCCCAGGCGCGAGCGCACCGAGTTGACGTTCCAGGTGGCCAGCGTGAAACTGCTCTTCGCGGATTTCCTATTGGCGGCCACGCCATTCCCCAACGGACTGCTAGCGCTTCTTGCCCTCGCGGGCCAGGAGGTTGGATAGTATCTGGCTGTGGTAGCGCGGGGAGTTCCACATGTCCAGGAACTGGCGTATCTCCCGGGCGCGCTCGGCGTTGGGGGCGTAGTTGTAGGCGCGGGTGCCCACCTCGCGGAGGATGCCCAGCTTGACGAAGGCGGCGATTATCGGGTTGATCCTCTCCTCTTCCTCGCCGGTGGCCTCGCTCAGGCTGGCCGGGCCGATGATCTCCAGGCGCTTGGACTCGAGGATCTGCAGCACTCGCAGGTGCAGGCGGGTCTTGGCGGCGCGGTCGATGAACTTCTCGGCCATGACCTGGGCGCGACGCTCGGCCTCGCGGGCGGCCACCGGGTTGGCGCGGTCGACGGCCGCCTGGGCCACCCCCGCCCCGCCCAGCAGGGCGACCGCGGCGCTGAAGCTCTCGGCGATCTGGAAGAAGGGACGTAGATTGGTGATCTCCAGCACGTAGTTGATCTTGGACTGCAGCTGGCAGAGCACCAGGGTGGCGCCGTGCTCCTTGCAGGTGTCGTTGATGTTGACCATGGCGGCGATGTCCGTGCTGGAGAGGCGGTCCAGGCCGCGGAGGTTGAGGATGTACTTCTTGCGACCGCCCTTGCAGAAGTTGGTGACGCGCTTGACCAGGGTGTCCAGATCCTCGCTCTTGGGCTGGGTCTCGATATCGATGACCGTCACGTCGCCGTGATGACTGATATTCAGCTGCACGCCGATCACTCCCGTTGGCCGCTAAGAGCCGTCGTGGGGACCCCCCCCCCCGCAAGTACAGTCTATATCGCCCCGACCCGGCAGTCAAGCGCAGGGGCCGCGGCCGGTTTTCCGTCAGGGCGCGTTCCCCGGCTTCAGTTGCCAGAGCTCCCAGCCGCCCTGCCAGAGCTTGACGAACCGGAGATGCCGCCGGTGCAGGCGAATCAGGGCGCGCATCTGCTTAGGGGTTATCCTCAAGTAGCCGTATGACTTCTTGAGGCGTCGGGCCTCGCCCCGGTTCCAGCACAGGTGGGTGATGCCCATCTCCCGCAGGCGCTCGGCGGCGCGGGCCGGGTCGGCGTCGGCCAGGGCGTCCTCCAGCGGGTGCCTGTCCCATACCGTGGCGTAGACGACCGGCACGCGGAAGAGCGCCCTGCGCACCTCGCCGACCAGCAGCACCTTGGAGCCGGCCGGCAGGGCGTTCACCGCGCGAACCGCCTGCCACGGAGGCCCGATCAGGAACTTCTCCTCGGGGACCAGGCCGACCAGCACCCCCGCCGACGGCTGGCCCCGGCAGAGCTGCACGTAGACCCGGTGGGCGGGCGCGGCCGCCAGCGTGGAGATCAGGACCACCCCGGAGGCCAGGGCCATCGCCGAGCGCCGCGGCAGCGCGGCGATGCCCAGCGCGGCGAGGACCGCCAGGCCGCCATAGGCCGGGAACAGAAAGCGTTCTGCTTGATGTGTTAAGGCCGCCCATCCCACGACGTAGAGCAGCACGAAGAGCCCCAGCCACGCGGCCCCGCGCCTTCGCCGCTTCCAGAGGCCCCAGAGGGCCAGCGGCAGGAAGACGACCAGCAGCGGGCCGCTGCGCAGGTTCTCCAGCCCCGCGCCCTTGCGGCCGGAGGCCAGCATGCCCAGCGCGCGCCAGGCGGGGCGCGGCCCTCTGTCTTCCCCCTTGCCCACCGTCGGCGCGCTGTGGGACCGCTTCCAGCTGGCCTTGCGCCAGTCGGGCCAGTCGGGCGAGCCGAAGACCTCCGCGGCCAGCGGGTAGACCGGGTTGCCGCCGGCGATCCAGTTCCTGGCGTACCAGGGCGCGGCGATGGCCAGGGCCAGCCCGCCGATCAGGGTTCCGCCGGCCAGCGCGCGCTTGAGGCCCTTGCGGCGGATGAGACCGGCGGCCAGCGCCGCCGGCGCCAGCGGCGCGGCCACGAAGACCAGCGCGGGATACTTCGTCGCGCACGCCCCTCCGGCCAGCAGCCCGGCGACGGCCAGGCGCTTGAGATTGAAGCGGCCACGGGCCACCGCCGCGGCGAAGGCGACCCAGGCGGTCGTGGTGAACAGCAGCAGCAGCGGTTCTACGTAGGGGTTGACCACCAGGTCGGACAGCCAGGCGCCCAGGAAGAAGAGCGCCGCGGCGATCAGCGCCGTGCGCCGTCCGGCCAGCCGCCGCGCGCCGGCGTAGACCGCCAGCATGGCCAGCTCCGAGCAGCCCAGGCCGAGCAGGCGCGAGAAGTGCAGCCCGGCCCAGTTCCCCGGAGCGAGGGCCACTCCCGGCGCGTAGAGCACCTCGGCCGCCGCCGGCATGTTCGCGTAGGCGTTATGCGCCAGAAAGGAGACGTACCCTGACTCCAGCCACTCCGCCGGCGCGGCCAGGTGGTAGCTCAGGCCGTCGTAGTCGTGATGAGAGAAGCCCGGCGGCGAGAAGCAGTAGAGCAGGCGGTAGGCGTAGACCAGGCCGATGAGCACCACCAGCGTCGAGCCGACCAGCCCCGCGCCGACCAGCGCCCGGCGGGTCCCGGCGATGAACCGCTCGATCAGGCGCATCAGCTCCCCGGCGCCGGGCACTCCGGCGGCGAGGATGACCACCGCCAGGGCCCATCCCCGGAAGAGCCCCACTTGTCCGAGCAGGACGAAGACAAAGGAGAGCGCGCCGAGCCCCAGCGCCCCGGCCAGGGCCAGGCCCTCGGCGCCGCCGGCGGGGCGGAAGCCGAGCTTCTTGAGAATGAAAGCCCCCAGGCTCATGGCCGAGAGGAACAGCACGGCGGCCATTGACAGGGTGATCACCCGCGGCCTGACCCCGGCGATGAAGAGCCCGCCGAGCGCGACCAGCAGCAGCCACCCGGTCCCGGCCAGCAGGCAGAGCTTTCCCCACCGGGGTTTCCGCCGGGCCAGGACCGACAGCGCCGCGCCGGCCAGGACGGCCAACCCCGCGCCGAGCAGCAGCGGGCGCCGGTCGTCGCCGAAAGCCCGCAGGACGCGCTCCCGGTTCGGCGAGTAGAACCAGGCGCAGAGCACCAGCAGTGCAAATACCACGAAGCCGCCGGTGAGGGCGAGTTCGAGGACGCGGCGGCGGTTGCTGCTCGATGGCGATGGGTTCTCTGTCACTAGATTCGCTTCTTGAGCTTGAACCTGACGGGTTTCTCTTCGGCGCCGCGCTTCAGGGTCATTTTGATTTCCTTGCCGTCGCCGGACTTGAGCAGCCGCCGGAGACCCCACATGCCGAAGCCCACCGCCTTTCTGTCCCCCACCGTGAGGATGACGTCGTTGCCTCTTATGCCCGCCTTCTCCGCGGGGCTGTCCCTGTCCACTGAATAGACCACCACCTGCTTCTTTATGCGCAAGAGGTGCAGCCCGCTCATGTCCTCCTCGTTGACCTTGTCGAAGTTCTTGCCTTTCTTGAGGTACATCTTCCGTTTGGGGAAGTCCAGAAGGACGGAGTGGCGAGCCAGGAACTTGAGCCCGATCAGGTTGCCGGATGTCTCCTTCCGGTCCACGAGGAGGTTGCGATAGCGCAGAGCGCCGATTCTGAAAGTGTCGATCCGGGAGGTCACGCTGCGGTGGACGCCCGAGGCCGCTGCGTAGACTGTTTCGGTCATCTTGGGCAGGCGCCCACTCTTGCGCAGCATGTCGAAGGACTTCCTGCTCACCGACAGCTCGCCGTTGAAGCCGGTGTCAACGTCGAAACGAGGTCGCACCTTCCCGGAGAGCGGGAATGAAACCTCCCAGACTCCTCGACGCGACGTAAGCTCCAACGCGAGGTCGTGTTTGAATTCCGGGAGCCTACCGGGCTTCAGGATGCGCAGCCGGCCGGCGTCGAAGTCCGCGTGAACAACGTACTTCCTGAGCAGGCTCATGCCCACTATGCCGCGGATATTTCGACCTGCTATGAGCCGGAACATGCGCAGGTCGTGGCAGATTACCGGGCCACCCTCCTTCAAGTTGAGCTTGCCAAGAGAAGCCTCCGGTGGATCGTACGTATCTACCTTGATGCCCGCACCAGAAGTCCTTATGGCCTTCTTGCCCCGGCTCTTTCCCAACTCTTTCTTGAGGGAGGGGTCCACACAACAGAAGGCCGCGCCGGTGTCTAGCCAAAACTTGTACTCCTTGCCCTTGATCTTAACGGGCACGAGTATCATGTTTCCGTCGATGGAAATCTTGAACTCGGCGAGGACTTCCGGCTTGGCGGTCTTCGGCGGCTTCTTGCCCGGCTCGCCGGCAAGCGCGGGGAGCGCCAGCAGGATTGCGGTGGCGGCGAGTGCGGGGATGTGCGCGAGCTTCATGGAGGGGCAGCCTCCTCCGGCGGTCGATCCCTATCCTATGATAGTTCCCTTGTCCTGGCCCAGGTAGATGCCCTTGAGGTTCATGGCCAGCGCCTCGGCGTTGGGGCTGGTCTCCATGGCGGTTTCCTCGGTGATCAGCTTCTGCTTCACGAGGGTGACCAGCGACTGGTTCATGTCCTGCATGCCCTCGCTCTGGCCGGAGCGGATCACGTCCATGATCTTCTCGTCGTCGCCCTCGCGGATCAGCTTGCGGATGGCGGGGTTGACGAGCATCAGCTCCAGGGCCGGGACCATGGGGACGTCCTTGCGCGCCCCGCGCAGCAGCATCTGGACCATAACCGCCTTGAGCGTGAAGTAGAGCAGCTGCCTGACCTGGTCGTGGCGGTGCGACGGGAAGAAGTCCAGGATGCGGCCGATGGTCTGGGCCGCCGAGCCGGAATGCACCGTGCCGAAGACCAGGTGCCCGGTCTCCGCGCTGATCAGCGCGGTTTCCAGAGTTTCGGAGTCGCGCATCTCGCCGACCAGGATCACGTCGGGGTCCTCGCGGACCATGTATTTCAGCGCGGTGGTGAAGCTGTCCACGTCGATGCCCACCTCGCGCTGGTTGACGAAGGCCTTGTCGTCGCGGTAGAGGTACTCGATGGGGTCTTCCAGGGTGAGGATGTGGCAGCGCCGGGTGTGGTTGATGAGGTTGAGGATGGCCGCCAGCGTGGTGCTCTTGCCGCTTCCGGTGATCCCCGCGCAGAGGCACAGGCCCATGCGCAGGTCCGCCAGGCGCTTGATCCCGGGGGGCAGGTGCAGCTCCTCGATGGTGGGGATGTCGAAGCGCACCCGCCGGATGGCCACCGAGACCGAGCCCCGCTGGCGGAAGATGTTGATGCGGTAGCGGCCCACGCCGGGCAGGCCCACCGCGAAGTCCAGGGTGCCGTGGCGGTCGAAGCGCTTCTGCTGGTCCTCGGTCATGGTGCTGCGCGCCAGGCGCTCGATCTCCTCGGGCTCGATGGCCGGCGCGTCCATCCTGCGGGGCAGGCCGCCCACCCGGAATATCGGCGGGCTGTAGGCCTTGAGGTGCAGGTCGGTGGCGTCGTGCTTGGCCATCATCTCCAGCAGCTTCTTCATGCGCGGGTCAGGATCGGGCTGCTGTTGCGTGCTCATCGCCATCGCGGTTCTCTCCTAATTGGCAAACCCTTCGAGGCGCATGGGCACCCCGCGCTCCGCGAGGAACTCCTTGGCCTCGCGGACGGTGTGCTGGCCGTAGTGGAAGATGCTCGCGGCCAGGGCCGCGTCGGCCCGGCCCTCGACCAGCGCCTCGCGGAGGTGCTCCAGCGTCCCGGCGCCGCCGGAGGCGATCACCGGGATCCCCACCGCCTCGCCCACGCGGCGCAGCCCCTCGAGGTCGTAGCCGACTTTAGTGCCGTCGCGGTCCATGCTGGTAAGCAGAATCTCCCCCGCGCCGCGGCGCTCGACCTCCTCGGCCCACTCCAGCATGTCGATCCCGGTGGGCCGGCGGCCCCCGTGGGTGTAGACCTCCCAGCCGTCGCCCTCCGCCCGGCGCTTGGCGTCGATGGCCACCACGATGCACTGGGCGCCGAAGCGCTCCGAGGCGGCGTCCACGAACCCGGGGTCGCGGACCGCGGCGGTGTTTATCGAGACCTTGTCGGCACCCGCGCGCAGCAGCTCCTTGATATGGCCGAGCTCGGTGATGCCCCCACCGACGGTCAGCGGGCAGAAGACCCCGGCGGCGGTGCGCTCGACCACGTCGATGATGGTGCCGCGCTCCTCCACCGAGGCGGTGATGTCCAGAAAGGTGATCTCGTCGGCGCCGGCGGCGTCGTAGCGCGCGGCGCACTCCGCGGGGTCGCCGGCGTCGCGCAGGTCCACGAAGTTGACGCCCTTGACCACCCGGCCGTCCTTGACGTCCAGGCAGGGGATTATCCGCTTGGTGAGCATGGCCCAATTCTAGCCCCAGGGCTCACCGGGCGCAAGCCTCCCGCCCGGGTGCGTGTTTCCGTTTGACAGGGAGCGCCACGGGGGCTAGACCTATGACATCATGGAAATCACCTGCCCGCATTGCGATAAGACCATCAAGGCCCCCGACAAGTACGCCGGCAAGCAGGTCAAGTGCCCGGGCTGCGGCGGCCAGATGGAACTGCCCACCCTCGAAGAGCTGGGCATATCGGCTCCCCCGGCGGATCCCGCGCCGCCTCCGGCTCCGGCGGCCGCGCCGCCCCCTCCGCCTCCCGAGCCCGAATACGAGGAGGAACCGGAAAAGGAAGAGGCCCCGGCGCCGTCCACCAGCCGCCGGCCTTCCTCCCGGAGGAGTTCGGGGACTGCCAAGAAGGAGTCGAGCCGCCCGCGCCAGGCGGAGGGCGACGCCGACGCTGCTCTGGCCGGCTACCGGCGGAACATGAGCATCATGGGCGCCTTGCTGGTGCTGTTCGGGCTGCTTACCGGCGCCGTGGCCGTGCTCTTCATAGTGGTCATCGGGGCGGGCGCGGCGGTCGCCGCGGGCGCGGCGGGCGTGGAGAGCGCGCCGCCCCAGACCGGCACGATGGCCGCCGGTCTGGCGGCAATCGCCGGCATCATCGGGGCGGTCTTTGGGGCCGTGGCGCTCGTCGAGCTCATACTGGGAGTTTGCGCTTTCCTCAAGAAACACTGGGTCAACTGGGTTGTCGCCATCTTCTACGGCATTGGCCTGCTCCTCACCATCGCGGCGATCATAAAGACCGGTCAGTTCCAGGGCTCTATCGGGACTGGCGTGTCCGTCCTGATGCTCGTCCTCGCGGTGCTGAACATTCGCAGCTACGGCAAGATCCGGGCCGCGGGGCTGGACCCCAGCGGTGGTTCCTCGGGAGGCGGCAGGTCCAGGAAGACTTCCGACCGCGCGGGAAAGCCCGGCCGAAAGCCCGGCCGAACGGCCGGCGGCGCGGCCGGCAGTCGCCGCCGCGCGGGTGGCCGCCCGCGGCGCAGAAGGTAGCCGGGCCGCTCCCGGCCCCTACTTCTTCCCCGGCTCCAACAGTCCGCGCAGCTTGGCGGCGATGTTCCGGGCCAGGGCCGCGAGGTCCTCGCGGAAGGCCATGTCGAACACGAAGCGCCCGGCGGCCTGCGAGAGCATCACGTTGACCCCGCGGTCCTGCCCCGCGCGGTAGTCGGTGCGCACCCCCACCACCGGCACTCTCCGGGCGTAGGCGTAGCCGACCTCGAAGGCCGTGCCGCTGTCCGCGTCGGCGCCGTCCAGGACTGCCACCACCGCGTCGGCGCGCTCGACGGCCTCCAGGCACTTGCGGAAGAGGACGCGGTAGTTCTTCTTGTCGTTGTACTTGCCGGAAACCTTGAAATCCTGGGGCAGGATCACGGTCGCGCCGGGAAACTCGCGCTCCAGGAGCGCGGCCAGCTCGCGGTTGGTGCGCCGCTCGGTCTGCGTAAAGAGCGGCGCGGCCAGGTATATCCTGCTCACGCGATGGCCGGGCATAGCCGGAGACCTCCTCTCGGCGGATAGTCTCGGGGCCGGCCCGCGCGGGCCGGCCCCGGTCAGTATCGTGGTGCGGCCGAGTGGATTTGAACCACCATGAGGGAAACCCTCACTAGCCCCTCAAGCTAGCGCGTCTGCCAGTTCCGCCACGGCCGCACGGAGAGCTATTGCGACCGAATTATGCCGTGCCCGGGCCGGATGTCAAGCGAAGCGGATTCCGCCGGAGGACGGGAGGGGGCAAACTCACTGGACAAAAACGCCGGGTTTCGATAGTATCCCCGGCGGCCAAACCGGTCATTCACAGGGGGGTAACAGCATGCGCATTCTGACCCGCGGGGACATGGACGGCCTGGCCAGCGCCGTCTTCCTGACCATGGTCGAGAACATCCGGGAGGTCCGCTTCGCCCATCCCAAGGACGTGCAGGACGGCAAGGTGCCCTGCACCGAAGAGGACATCGTAGTCAACCTGCCCTTCGTGCCCGGCTGCGGCATGTGGTTCGACCACCACGTCACCGAGGGCGGCGAGAAGCTGAAGCGCGTCGGCGAGTTCCGCGGGAGGTTCGCGGTGGCCCCCTCCACCGCGCGGGTCATCTACGACTTCTACAAGGACAAGCACGCGGCCTTCGACAAGTACAAGGAACTCCTGGAGAAGACCGACCAGCTGGACTCCGGCCAGCTCAGCCAGGAGGACATCACCGTCCCCAAGGGCTGGATACTGCTGGGGCTGACCCTCGACCCGCGCACCGGCCTGGGCCCGGAGTTCCGCAAGTACTTCCGCTGGCTGGTGGAGTACGTCAAGGAAGTGCCCATCGAGAAGACCCTCCAGCACCGCGAGGTGGCCAAGCGCTGCGAGCGGGTGCTCAAGGAACAGGCCGAGTTCAAGGGCTTCCTCAAGAAGCACGCCACCGCCGACGGCAGCGTGATCATTACCGACCTGCGCGGGGTCAAGGGCGTGCCGGTGGGCAACCGCTTCCTGGTCTACACCATGTTCCCGGAGTGCAACGTGGAGATGCGCATCTTCGCGGGGCTGGGCGACACCACCGTGGTGGCCGTGGGCCGGAGCATCTTCAACCGCACCTGCAAGGTCAACGTGGGCGAGCTGTGCACGGAGTACGGCGGCGGCGGGCACCCCGGCGCGGCCACCTGCCAGCTGTCCCCGGACATCGCCGAGAAGGCCATCGAGGACATCAAGACCACCCTCCAGAAGAACGAAGGCTGAGCGCGGCCCAATAAGTCTCTGCGGCGCGGGAGCTTAGGCTCCCGCGCTTTTTTTGTCGGTTCCGCGCAACAAACCCCCTTGCCGCTCCGTGGGAAACGGTTAGAAAGGGGCGGTTCCCCTTTCGGCTCGGAGCACCGCGCATGGCAGGCCCGCGCATCGACAGGCAGACCGCCGACCGGCTGATCGCCCTGCGGGGCGAGGCCTGGCGCTTGGCCCGGCACGTCCTGGGCCCGGAGGCCGCCTTGGCCGAGGACGCCGTCGGCGAGGCCTACCTGAAGGCCGTGGGGCGCCTGTCCCGTGAGCCGGTCTCCGAGCTGCGCACCTGGTTCCTGCGCGTGGTCGTCAACGCCGCGCGCGACCTGGCCCGCTCCCAGCGCGCCCGCCGCCGCCGGGAGGCCGAGGAGGGGAAATCCATGAGTCGAGCACAAAGCGCTCCGACCGCCGACCCCGTGCTGGTCGAGGAGGTCCGCGCCGCGCTGGCCCGCCTGGACGAGCGCCACCGCCTGCCGCTGGTCCTGCGCTACGAGAACGGCCTGGCCCAGGCCGAGGTCGCCGAGGTGCTGGAGGTGCCGACCGGCACCGCCGGCAGCCTGATCTCCCGCGGCCTGGAGAAAGTAAGGGAAATGCTGGGCGCGGGCCGGCGGACCGCCGCGCCGGCGGTAGTCATCGGGGCCCTCGGCGCGGAGGCCGAGCTGGCCCCGCCGGCCTCGCTGCTGGCGACCATCCAGGCGGTCATATCCACCGGGGCGCTGCCGGCGGCCAAAGCCGGCGCGGCGACGGTCGCGGCGGGTACGGCCGCCGTCGCCGCCTGGAAGATGATCGCCGGCCTGTGCGCCGCGGCGGTGCTCTCCCTCGGCGCCTGGGGCGCCTGGGGCGCTTGGAAGAGGCCGGGCGCGCGCCCCCCGGCCGCGCCGCCGGGGAAGAAGCCGGAGAAGCAGCCCGCCGCGCGGAAGCCCGCGCGGTCGCAGGCCATCCGCGACATGCTGGAGCGCAAGGTGAACATCACCGGGGGCCGGATCAAGCTGGCGCACCTCTTCCGGATGCTGCACCGTGCCGGCGGAATCAGGACGTCCTTCCCGGGAAACGAGTACGTCGAGTGGGTCAGGCTGAAGAGAGGCCCCACCACCGTGGGCAGCGTCCTGCGGCAGGCCGCGAAGTCGCTGGACCTGGAGATGGAGGTCGTCGAGCACCGCGGCGGGGTGGCGGTCTTCTTCTGGAGACGGCCCGAGGCCGGGACCATGCGCAAGCTGGAAAAGCTGGCCGCCAGCGCGCGGGAGACCGACCGCTGCGTTGCCGCCCGCTGGCTCCCGGCCACCGGCAGCCAGCGGGGCCTGACCCTGGCCCTCAAGCTGGCCGCGGACCGGAGCTTCCGGGTACGCCTCTACGCGGTCACTTCGGTGCTCGGCACGTGGTGGAGAAGCGGCGGCGGCCACTGCGTCGATGCCCTTCCCCGGGCGGCGTCTCCCGGCGTCGCCAAGGCCCTGGCCCGGGAACTGGAGAGGATCGCCGAGGCACGCAAGACGGGAGAGCGCCTCCCGCACGCCCGCTTCTTCGTCCGGCTGGCCGGGCGGCTCGCAGACCGCGCCTGCCTGCCGGCCATCGAGAAGATCGCCCGCGGCGAAATGGCCAAAGAGGGATTCCGCTGGGTCCGCAAGCGCACCAGGGGCTCCTACCGTAGTTGGAGCGTCTATCTCCGGGACCCGGCCAGGACGCGCGACACCTCGCTGCTGAGCAACTGCTTCCGGGCCCTGGGGGCCTGCGGGGGAGCGCAGGCCGAGCGCTTCCTGCTGGGGGCGCTCGGGAAGCTCAAGGAACACAATCGCGAGGACGTCGTCAAGGGCCTGGCCCTCCTGGGCACGCCGGGTGCAGAGAAGGCTCTGCTGCAATTGATGGGAGACACGAAGGAGACGAAGTCACTGAGGCTGTCGGCTTTTCGACAGCTCTGTGACAGCGGCACCCCGGCAACGGTCGAGAAGCTGGTCGGGATGGCCAGGAGGGGGAAGTTCCCCGAATCGCACTTCCTCCCTCAGCGCCACCCCTCTCAGATCATGCTCCGGAGAGGGGGAAAGGCGGCCCTCGAGTTCGGGCTGGAAGCCCTCAGGAACGAGGCCGACCCCAAGAAGCAGGGGAACCTCTGTTGGAACATCTGTGTGTCGACCGATGCCGGCGAGAAGGTTCTCCCGGTTCTCAAGAAGCTGGTTGCGGGCGCCGACCCCAAAGTGCGAAGCGCGGCCATCACATCCATGGGGTTCACCGGCTCGGAGAAGGCCGTGCCCGTCCTGGTGGGGCTGCTGGGGCATGCGGACCGCCACGCGCGCTCCCGGGCCGCGCTGGGCCTGGGCGCTATCGGCAGCAAGCCCGCCGTGGACGCGCTGATCAAGGCCCTCCGGGAGGGAGACATTCACCTTCGCTGCGGCGCCGCCCAGGCGCTGGGCAATGTTGACGACCCGCGGGCCGCCCCCGCGCTGCGCGCGGCGCTCAAGGCGAAGGAACCCCGGCTGCGGAGTCTGGTGGCCGGGACGCTGGGCGTGGTCGGCAATGCGCAGGACGTCGAGGCCCTGATGACCGCCTGCAAAGCCATAGACATGGTCAAGGATCCCCGCACCGGGAAGGAGCGACCCAGCCCGTACAACGTCCCTCAAAGCGCGCTCCGCGCCCTGAGCGAGATCGGCGGCCGGCGCGCCGCAGAGAAGCTCGTCGCCGAGCTCCGCGGGGGCCGGCACGAGGCGGCGATATTCCTGCAGGGCTCCCGCGACCCCGCCTGCCGGCGCGCGTTCCGCGGCGAGTTGTCTGACAGGGGCGAGCAGCTGGTCCGCGCGCTGTTCGCCGCGCGGTCGACGCGAGCGCTGAAACCGCGGCTCTTCTTCGAGCTGATACCGCAGTTCGTCAATCTCACCGAGGCCGGCGATCTCCGGATGACCCCGGCCGCGGCCCAGGCGCGACTGCTCAACTGCGGCGACCCCCGCCAGGTCGAGGCCATCGCCCGGATGCTCCTGGAGCACAAGGATCCCGCCGTGCGCGCCCGCGCCGCGAACCTGCTGGTCTACCGGGAGGCCCGAGGATACGCCTTCTCCGACCCCGTCGCCGCGACGGCCCTGCTCAAGGCCCTCAAGACCGACAAGGATCCGAGCGTGCGGGCGGGCGCGGCCAAGTCGCGCGGCCTGCACTGGATCCCGGCGAATCGGACGCTCCCCGCGCTGCTGGCCGCCCTGAAGGACGACCCCGCGGCCGAGGTCCGCCAGGCGGCGGCCGGGTCGCTCAGGAATTACGGCCCCCACCTGACCCCGCACATGCCGGCGGTTCGCGGTGCCCTGCGCGCCGAGAAGAGCACTAAGGTCCGCGAGGTCATCAAGCGCGTCATCGCGTCATGGGAGAAGCAGACCGCCGAGAAGCTGCCCGAGCCGGCCGGCCGGGAAAAGCCCCCGCCAGACCCGCCGGAGGTCTTCTGACCGCTTACTTCTTGTAGCCCGGGTGCAGTCTGGCGATACGGTGCCGGGAGTGCTTTTTCGGGATACTGAGAAAATTGTCGGGCACGGCCTTGGCGTACCCCCAACGGCCGCGCCACTTGCGGGCCTTGAACCAGTACCCCTTGTAGGGCCAGTACCAGCGCTTGCCGACCCGGCAGATGTCGTACCCCGCCCCGATATCCTTGCCCTGGAAGCTTTTCAGGTAAAAGACGCCGGTGCCGGAAACCTCCTCGAAGACCGGCTCCTCCGGCCAGCCCTCGGTGCTCAGGTACGGAGGCTTCTCGTAGTCGGTCTCGACCGGCGGCTGGCCGGTGACCTCTATGCTCCGGCAGCCGGCGACGGCCAGCAGCAGCCCGGCGGACAGGCCCAGCAGAAGCCTGCTCATGCCAGGATCACTCCTCCGCCGCGAGCTTGCGGCGCTTCAGGAGCTTTATGCGCGCGGCCACGTCCCGGCTGAAGCTCGGCACGCGCACGCGCAGCGAGCCGCGCTCGCCGGTGGCCTGCCGGCTGGCGGTGCGCCGCTTGCCGGAGTAGGTGTCCCACCACTCCACCTGGTACTCGCCGGGCACCAGGCCGTCGACGGTGAAGGCCGCCTTGGTGATCCTGACCGGCTTGTATTTCAGGACCGAGCGCTTGTACCAGGTGTTCTCCTGGTCGGCGACCCAGACCAGCACCGCCTGGTCGGTACGCATCCCGACGATCAGCGGGTGCGGACCCTTCGCCGCCGGGGGGCTGACGGTCAGCTTCTTCCAGCCGGCCAGCCAGTCCACGCCCTTGAGGTACTTGCCCAGCGCGCGGTAGTGCCAGTAGCGGTCCTCGCCGGTGATCTCGGTCTTGGCCTGTTCCTCGTCGCCGGGCGGCGCCAGGTAGCTGTCCCACCACCACAGCGCGACCACCCCGGCGTGGCCGCTCAGCGCCGAGTGCCACAGGCCGTTGTGCAGGTGGATGCCCAGCTTGTCGGTCCGGTTGATGTCGCTCTCGGGCTTGCCCATGCCCCCGAAGCCGAACTCGGAGACGAAGCCGGGCTTGCCGTACTTGGCGAATTGCTTGCTGGCCGCCGCCAGCACGGCGCGCGCCGCCAGGGCGGGCTTGCCCCTGACCAGGTCGGGCATGTACAGGTAGGAGTGGCTCTCGATCAGGCCGATCTCCGGGGCGCCGGCCAGCTCCGGCCAGACGGTCCCGTCGGCCAGCGAGCAGGTGACCATGCGCCGGCGGCGGTCCAGCGCGGCCAGCTCCCGGGCCGCGGAGCGCGCCCAGGGCACCAGGTACTCCTTGCGCGCCCTGGCCAGCTCCTCGGGACGGGCCTTCTTGTCGATGCAGTAATCCAGCTCGTTCCAGAGCTCCCAGGCCATGAGGTTCTGGTGGTGCCCGTAACGGGCCACCATGTAGCGCAGCCGGGCGGCGTGCATCCGGCGGGCGGCTTTCAACGTGAAGAAATCGCGGGTCGTCTTGCAGACCGGCTTGGCCCCCGAAAAGAAGGGGCTGATGTGGCGCTTGTTGCGGAAGTCGTCGAAGTTGTCGAGGCAGAGCTGCACGTGGATGCCGCGGCCGGCGGCGTGCTCCAGGACCTGGTCGAGCTTCCAGGCGTCGGCCAGGTCGAAGCGGTAGGCCCGGGGCGTCTTGATGCTCAACGACCAGCTGCAGGTCCAGACCCGCGCGTAGTTGAGCCCCGCCTTGCCCATGCGGTCCAGGGCCTCGTGCCAGCGCGCGGTGCCCAGCGGCCCCTGCTGGTTGACCAGCCAGCCCAGGTTGTGGCCCAGCAGAAAGACGGGCTTCCCGGCGGGGTCGACCAGGTAGCGGCTGTCCTTCGTCGACTGGGCCAGCGGCCCGCTGCGCCGCTTCGCGACCCGCACCAGGCGCAGCGGCTTGGCTTCCGCGCGCACCGTCCCCGCCGGCGTGGTGACCTCCACCGTCGCGCGGTAGAGGCCAACGGCATGGGCATCGACCAGCGCGCGCCAGCCGGGCTCGCCCAGCGGCAGGAAGACCTCGGTCTCGTAGGGCTCGGTGGGCTTCGCGCCCGGCCGGGGGGCGGTCTTCTTCTCCCCCTTCGCGGGGTCTACTTTTTCAATACGGGAAGCGTAGTCCCGCGCGTAGAAGGCCGGCTGGCGGTAGGCCGCGCCCTTCGGCGGCTCGACCAGCAGGTCGACGCGCACGTCCCCGGGGTCAAACGGCGAGCGGTAATCGGCCAAGAGGCCGATAGTCACGCGCACCGGCCCTCCCGGCCGGCCCGGTGGCACCATGCGGACGTGGTGGACCAGCGGCTTCACCGCCCGGCCCGTGCCGGAGAGCGCCAGGCAGAAGCGGCCCCGGGCGTCGCCGCTGAGGTCCGCGGGGCCGCCGACGAAAAGCAGCCCGAAGCCCTTCCCCCCCCCCGCGCCGCGCAGGTCGCGGAGGATCACCTGGCAGGGAATGTCGCGCAGGAAACGCAGGTAGACCTTCTTGCCCCGAAACAGCCTCACCGAGCGGGCCGGGCCACGGAAAAGTTCGGCCTTGCCCGGCGCGCGCGGGAGGATCAGCTGCTTGCCGCCGAGGCGCACCCGGGCGCCGGCGTGGGCCGCCGCGGGCAGCTCCAGGAAGAAGCCCCAGGCGGACACGCCGCCCCGGTCGCGAAAGTTGACGTCCCAGGCCAGGGCCAGGGCGTCGCCGGTTTTCAGGACGCGCAGCGAGGCGCTGGGATTTCCGGGCGCCTCCTCGCCGCTCAGGCTCCAGACCGGCAGCTTTGCCTCGCCGGGCAGCTTCTCGACGGCCATGTGGCCCTGGTCGGCGGGCTTCTCCTTGCCGGCCACCAGCAGCCCGCCGTTGCGGACCAGTACAATCTTCCCGCGCCGCAGGGTCAGCCGCGCCTTGGAGTCAAAATCGGCGCTGAGGTCCTCCCCCACCTTCACGCGGGTGAGGCCGGACTTCGCGGCTCCCGGCGCGCCGGCCCGCGCGCACACGGCCAGGGCCAGGGCGCAGAGCGCCGCGGCAGTAACCTTCCCGCTCCTCGAAACTCCTGGCTTCACGCGTTCTCCCGGCAACCGGCCAGCTTTCATGATGTCCGCCGGAAAGCCCCGGCGCAAGCATATTTAACGCCCGGCACCGGTCCCGCGTCACCCTCTATCCGGACGCTCGCGCCGCGGGGCTTATTCGACTTAGCCGGTCACTTCCCCAGCTGCAGGCGCACCGCCAGGGCCTCGGGCAGGCCGGCGTCAATAATCTTCTGGGCGGCCTTGTCCACGTCGTACTCCACGCGGATGATGCGCACCACGCCGACCGCGTCGTCGTATATCGCGAAGCACGCCCGGGGGTCCTCGTCGCGGGGCTGGCCCACCGAGCCGATGTTCACCAGCGTGCGGGTGCCGTCGCCCACCGGGATCTCCCCGTCCATTGTATACGTCATTGGTTTAGTATTGAAGAAGGTCAGCGGGATGTGGGTGTGCCCGTAGAACAGGATGCTCTTGTCCAGGGCCTCGAAGGAGAGGTCCGCGTCGAAGATCGTGGAGATGTAGTTGAACATCTCCGGCCCGTGCAGCGACCCGTGGACCACCGCGAAGTCGGGGAGGTGCTCCACGAAGCCCAGGCTCGCCAGGAACTCGCGGTCCTCGGGCTGCAGCGCCGCGCGGGTCCACACCGCGGCCTCCCGCGCGTACAGATTAAAGAAGTCGATGTCCAGTTTGCCGATGGCCGCGTGGTCGTGGTTCCCGGCCAGGCACATGCAGCCCAGCTCACGGATCTTGGCCACGCACTCCCGAGGCTGCGCCCCGTAGCCGACGATGTCGCCGAGGCAGACCAGCTCGTCGACCTTCTCGTCCTCCATAACCGCCAGTGCGGCCTCGAAGGCCTCGTAGTTGCCGTGGATGTCGCCGAATATGCCGTACCGCAAGCGGCTCTCCCCTCTCAGGCGACCTCGCGACCGTGCATCAGGGCGGCGCCCACCAGCAGCGCGGCGCCCGCGTACATTATAGCGTAGACCCCCGCCCAGGCAACGTACAAGACGGGAATCGGCGCCCCGGCGGCCGCCGGCGCCAGCCCGTTCAGCGCCTCCAGCCCCGGCACCAGCACCAGCGGCAGGCCCGCCAGGCCTCCACTGCTCGCCTCCGGCCCCACCAGCTGGCGGAGGTGCCCCAGGATCATCATCACCAGACCGGCAGCCAGTGTGCCCACCGCCCCCAGCCGCACCGCGGCCGCCATGGCCATGGCAGCGATGACCCCAACCTCCATGACAATCAGCGCCGCGCCGGCCAGCACCGGCCAGCGCCAGCCCTCCCCGAAGGGCGTGGCGATTACTCCGGCGGCCGCCGCTGCTGTAAACACCAGGTACGCGGCCAGCACCCGGTGGCGGCGCACGGCCAGGGCGGCCAGCACGGCGAAGATGCAGCCACCGGCCAGAATCGGCACCAGGCGGTCGAGCAGCGGGCCGCTGGTGGATTCCTCGACGGCCTCGGCTATGCGCGCGACGTATAGCACGGCGACGGTCAGAGGAAAGAGCACCGCCAGGACGGCGGCCATGACGCCCAGGTACTTGCCGACCACCAGCGTGAGCCGGTCGACGGGCTTGGACAGCAGGGTCAGCGCGGTGCGGTCCTCGAGTTCGTAGGCCACCGCGCGGGCGGGGCCCAGGAGGGCGATGACCAACCCGGCCAGCAGCGCGGTGCTCAGGCCGGTGTCGATCATGACCTTGGCGGTCTCCCCGAAGTCAAAGACAGCGTAGGCCGGCGCCAGGACGATCAGCAGCATCCCGCCGGCGGCGACGAGCAGAAGCGCCGGATCTCGAATGAGCTGCTTGAATGTGGATCCCGCAAGAGCCGCGAGAGGGGAAAGGGTGCGAGGGCCGAAGGCCGGAGTCTTCACAGCGATTAGTATCCTATACCGAATACGGAATGCATACGGGGCCCCAATGACGTCTGAATATCTGTCGTACTGATATAGCCGGGCATGCGCGAGTTAATATCGGTAATGAAGGCGTCAAGCTGCTCGCGGGGGCCTTCAGCGATAAGCTCGACCGTCCCGTCGGGCAGATTGCGCACCTGGCCGGTGATGTCCGCATAGGCGCCGGCCAGCCGGTGGGCCGTGTAGCGAAAGCCCACTCCCTGGACCGTTCCGTGGAAGATGACGCGAGCACGCTGGACCGATTCCGGCATGAAATCTCCTTGAGAGGGGCACTATAGGCGAGGACACGAAGAAATCAAGCGGAAAAGGCAGCGGGCGGGGCCGATCCGTGGATTTTTGGGGCTTGACAGGAGCCGCACAGCGCTATACCGTTTCACGTGAAACATGATGGTTCGACGACGTTCCGTTTCACGTGAAACATCGCCGCAGCCAGATTACGTCCAGGAGATCCTCCGAAGATGCCAGAGAAGAGACTGCGCGGCTTAGGCTCGCTCATTTCCAGCACGGCCTCACAGCCCGCGCCCCCCGCCGAGCAGACCCGCATGCTCGACATCCCGCTTTCCGCGATCAAGCCCAGCCCCAAGCAGGCCCGCCGCAGTTTCGACAAAGCCGCCCTACAATCCCTCGCGGACTCCATCCGCGATCACGGCCTTCTTCAAGCCGTCGTCGTCCGCCCAATCGGCGGCGCTTTCGAACTCATTGCCGGCGAGCGCCGCTGGCGAGCCGCCCAGCTCGCCGGCCTGGAGACCATCCGCGCCGTCTCCCGACCGAGCACTGATCAAGAAACGCTGGTCCTCTCCGTCATTGAGAACCTCCAGCGCGAGGATTTGGACCCCATCGAAGAGGCCGCCGCCTACCGCGCGCTGCTGGCCGAGGGCGATCTGACGCACGAACAAGTGGCCGCCTACGTGGGCCGGGACCGTACTACCATCAGCAACTCCTTGCGATTGCTTGACTTGCCCGCCTCCATCCAGGCCAAGCTGGCCTCCGGCGCGCTGACCTCGGGCCATGCGCGCGTCCTGCTGGCCGTCACCGACCCGGTCGAACAGGCCCGGCTGGCCGAGCGCGCGTCAGACGGCGGCATGTCCGTCCGACAGTTGGAGCGCGCGGTCCACGGGGCTGCCGGAGATCGGGCCGCCAGCCCCGCCCGGAAGGAAAAGGCCGCTCATCTCGCGGACCTCGAGCGCCGCATCAGCGAGCGGGTCGGGGTGCGCGTCGAGATCCACGAGGGCCGGCGCGGCGGCCGCCTGGTGGCCCGCTTCCGGACCAACGACGAGTTCATGCGCATCCTCGAAGCTCTGGGCTTATCCGACGAGGGAATCTGAAAAGTATCTTCCGAGGCACTGCCGGGAATAGGCCGGCGCCCCCCAGCGTTAGAGTCATCGGAAAAGCCTGTAAGCGAGGCCCCCCGGCGGCTGCAACCGTTGTACCGGCGCGCGGTGCGGTTTGTCGCGGGGGCCTCTTTTTTTTCGGCGCCCCGGGGGCTTGCGCCCCGTATACGCTTAACACATAGCCGCTGTGAGATGCTTTTGCGTTTGTGATTTCGCGGGGCGCGGTGTAGCTTCGAAGGAGGCCGGGCGAGGCGCGGGCGCGGGCGCGGGCGCGACGCGTGGTTACTATACCAGTATGCGCGGCGGCGCGCACCGGGCAGAGTGAGCAGAGGAGGCGGCGAGATGGACTACAAGGAAGTCACCGGCAGCGCGGCCATGGGGTTCCTGGGCACGCGCCCGACCATGATCGTCACTACTTTGCACGAGTCGGGGATCGTTAACGCGGGGGTCTTCGGCTCCTGGACCAACCTGTCCGGAACGCAAATTGGCGCGGCCATTGCCACCACCAGCCACACCTACGCGAACATGAAGCGCGGCGGGGAGTTCACCGTCAACATTCCCGGCGCGGACATCGTCAAGAAGATCGCGACGCTGGCCGCCAAGATTCCGGTGGAAAGAAGCGAGCTGGAGGAAGCCGGCCTTACTGTCAAACCCGGCGTCACCATAGAGACACCGTCGATTGCCGAGTGCGTCGCCGCCGCGGAGTTCGAGTTCGAGCAGGAGGTAAGAGTCGGCCACCACAGTCTCATGATCGGGAACGTCACCGGCGGCTGGGCCCGCGCGGAGTTCCTGGACGAGAACGGCAAGCTCGACCTCTGGAAGGCGCAGGTGATACGGTCTTTCAAGTATCCGCTGCCGCTCTATCACCTGCCTGGGGAAGTGATCGAGGGTTGAGGGGGCCGGCGACGAAGCATGGTCTCGCCGGAACTCCCGCTACTTCCGGTCGGAGGAATAGTGATGGAGAAAGGTAGCTCATGGGATCAATGTGGGGGCAACCGTCAATGGTGTCAACAAGTGTTGCTTCGTCTCGATGAGCTTGCGGACAAAGAGTATCAAGAGCGGGTTTGGGTGCGTGGCGAAGGCGAGGAAGTGTCTTCCTTCGTAGAAGCTGGCTGCGGACTCTATGACGACACTGGGCTGATTGACCTACTTGAGGAAACTCCCTCCGGACGCTACGTTATTTCGAAGCAGATTGATGACCTATTGCGGCAGCTTGATCAACTCACGCAGAAGTTCGCAGGACAGTGCTATTCGCCCGAGATAATCCAGTTGCCTGAATGGAGCACGGTCCTTGAGCTTGCGGCGAAAACGGCCACTCTCCTGCGTCAACACATAGTGAGAGAGACCACCGAGGTCGAACAGAAGTAGTAAGCCAGCCCGCCCTCAGCCGTCGCCCTTCTTCTTCGCGTCCGGCTTCTTCTTCGCTTCCAGCTTCCCGCCCAGCGCCTTGATGGACTTCTCGCAGAACTTGACCTCTGCCTTGTAGCCCTGCTTCTTGAAGAACTTGGCCATCTTGCGGTAGCGCTCGACGAGGTCGGCGTTGCAGGCCCAGGATATCTTGGCGACGCACTCCGGGCACGAGAAGATCGGTCGGCGGTCGGCCTCCGCGCGGTGGTTCGAGCCGCACATGTTGCACTCGTACTTGGTGCAGTGCAGCATGGAGAACATGTGCCCGGTCTCGTGGGTGGCGGTCTTCATGGTGCGCATCAGGCAGAGCCGGAAGGCCTTCTCGCCCTTGGTAGGGTCGCCGTTGCGGTAGATGGACCAGACCCCCACGCGCTCGCGCAGCGAGGCCATCCCGAAGACGAAGTTCCAGCCCTTGCCCGGCCACAGGTCGCTGGTGGTGAAAGCGATATAGGCCACGGCGTCGTCGGGCAGGCGCGGCTTGAGGACATCATCGAGCACGCAGCCGGCCAGTATCTGCTTCATGCCCTGGGTGGGGTGCACCCGCCGGGCCTTGGCGGGGATGATCCGCAGAGAGAGGTCCTTCCTGATCTTGACATCCAGGTTGAAGTAGATGCGCATGAACTCGGCGTTGAGGTTTATCACCTCGCGCTGCTTCTTGTTGAACTTACCCAGCGGCTGGATGTAGATTACTTTGCGTTTGCCGCGGGGCATCACCGGCCGGGAGATCAGGTACTGGCTGAAGGTCTGGCCGGGCTCCTTGAAGCGGTCCAGCCAGTCGCCGGGCCGGGGCTTGCCCAGCTTCTTGTGCAGGGGCCGGAGCTTCTCGATGTCCGCGTCGAGCTTCCTGAGCAGCGCGGCGTCGCGCTTCGGCGGCCGGGGCTCGCCCGCGCGGCACCAGAGCAGCGCGGCGATCATCAGGACCAGCAGCGCGGCGGCGGCGACCAGGGACTTCCTGCCGGGCTTGGCGAGCATGAACAACCTCCTGCGATTTGCCGCCGAGATGGCGACGGCCTCTATATATAATGTAGCTCGCGGGGCCGCGCGGCACAAGGCGATTCCCGTGCGGCTTGACTCCCGCCGGAGGCCGGGCCATAATCTACGCGAACGGGGGAAAAGGAGGTGCTGAGTGTCGCTGCTGGTGGTCGGTTCGGTCGCCGTGGACACCATCGAAACCCCCGCGAGCGGCGGGCCTCGCGCCGTGCTGGGCGGCTCGGCGGTGTACTTCTCGGCCGCCGCGCACCGCTACACCCCGGTGCGCCTGGTTGGCGTGGTCGGTGAGGACTTCCCCGCCGAGCACCGCGAGTTCCTGGCGGGCATGGACGTGGACACTTCCGGGCTGGTGGTGCAGCCCGGCGAGACCTTCCGCTGGCACGGCCGCTACGCGGGGGCCATGAACGAGGCCGAGACGGTCAGCGTGGATCTCAACGTCTTCGGCGAGTTCGACCCGGTGCTGCCCGAGGCCTTCCGCGACTCGGAGTACGTCTTCCTGGCCAACGGCGTGCCGCAGGTACAGATGAAGGTGCTCGATCAGGTCGCCGCGCCCAAGCTGACCGTGGCCGACACCATGAATCTCTGGATAGAAAACGAACGCGAGGCCCTGGACGCGCTCATCAGTAAGATCGACGTCCTCTGCCTCAACGATGCCGAGGCGCGCATGCTCACCGGCGAGCACCTGCTGGCCCGCGCGGCGCGGCGGCTGGTGGAAAGCGGGCTCAAGGCCGCGGTCATCAAGAAGGGCGAGCACGGTATGACCCTGGCCTCGGCGGAGGCCACCTGCGCGCTGCCCGCCTTCCCCGAGGAGAACGTGGCCGACCCCACCGGCGCGGGCGACAGCTTCGCCGGCGCGATGATGGGCCACCTGGCCAGGACCGGCAAGACCGACCCGGCGGCCATGCTGCACGCCGCGGCCCACGGGATCGCCATGGCCAGCTTTACGGTCGGCGGCTTCGGGCCCCAGCACATCGCCGACATCCCGCTGGAGAAGGTCGAGGAGCGCGTGGCCCGGCTGCGAGCCACCTGCACGTTCTGACATGGCCGGCGGCAAGCTCGTCCGCGGGTTCTTCGCGGCGGAGATCGACGACGGCCTGCGCGGCCAGCTGGCCGCGGTGATAGAGGAACTCGACCGCGTCGGCGCCAAGGTGCGCTGGGTGCGGCCGGAGAACCTGCACTTCACCGTGAAGTTTCTGGGCGACGTGCCCCTGGCCGAGACCGGGGCCATCGCCGAGGCGGCCCGCGCGGCGCTCGCCGGGCACAAGAGCTTCGCCGGCCAGGTGCGCGGGGTGGGGCCCTTCCCGCCCCAGAAGCGGATGCGCGTCGTCGCCACGCGCATGGAGGACGACGGCCGGCTGGGCGCGGTGCGCGACGATCTCGAGACCTTCATGAAAGACTTCGGCGTGCCCCCCGACGGCCGGGGCTTCAAGGCGCATCTTACATTAGGCCGGGTCAAGGGCGCCGAGCGGGTGAGCGAGCTGGCCGAGGCCCTGGGCGCGTACGCCGCGCACGATTTCGGCGAGTGTTACGTGGAAGAACTGACGCTGTTTCAGAGCGAGCTCTCGCGCTCCGGGCCGACGTACACCCCGCTGGCCCACGTCCCGCTGGGCGAGTAACCGGGCAGCCGAAAGGCCAGAAAGCGTTACCCTTCGGGAGCACCGGGCCGGGATGGCGCGCGGTTGTTACCGTGGCGAAACTGTCGGGCAGGGCCTTTCGACCCGGTGAGGGGTGTTATCGGACGTGGGGAGCCTCTCCCAGTTAGCAAGGCGGATTGTACAGCAGGTTAATCAGTAGACGGCACTAGCCGTCCGATGCAAGGCGCGGTTGGATCAGTAGTAGTCGACCCTGTCGATGAGTTCAGGCCCCCGCCACTCAGTGTTTGGCTTGTCCAAGTAGACTGAACCGTAGGTTTCATATGCGTCGAAATGCAGGGAGACATCTTCGAGAAGACGCTTCTTGAATTCGTCCAGTGTTCTTAGAAACCGCCTCCACTTGCCTACATCAACTCCGGAAGGAGTAGGCACCTTCGTCAGCAAGTTTTCAATTCGCTCTCTGGCTGTCGGATGTGTCCGAAGAGTGTAGAGGCTCCTTGGAAACACGGTGTTGCTTACTGCCTCGTATAGATCGAGACAACCGAACCACAGCAGTGCAGCCTCTAATAACTCCCCTTTCTCATCAGAACTGTATTGGGGAAGGAGCATGGCATGCAAGTCTGCGGCGAACTCGTCCTGCTGTGACTGGCTATAGACTTCCTGGGGTTTGTAGTCTTCGTCATTGGCGGAGATGGCGAAAAAGATGGGCATGCTCACCACGTCGGTGCCTGATAGATGCCCCAAGAGGTGGTGAGCATATTCGTGCCCAGCAATGAATTCTAATTGACGTCCTATAGGTCTTTCCATTAGCTCGGCGATTTCTCTTGGGACAATTCCTCGAGGGTCCATCAAGAAATCTAGGGCTTCAGTTTTCAACATCACGCGAACAGCAATCCTTAGTGCATTCATGCACACATGAACTGGGATCTCATCGCCGAAGTCCAGGAGCGCGAGATGAGAGAACTTCAAGAAGAAACGTAGCGAGTCGCTTATGGTGATTATAGGACCATAGTCTGTCTTGAAAATTGACCCATTCGGGTCATTTGAGAACATGTTTCCGTAGGTGACGGTTCGACATTCCTTACTTTCCTTTTCGGGGAGAGCACCGAGGAAGTTCTTGTAGTGGGATTCTTCAAATGAGTGTTCAAGTGACCAATTCTCTTCATCTAGGAGAGCTTTGTTCCGGTACACCCGGAAGAGTCGCATGTGGTCGACAATGGTTTCGGCACGCAATTTCAGAAGATGATCCGACGCATTCTGTACATTGAAAATGCGTCCGATTTCTTCCCGGTTGCAGACGGGGTGAAAGAAAGCCTTTTGAATCTCAGCGCCTTCCATCATGGTGATCGAGCCTTACGCATGAGACGCTTCAGATGGAATCATTCGTATGATGCCTGACGCCTAACGTCAAGTTGACCAGACAGCGTTATCCCTCGCGCCAACAATAGGTTACACAATCACAACGACAGGTCAAGCATTTTCGACCAGTTACTTTCTGTGCCAGCAGCCTACTTGGCCAAAGTCGGGGGAAATGAGAATTTCACAGCCCGAGACTGCGCGACTTACGCACCGCGCCGCGCGGCTTGGTGGACAGGTGCTCATAGTACTTATGAGGGGGTACCATGATTTGGGATTTCGGATTGCGGACTGCGGATTTCCGCGTGTCGTAGAAAATGAAAAGTTTATCTCGGTCATTCCGCGTCGGTTACGGAAAAAAATGAGAGCCGGGGGCCGCGTATGGAGGAAAAATCCACATAACTAATGAGGGGGTACTTTTTCTTTAACCACCAAGGCACCAAGGCACCAAGAAGGGCTATTGACCTTGATCAAGGACGCCAAGAGCAGAGAACTCCCGTTCCCGAGGGAAGTGTTGATCGACGCCGCCCGCCAGCACGCGCGGGGGCTTTCGTGGGAAGCGATTGCCGAGAACACGGGGGCCGCTGTTGGCGACCTGGTTACTTTCAGCATTGACCATCCCGAGGTCTGGGGGCCATTGTTCGAGCGCGCCGAGAAGCTGCGTTTACATGAGGCCGAGGGCGAGACCATCAAGGGTTTGTGCACGCTGCTCAAGGGCGATGACGAAACCGCCGCCGAAAACGCGGCCCGCGAACTCTTGATACATCGCCGCCACGTCGAGCGACGACGTTATCAACCACCAAGACACAAAGACACCAAGAACCGTGAGGGCTCCAACGCGGCGGAAGCCGCTCGCGAAGCCAGCGCGCTTTCCCGCGACCCGGGCTCCAACTTGGTGCCTTGGTGTCTTGGTGGTGAAAGAGAAGCTCCGGAAGAGCTAGCGCGTCGCATCACGTATGCGGCGAATCGCGTGGCACACGGGGACGATTACTACAGGATCGCGCGGGATACGGGACACCCCGAAGCGGAAGTCACCCGCTGGGCTTTCATTTACGCGAAGAGTTGGGACAAGGCATATCCGACGGCGCGGCGCACGGCAGCGCAGGCCGGCGCGGCGCTGGCGATTAACCGATTGCTGATCTTCGTGGCCAGCCCGGACCTCAAACAGGCCGCCCGCGCGGGGCGTCTCTTACTCGTGCATCGCCGCCACATGCACTGGGCTAATCAACCACCAAGACACCAAGGCACGAAGAACCTTGAGGGCTTGAACGCGGACGAGGCCGCTCGCGAAACCTGCGCGCCCTCCCGCGACCCGAATCCCAACTTGGTGCCTTTGTGCCTTGGTGGTGAAAGAGCTTGGTCCCCCCGCGACGGGCCCTAGCGCGGTTCAGCCCTTGGCGGCGGGCGGGGCGGGCAGCGGAGCGGGCGGCGGCGGAACTGCGGGCGGAGTGGCGGGCGGAGCCGTTTCGGTGGCCGGGGGCTTCTTCTTCACGCCCGGCAGCGGCTTGGGGGCATCTTTGAAGGTCACTTTGCCATCGGCGTCGGCCACCGCGGCCTGCCCGGCGATCATCCCGCGAAGCACGCCCTTGACGCGGATGACCAGCTTGCCGGACTTCACCTCCAGCGTCCCGGCGGAGAGCTCGGCGGTGGGCTTCTGCCACCTGAAGGCGCAGGTGAAGCGCGCACGGGCGCCATCAGAGAGCTTGAGCTTCGCGCCGCCGTGGAGGGTCGCCACGCCGGGACCGGTTACGTACGCGCCCGCGCGCTTGGCTTTACCGGAGAGGCCGGTGACGGGTGAAGGCTGCAGCGCGCCGGCGAAGCCGCCGACGGCGAGCACGAAGAGGAGGAAGAGGACCATCCGGCGGCGGCTCTTGCGCTTGGTGGTGCGCTCCTCGGCCTGCTGGTGGGCGGCGGCCCGCTGGTTGCGCCCGAAGGCCTCTATGTCGTCAAGCAGCTGGCCGGTGGGCGCGTCCTCCTTCTCGGGCTTGGCCTCCAGGCACTCGGCCAAGAGGTCCACCCGGCCGAGGACCAGGCGGTACATGCGGTCGGCGGCGGCCAGGCGCAGGAAGAGCTTGCGGCAGGACTCGCACTCGCCGACGTGGCGCTCCAGCGTGGGGATGCGCTCGGGGGCCAGCTCGCGGTCCAGCAGCGCGGAGAACTCCTCGGCGTGGGGGCAGGCTTCGGGGCTCACAATTCGGCCTCCGGCGCGGCCACGGCCAGGGAGTTGGCCAGGCGGTTGCGCTCCTCGTATATGGTGGCGGCCACCGAGGCCAGGGGCATGCCGTTCTTCTTGGCGATGTGCTTGTAGGGTTTCTTGAACTTGTAGAGGCCGTCCAGGATGCCCTTGGGCCGGTCGCCGAGCTTGTTGAGGAGGTCGTCCAGCAGCCGGTTAACGTCTTCGCGGGTGAGGTACGGGGCGCGGTCCTCCTGCGGCGGGCGGGCCAGGACCGCGGTGGCCACGTGGTGGCCGCCCAGCTCGGCCTCGGACTCCAGCGAGCAGGTGAAGACCCGGTACTTGGAACGAAGGAGGCCCAGCGTGCGCCAAGCGGCCAGGGCGCGCACCGAGGGGGAGAGCATCGCCGGCGAGTGCATGGCGCGCAGCCACTGGAAGCGGTCGGCGGCCATGCGCTCGAAGACCTCCAGGACCACCTCGTCGATGTCAGTGTCGCTGACCGGCTCGTGATAGCGGTCGAAGACCAGGCGGACCACCGCGCGCACCGCCGGTCCGTGGCGCTCGATCAGCTTGGTCCAGCCCTCGGGCGAGTAGCTGAAGACCGCATCCAGCACCTCCGCGTCGCGGCTGGTGCTCCGACCCTTGCCCCGGCTCCTGCTCCTGGCCACTATAGCTCCCCCCAGCAGGCCGTTGAAAAATGGAGCGCCGTGACGACAGGCGCTCCCGAGCGATGCGAGGCCCGAGGGTGAGCGCGATGCCTCTGGCATCGTGCGAATCCCGAGAACGAAGCAGCGCGACGGGACCGCCTGCCGCCCTTCGGGTTGGCCCAGAATGGCCCATCTTCGTCGTCGAGAACCCAAAGACGATGCTTGGGCATCGACTTCGGAACCTCTCCTCGAATCTGAACCATTCTGTCTCCAATCACGGCCGCGCCATTTTTCAACGGCCTGCTAGTGCGGAAGTTTATTCCCCCCGGGCTTCGCCCGCAAGGGTAAAGCTGGGGGTCGAAGGTCAGAGTGCCGCGGTCCAGCCGCCGTCGACGTAGAGGATCTGCCCGGTGACGAAATCCGCGGCCGGCGAGGCCAGGAAAACCACTGCGCCGGCGAGGTCTCCGGGCCGGCCCCAGCGGCCGGCCGGCGCGCGGCTCTTGACCCAGGCGTCGAACTGGGGGTCGGCCTTGAGCGGGGCGGTCATCTCCGTCTCGAAGAAGCCCGGGCCGACCGCGTTGACGTTGATGCCCTGCGCGGCCCACTCCACCGCCAGGGCGCGGGTCAGACCCAGCAGGCCGGTCTTGGAGGCGGTGTAGGCCGGCACCGTGGGCCGGGTGCGCGCGGCCAGCAGCGAGCAGACGTTGACGATCTTGCCGCCGCGCCCGGCGGCGATCAGCGCGCGGGCGAAGCACTGGGAGAGAATCAGGGGGGCCTCCAGGTTGACGGCCAGCACCCGGCGCCACTCCTCGAAGGGCTGCTCGACGGCCGGGCCGCGGCAAGTGGTCCCCGCGCAGTTGACCAGCACCTGGGGCGCGCCCAAGGCTTCCTCCACGCGGTCGAAGAGCGCCGGCAGCGAGTCGAGGTCGGCGAGGTCGGCGGTGAAGACCGCCGCTTTCCCGCCGGCCTGAGCGGCGGTGGCTCTCAGCGCCTCTTCGCCGCGGGAGACCAGGGCGAGGTCCGCGCCGTGCCCGGCCAGCGCCAGGGCGATGGCTTTGCCCAGGCCGCGGCTCGCGCCGGTGACCAGGGCCAGCTTGCCGTCCAGGCGGAAGGGATCGGCGGCGGTGCTCACGGGGCCTCCTTGGAGGGGGGATCTGCGGCGGCGGCTAAAGCCCTTCTCTGGCCCGCAGCCTGAGCCACAGGTTGTAGTCGGCCAGCCGCTTCTTGTCGAGGACCGGGGGAGCCTCGCCGGTCTCGACCAGGCTCCGGGCCCGGGGATCGACCAGCGCCCCCCGGGCGCGGGTCAGGACGTCGCCCGCGAAGATGCGGAAGTTCTCGGAGCTGATGGTCGAGATTCGCTCGCCGAGGTAGTCGTAGTTGAACTGGTCGGCGCGGAAGCGCATCTCGACGTCCGCCCCCCGGGGCAGCAGGCACAGGACCGTGTAGACGTCGGTCCGCGAGAGGGGCCCGGGCATCTCCGGCTGAATCAGCTGGCCCATGCCATCGTGGATAGCCTCCCTGGCCATCCGGACTTCCTCCCGGAGCGCGCCGCCATCGAGCCCCACCGCTGTGCTGGTCTCGCTGACCGTCGCCGCCGAGAGCGCCTCGATGCCGTCCCAGGGCACGGTGCGCAGGCGGCCGACCAGGTCGGTCTGGACGGCGAGGCCGTCGGCCTCGACGCGGGCGTTGTGCACGGTGAATACCTTGGGCGCCGGCGGAAGCCGGCCGGCGTCGACGATCGCCGCGGTGACCCCGACGCCCGCCAGGCAAGAGGCCCCCGCCTCGGCAGCTTGGAAGGTGAGGTCCTTGAAGGGGATGTAAGGGTTCCGCTTGAGCGCGCCGATGACGTCGTAGCGCACCCGGCCGAGCGCCTTGGCCAGCGGCCCGGCGAGTTCGCGGGGGTTCTTGTCGAGCACCTCTTCCAGGATCACCAGCGCGCTGGGCATGAGTTTTCCCCTTTCCCGACGCGTTATGGTTTATTTGCTCCCCGGCCCCCAGTCAAGCCTTTTGCTTGCGCCCGCCGCCGGGCGCGGATATGATTACTACCCGGGAGAATCACTCCCGGGGGGAGGATCGCAATGGGAACCGTCCGGAAGCTGGCGAACCTGGGACTGGGCATCCTGGACATAACCGAGGAGAAGGCCCGGGAGATCGCCGACGAGCTCATCAAGCGCGGCGAGGCTCGCAGCGAGAAGCCCGGCCAGTTGGTCAAGGACATCCTGGCCCGCGGGGAGGAAGTCCGCAAGACCCTGCAGAAGCACGTCGACGCCGCCGTGGAGAAGACCCTGGCCAAGACCAACGTGGCCGCCGCCAAGGACCTGGCCGAACTCACCGCGCGCGTCGAGGCCCTCGAGAAGAAAGCCGGCGGCGGCAAGTAGCGCGGCGCCAGACAGCCGCCTCTCCCGCCATACGGAACTGCCCGTGCGAATACTCGAAATCGCCCGCACCTACCGCAACCTGAAGCGCCTCAAGGACATTGTCCTGGTGCTCACCCGTCACGGGTTCGGGCAACTGGTCGAGCAGATCAACCTGGGACGCTACGTGCCGCTCTTGAGCCGCATCACCGGCGGCCGGGCCGGGGCGCCGGGCGAGATCCCCACCCCCGCGCCGGAGCGGCTGGTCAAGGTCATCGAGGAACTGGGGCCCACCTTCGTCAAGTTGGGGCAGCTGATGGCCACCCGGCCGGACCTGATCCCCGAGGAGTACGTGGAGGCGCTTGCGACGCTCCAGGACCAGGTGGAGCCCTTCAGCCCGGTGGCGGCCCGGGCCATAGTCGAGAAGGAGCTGGAGCGCCCGCTGGACGAGGCCTTCGCGGAGTTCGGAGACCGGCCGCTGGCCTCCGGATCGCTGGCCCAGGTGCATCCCGCCCGGCTCGCCGACGGCCGCAGGGTGGCCGTCAAGGTCAAGCGCCCCGGCGTCGAGAAGACCACGCGGGCGGACCTCGACTTGCTCGCGGGCATGGCCGAGCTGGCCGAGAAGCACGTCCCCGAGCTGGCTCGCTTCAGCCCCATGATCATCGTCGAGGAGTTCGCCCGCTCGCTGCGCCGGGAACTCAACTTCACCACCGAGGCCAGCACCCTGGTCAAGTTCGGCGGCTTCTTCAAGGGCGACGCCTCGGTGATGATACCCGCGGTCCACTGGGAGTACTGCGGCCCTAACTTGCTGGTCATGGAGCGGGTCGAGGGCCACCCGCTGACCGACCTGGAGGGCCTGCGCGCGTCGGGCGGCGACCTTCCCAAGCTGGCCGGGAGGCTCTGCAACGCCTTCCTGCGCCAGTTCTTCGAGTTCGGCACCTTCCACGCCGATCCGCACCCCGGGAACATCATGGTTCTGGAGGGCTCCCGCCCGGCGCTGCTGGACTTCGGCATGGTCGGGCACATCTCCGCGGAGCTCAAGAGCCAGCTGGCCACCACCCTGCTGGCGCTGGTCCGCGGGGACCTCGACCTGATCATCAGCGTCTACACCGACATCGGGGTGTTCAGCGAGGGCGCGGACCTGGCCGCCGTGCGCCTGGACCTCCGGGAGCTGCTGGACCGCTACTACGGCGTTCCCGCCGGGGCCATCGACATGTCCGAGGCCTTCTACGACGTGCTCCACGTCGCCCGGCGGCACGACGTCAACCTGCCCCGCGACTTCGTGATGCTCGGCCGGGCCTTCGTGCTGATGTGCTCGCTGGTGCGCAGGCTCGACCCGGACGTGGACATCTCCTCGGCGATCCGGCCCTACGCCAAGAAGCTGCTGCTTGACCGGCTCAGCCCCCGGCATATCCTCAAGCGCGCGGGGACCAGCCTGTACTACCTGACCAGCTTCCTGAACGCGCTGCCCCGCGACCTGCGCCAGCTGATGCGCAAGGCCCAGGCTGGGCGCCTGGCGCTGACCTTCCGGCACGAGGGGCTGGAGCGGCTGGTTCAGGAGATGGACCGCTCAAGCAACCGCCTGGCCTTCGCGCTGATCATCGCCGCGGTGATCGTGGGCAGTTCGGTGGTGATGCACGCCGCGTTGGGGCCCACGGTGGCGGGCATCTCCATCCTCGGCCTGCTGGGCTTCGTGCTCGCCGGCGTCCTGGGCCTGGGCCTGGCCTGGGCGATATATCGGTCGGGGAAGATGTAACGGCGCGCGGGCGATTTTGCCCTTTAACGACCCAAGCTGCGGGCGTAGAATGACCCGCTCACGGAGGTCGGGAAATGATCAGCACTCCTGAGAGCGTTCTCGACGCGCTGGAGGAAAACCGCGAGGCCATCCGCCGCTTCGGAGTGAAGCGCCTGGGCCTGTTCGGCTCGGCGGCGCGCGGCGAGGCCGGCGCGGGGAGCGATCTCGACTTCGTGGTCGAGTTCGAGAAAAAGAGCTTCGACGCCTACATGGACCTCAAGCTGTTTCTGGAGTCGCTCTTCAAGTGCAGGGTGGACCTGGTCCTGACCGATGCTATCAAACCCCGGCTGCGTTCTTCAATCCTCTCGGAGGCGGTTTATGCCCCGGGACTATAAGGTTTTCCTCGAGGACATCCTGGAGTCCGCTGAGAAGATCCGGAAGTATCTGGGGGGCATGGACCAGGCGCAGATGTCCGCCGACTCCAAGACGCTGGACGCGGTGGTGCGCAACCTGGAAATCATCGGCGAGGCGACCAAGAAGCTGCCCGAGGAAGTGCGGTCCGGGCATCCGGACATTGACTGGAGGAAGATCGCGGGTCTGCGCGACATCCTCATCCACGAGTACTTCGGCATCGACAACGAGATCATATGGGACATCGTCACCAACAAGCTGCCCGGCCTGGAAGAGCGGGTCGGGAAGATTCTCGCCGAGTAGGCGTCGAAAGGGCAACCAGGCCATGAGCAAACCCAGCCACTCAACCACCGTCCTGCTGGTCCGCCGCGGGAAGGAAGTCGCCATGGCCGCCGACGGGCAGGTGACCCTCGGCGACCAGATGATCAAGAGCAAGGCCGCCAAGATCCGGCGGCTGGGCGAGGGCGGGGTGCTGGTCGGCTTCGCCGGCGCGGCGGCCGACGGCCTGGCGCTGATAGAGAGGTTCGAGAAGCGCCTCTCGGAGTACGGCGGCTCGGTGCGCCGCGCGGCGGTGGAGCTGGCCAAGGACTGGCGCACGGACCGCTCGCTCCGCCGGCTGGAGGCGGTGATGCTGGTCGCCGGCGCCGACGGCATGCTGCTGGTCGGCGGCTCCGGCGACGTGCTCGAGCCCGACGACGACACCCTGGCGGCCGGCTCGGGCGGGGGCTACGCGCGCGCCGCGGCCCGCGCGCTCCTGGCCGAGACGAAGCTCTCCGCCGAAGAAGTCGCGCGCCGCTCGCTGGAGATCGCCGCGGAGATATGCATCTACACCAACCGCGAAATCACCGTCGAGAAGCTGGAGAAGTAGGCGAGCCGTGGCCAGTCACACGGAATTCAAGGACCTCACCCCCCGGCAGATAGTCGCCGCGCTCGACCGCCACATCATCGGGCAGGACAAGGCCAAGCGCGCGGTGGCCGTGGCCCTGCGCAACAGGTGGCGCCGGCAGAAAATCCCAGCCGAGCTGCGCGACGAGGTGGCCCCCAAGAACATCCTCATGATCGGCCCCACCGGGGTGGGCAAGACCGAGATCGCCCGGCGCCTGGCCGCGCTGGTCGGCGCGCCCTTCATCAAGGTCGAGGCCACCAAGTACACCGAGGTCGGCTACCACGGCCGCGACGTGGAGAGCATGATCCGCGACCTGGTCAAGACCGCGGTCAGCGAGGAGGAGAGCGCCGCCCGCGAGGCGGTCAGGACGCGCGCCGCGGAGATCGCCGAGGACCGCCTGCTGGACGCGCTGCTGCCCGCGCCGGAGCCCGTCGGGGAGGGCGGGGCAGCCGGGCCCAAGCCGGAGACCCGCGAGCGCCTGCGCAAGAAGCTCCGCGCCGGCGACATGGACAGCCGCGATGTGGAAATCGAAACCCAGGCCTCGGGCTCGCCCATCGCCAACGTGATGACCTCCATGGGCGACGCCGAGGCGGGCATCGAGCTGCAGGAGGCGCTGGAGAACATGATGCCCCGGCGCAGCGTGCGCCGCAAGATGACCGTGGCCGAGGCCCGCCGGGTGCTGGCCGAGGAGGCCGCCGGGGAGCTTATCGACCGCGACGCGGCGGTGCGCCGCGGGCTGGACAAGAGCCAGAACCTGGGCATCGTCTTCGTCGACGAGATAGACAAAGTGGTCGCCCGCACCGACTCCCGCGGCCCGGACGTCAGCCGCGAGGGAGTGCAGCGCGACCTTCTTCCGTTCATAGAGGGGGCCAGCGTGGCCACCCGCTGGGGCCTGGTGCGCACCGACCACGTGCTCTTCATCGCCGCGGGGGCCTTCAGCCAGGTGAGCCCCTCCGACCTGCTGCCCGAGCTGCAGGGCCGGCTGCCCATCCGCGTCGAGCTCGAGTCTCTGGGCGCGAAGGAGTTCGAGCGCATCCTCACCGAGCCGGACGGCGCGCTCACCAAGCAGGCCGTCGCCCTGATGGCCACCGAGGGGGTGAAGCTCTCCTTCAAGCCGGGCGCGGTGAAGCGCATCGCCGAGATCGCCGCCGACGCCAACACCCGCGCGCAGAACATCGGCGCCCGGCGGCTGGCCACCGTCATGGAGCACCTGCTCGAGGACCTGTCCTTCGAGGCCCCCGAGCGCAAGGGCCAGAAGGTGGTGGTGGACGTCGCCATGGTCGAGGAGCGGCTCGCCGGGGTCATCGAGGACGCCGACGTGGCCAAGTTCATCCTGTGAGGTCGAAGGCTCTGCGCTGGCTGGCCGCCGCCGCCCTGGCCCCGGGCGTCGTCGCCGCCCTGTGGTTCGTCGCCGGGGAGCGCGAGTTCTTCCGGCCGGCGCGCGGCGTACCCTCCGCCGAGCTGCTTTCGGGCTCACGCCTCACATCGATGCACCCGGAGCGAAGCCTGACGCTGCAAACAGCGCGGCGGGCCGAGCGCGGCGCTGCGC
>CBDUSI010000039.1:0-35904 GCA_965370045.1 uncultured bacterium | reverse complement strand
GGTTGGGGCGCTTGTGGCGTGCGCGGGGGCGGCGGTTGCTCGCGGCGCGCAGAACACGAACCCCGGCCGCGCGCGCACGACGACGTTCACGGTCAAGAGCAGCAAGGACGGGGCGGAGCAGCCGGTCATCTTCTACCGCCCGCCGGACGCGGAGATCAAGCGCCAGGGCGGAAAGGTCCCCCTGCTGGTTCACCTGCACACCTGGTCGCGCAACCGCGGCATCACTGCGCCCGCGCTGGCCGAGTGCTCGAAGCGCGGCTGGGCGGCCATCGGGCCGCAGTACCGTGGGCCCAACAAGCGCCCGGAGGCCTGCGCTTCCGAGCTGGCCGTGCAGGACGTCCTCGACGCGGTGGCGCACGCCAGGAAGCTGGTGCCGGTTGACGAGAAGCGGATCTATCTCATGGGGCATTCCGGCGGCGGGCACATGGCCATGGTCATGGCCGGGCGCGCGCCCAAGCTCTGGGCGGGGGTCTCGGCCTGGTGCGGGATTTCCGACCTGATCGTCTGGCGCAAGCAGCGCGGTGACTACGGCAAGGACGTGGAGAAGTGCTGCGGGGGAGCCCCGGGAGCCTCCAAGGCGGTCGACGCCGAGTACCACAAGCGCTCGCCGATATTCTTCCTGGCCGCCGCCCGAGGCATGGCGGTGGACCTCAACGCCGGACTCAAGGACGGCATCGTGCCGGCCAACCACTCGCTGCGGGCCTTCAACGTGCTGGCGGAGGTCAACGGCCACAAGGACCGGAAGCTCACGGAAGCGCAGATCAAGGGCATGCGCGGGAAGGTCCCCCCGGAGCTGGCCAAGGAGACGGTCAAGGAGGCGGGCCGCAAGCACGAGGTTCTCTTTCGGCGCACGGCCGGGCCGGTGCGCGTGACGGTCTTCAAGGGCGGCCACACCTGGGACGTGCCGACGGCGATCAAGTGGTTGGCGGGGCAGAAGAAGAAGCCGGCGGCCGCGCCCGCCGGGAAGAAATAGCCGGAGCGGTCTACTCGCGGACGGCCGCGACCAGCGCCTTGAATATCGCCAGCTGATCCGCCCTGCCGGGGCCAGGGCGGGGCCCCCAGTCGCCGTCCGGCGGGTCGACCGCCAGCCGCTCGGGGTGCCACTGGGTCAGGATCAGGAAGCGGTCGGGGTCGGTACCCTCGATTCCCTCGATGACCCCGGTCAGTGACCAGGCCACCGCGCGCAGTCCCTCGCCCAGGCAGTCGACGGCCTGGTGGTGGGCGCTGTTGACCTCCAGCTCCGTGGCGCCCAGTATGCGTTCCAGGCGGCTGCCCGGCTGGATGCGGATCATGTGGCAGTTGTCGTTGGGTATCTGGCTGACGTGGTTGTCGGTACCGACCAGTTCGGGCATGTCGGGGATGTGCTGGTGGAGCGACCCGCCGAGGGCCACGTTGACCGCCTGGTGTCCCCCGCAGATGCCGAGCAAAGGCTTGCCGGAGTCCACCGTCGCCCGGGCCAGGAGCAGGTCGGAGGCGTTCCGCCTGGGGTGCATGGGCTTGGCTTCCGGGTGCGGCTCCTGGCCGTAGCTGGCGGGCAGGAGGTCCGGCCCGCCGACCATCAGGACGGCCTCGCAGCGCTCCAGGACCTGGCGGACCTGGGCGTCGTCGTCCAGCGGCGGGGCGACCAGCGGCACGCCGCCGGCCAGGCGCACCGAGTCGGCGTAGGACATCGCCACGGTGGCCAGGTAGTTGCCCTCCGGATCCCCGGGCGAGGGGATGAACGAGCTGGACACCAGAACAGTCGGTTCTCTCATTTCCCGTTCTCCCGGCGGAGGAGCCGTCCGGGGCGCTCGTCGGTGCGCTCGCCGCCCAGCATCACCGGCCGCCCGTTGACGAAGACGTGGACGATGCCCTCGGCGAGTTTCTTGGGCGTGCGGTAGCTGGCGCGGTCGGTGATCTTCTCGGGGTCGAAGACCACCAGGTCGGCGTAACAGCCGGCCTCCAGCCGGCCGCGCTTGGCGAGGCCGAAAGTGTCGGCCGGCAGCCCGGTCATCTTGTGGACCGCCTCGGCCAGCGAGAGTATCTTCTTCTCGCGGACGTAGCGGGCCAGAACGCGCGCGAAGGAGCCGGCGCCCCGCGGATGGGGGTGCCCGACCGCGGTGGGGCCGGTCGCGCCGCACGCCGAGGAGTCCGAGCCGATCATCACCCAGGGCAGCTTGAGGATCCTTTCGAGGTGTTCCTCGCTGAGCTTGTGGTACATCGCGTAGGTCCTGGCGTTGTCCTCCACCAGGATGTCGAAGTAGGTGTCAAGCACCGGTTTCCCGCGCTCGGCGGCGATCTCCGCCACGGAACGGCCGGAGAGGTCCTTCAGGGACTCTTCGTAAACCGAGCTGACCACCACCCGCTTCCAGAACTCCGGGTCGGGGTTGGCCTCGGATATCTCCTTGGCCAGGCGCGCGCGGGTGCCCTTGCCCTCCAGGCGCTCCATCTCCTTGTCGTGGCCGCCGTCGAAGGCCCAGGCGGGCAGCAGCACGTCGAGGCTGGTTTCGCTGGCGGTGTAGGGGTAGCGGTCGGCGGTCAGGCGCCGGCCCCGGCTGCGGGCCTTCTCGAGCGTTTCCAGCAGCCAGTCGATCTTATCCCAATTCTCCTGGCCGCTGACCTTCAGGTGGCTGAGTTGCAGGGGAATCCTGGCCTCGCGGCCGACGCGCAGGAACTCCTTCACAGCGGCCTCGAGGGTCTTGCCCTCGCCGCGGATGTGGCTGGCGTAGATGCCGCCCGCGGCGGCGGCCGCCTTGGCCAGTTCGACGATCTCCTCCACCTGGGAGTAGATGCCCGGCGGGTAGATGAGGCCGGTGGATAGGCCCAGGCAGCCCAGCTCCATGGCCTTGCGGACCTCGTCGCACATGGTGGCGAGCTCTTCGTCGGTGGGCGCGCGGTCGCCGTAGCCCATCACCGAGGAGCGAATCGCGCCGTGCCCCACCAGCAGGCTCCGGTTGATGGCCGAGGGGCGTTTCTCGACCTGCTTGAGAAAGCCGGGCAGGTCCCGCCAGTCGCTCTTCAGGCCGTAGCGCTCACCGCTCTCCAGCAGGCGCTCGGCGCCGGGTCCCGAGGCCGGGAAGGCCGACGAGCCGCAGTTGCCGCAGATGTTGGTGGTCACCCCCTGGGCCACGTGGGTGTCGGCCTCCGGGGCGCCCAGCAGGGACATGTCGCTGTGGGTGTGGGCGTCGATGAAGCCGGGGGCCACGGCCAGGCCGGAGCAGTCCAGGACCTTGACGGCGGCGGTGTCGTCGGCAGGTGCCGGTGGCAGCTCGCCGACGGCGTCGAGGAACTGGTCCTCCACGGCCAGGTCGCCGACGGCGGGCTCGGCGCCGGTGCCGTCGACCAGCCAGCCGCCGCGCAGGATGTAGTTCCAGGCGGGCATCAGTGGGACTCCTCCTTGGGTGTCGAGGCTCCGCGCAGGCGTTGGAGCGCCGCCTGGAAATCGGCGGGGGGCGGGGCGCCGAAGGACACGGTCTGGCCGCTGGCCGGATGCTTGAACTCGATGGTCGCGGCGTGCAGCGCCTGGCGGCCGAGGACGGGCTCTCCGGCCGGGAACTCCAGCTCTTTGCCGTAAAGAGCGTCGCAGAGGATGGGGCAGCCCGCCGAGGCCAGGTGGACCCGGAGCTGGTGGGTCCGGCCGGTGTGCGGGCGGAGCTCCAGGTAGCTGCGGGCACCCAGCCGCTCCAGCGTGCGGTACTCGGTGCGCGACGGCCGGCCGCCGGAGCGGAGCACCGCCTGCTTCTTGCGCCATTTGGGATGGCGCCCCAGAGCCTTCTCGATGACCCCCTCCGGCGGATTCATGGTCCGGTGGACCAGGGCCAGGTAGCGCTTCCTGACTTCGCGCTCGGCGAACTGGCGGGCCAGCTCACGGTGGGCCGAGTCGGTCTTGGCGACGAGCAGCAGGCCGCTGGTGTCCATGTCCAGGCGGTGGACGATCCCCGGGCGCACCGGGCCGCCCACGGTCGAGAGGCGTTGGCAGTGAAAGGCCGCGGCGTTGGCCAGCGTCCCCCGGGCGTGGCCGCAGGAGGGGTGGGTGACCATGCCCGCGGGCTTGTCGACCACCATGAGCGCGTCGTCCTCGTAAAGAATTGAGAGGGGAATGTCCTCGGGCACCGCGGCGGGTTCGGTCTCAGCCTCGGGGAACTCTATCTCCAGGCGTTCGCCGCCGGCGACTCCCTTGGAGGCCTTGGCCTTCTCCCCGTCGAGGAGCACCAGCCCGGAGCGGATCAGGCGCTGCACGTAGCTGCGTGAGCAGTCCCGCAGGCGCGCGGCCAGCCAGCGGTCCAGGCGCTCGCCGTCCCCGTCCAGGGCGGGGACCAGCAGTTCCAGCCGGTCGCCGGGCGCAATTCCCGCGGCGGGTTCGGAGAGGTCCTTGCGGGCTTCGGGGCTCATGGTGCTGCCAAAGCGCGAGGGATTTCCTCGGAGCCCCCCGTGCATCTCATTCAGCCGTCGCGGCTAAGCCACGCCGATCAGCTTCTTGGCCTCGTCAACCGCGCTGGCCGCGTCGGGCGCGTAGCCGTCGGCGCCGACCTCCTCGGCGTAGGCCTGGGTCACCGGGGCGCCGCCGATCATCACTTTGGCGTCGCAGCCGGCCTCCTTGAGGGCGTCGATGACCGCTTTCATCTGCGGCATGGTGGTGGTCAGCAGCGCCGAGAGGCCCACGACCTGCGCGCCGTTCTTGACGGATTCCACGAACTTCTCGGGGGGCACGTCGATGCCCAGGTCGTCGACCTGGAAGCCCGCGCCCTTGAGCATCATGCATACCAGGTTCTTGCCGATGTCGTGGAGGTCGTTTTTGACCGTGCCTATGGCCACGGTGCCCAGGGGCTCGACCCCGGCCTCGGCCAGCAGCGGCTCAAGCACCTTCATGCCGGAGTTCATGGCCCGGGCGGCGATGAGCACCTCGGGCACGTAGACTTCGTTTTTCTTGAACTTCTGGCCGACCACGGACATGCCGGCGATCAGGCCCTTCGCGAGGATGTCGCCGGGGGCCACGCCTTCATCGGCGGCCGCTTGTACCAGCGCCTCGACATCCTTGGCCTTGCCCTTCTGGAGCAACTCGGAGATCTTGTCGAAGTCCGCCATGGAAAACCCTTTCTGGTCTCAAGGTTTCGAGCCGAAGCTTTGTTTCCCCCGGCCCAAGAGTAGCTCCTGATTGTCCGGTGTCAAGACCCTGCGGGCGATTTTACCCCTTGGCCCCGGGAGCCCGCTTTGGGGGCGCCCTTGGGCTTTTCCGCGCCCTTTTCGGGCTTTTCGCTTCCGGTCTTCCCGGGCTTCTTCTCCTCGTCCTTCGGGGGCTCGTCGGGCTGGGCGCCCTGGACAATCAGGCTCTTGGACGACTTGCGCAGCGTGTTGAGCATGTGTTCTGCGGCGAGCCTCCAGCCGCCTTTGCCCGCGCGGGGGTCCTTGGCCAGGGCTCGCTCCAGGAGGCGCAGGGCTTCCTCCGGCCGGCCCAGCTTCCGGGCGCAGCGCGCCTGGCCGTAGAGCAGGTGTCCTTGCATCAGGGCGAAGTCGGTGTCCTGGCAGGCGGTGGCGGCTTCGGCGAAAGCTTTGTAAGCGTCGTCCAGAAGTTCGGAGTCCTCCATGACCTTGGCCATGCGTCCCCGGGCCTCGGGGGCCAGGCGGTGCTTGGGGTATTCCTTCAGGAGCTCCTCGTAGCGTCGGCGGGACTTCTTGAGCATCTCCGCGCGCTCGATCCTGAGGGTGGTTGGCAGGACGGCGTGATCGCGATACAGGTTAGCGGAGATGAACAGCGCCATGGCGCGCGCCTCGGAGGTCTTGATCTCGGCGACGACCTCCTCCATGCGCTCGCGCTGCTTCTTGGGGACGGGCTCGACCAGCACCTCGCCGATCTTCTCCCAGTCACGCTGCCGGTCTTCCTCCTGCGACGTGGAGAAACCCCACAGCAGGGCGATCAGCAGCAGCAGGCCGACCAGCACCGCCGCGATGGTCAGGCCGGCGCCGCTGATCTGCTGGAAGGCCCCCGCGAAGGTCCGCTGGAAGATGTCCGCGTCTCTCTTGTGTTGCTTCTTGCGGGCCATGAGCTTTTCCCGTTCCTCAGTTCAGGTCCACGGTAGTGCGGACCGAGCCCATCGCGCCTTTCTCGATGGTTACCTGGCAGCGCTCCGGCTTCTTGCCCTTGATGAACTCCAGGATGTACCGCGAGCCGACAACCTGAGTCTTCTGGTGTTTCCATCCCCTTCCGGGCATGTGGTCGCTGTAGAAGTTGGCCACGCGTTCGATGTGGGCCCGTCCCTTGTAGACCAGATTGGCGCTTCGTCCGTCGGTGCTCGTGGAGATCACGGAGTTCTTGCGCTCGAAGCGGAAGACGGCGGGGACGGGGATGTCCACCACCTGGAAGTGCGTGGCCGGCAGCAGGGGGGCCTCGACCTTGTTGGCGTGCTCCTCGGTGGAGTAGCGCTCGCCGCCCGTGCAGCCGGCGACCACCAGGATCAGGGCTGTGAGCATGGCACCATTTCGCCGCATCATGCGCCTCCTACGTCTGCGTTTCGGACCGCGCGTTGAGCAGGCGCAGTCCTGTTTCCAGCGCTTCGGCGGCGGCGGCCTCGTCCAGACCCGCGCCGCGCAGAATTCTGAGGGCCATTTCCCGGCCGCGGTAGTCGCCCGGCGCGTGGCCGTCGCTTCCAAAGGTGAGCTCCGCTCCGGCGGCCCGCGCGGTGCGAACCACGTGCCCGTTGGTCAGGGAGTGTCCCTGCCGCGCGGAGACCTCCAGGCGCACGCCCATCTCGGCGGCCAGCGCCGCTTCCTTGGCGGTGATCAGCCCGGGGTGGGCCAGGACGTCAACCCCGGCTTCGATGGCCGCGCGGTTGGTGCCCTCGGGCACCGGCTCGACGATGGTCTGGCCGTGGACCAGGATGACCTTGGCGCCCAGCTGCCGGCAGCGCTCGGCCAGTTTGGCGATCTGCCCGGGCCGGACGTGGGTGATCTCCGCGCCGGGCAGGGCCAGCAGCTTCCCGCCGGAGCACTCCGCCTCGCAGGCGGCAACGATGGCCGGGACGGTGGTTTCGACGGTTGCCCAGTCGACGTGGTCGGTGACGGCAATGGCAGTGATGCCGGCGTGCTCGGCACGGGCGAAGAGCTCCGCGGGACAGAGATCCCCGTCGGAGAGGAAAGTATGGGTGTGCAGGTCGGGCATGCCCGGCTTCTGAATCATGGGAATGGGATTCTAGAGGCGCAGAGGGCCGATGTCAAATGGATTGGGTCGAACCACCCCGGCCGGGCGGGCTACCTCTTGCCGCGTACCAGCCTGAGAGCCCAGGTTTCCGCGGTCTTCTCGGTGAAGAGGACGAAAACGTCGTTGGCCGCGTCGTAGCAGGTCGAGCCCGGGGCGGAAGGTGCGGGCCGGGCTTTGATCTCCAGCCAGTCGCCCTTGGTGGGGTCGAAGACCCACAGGTCGGTGAGCGGTTTCTTCACCCCGGTCTCCCCGCCGAAGAGCACCACCGCTCCGGCCCCCGCATGCCAGACCAGCTTGTGCGCGTCGCGCGCCGGCGGCCGATGCTTCGGTTTCAGATTCTGCCACTTGCCCGTGGCCGGGTCGAAGCTCCAGGTATCATCGCAGCTCAGCTTCTCAGTCCAGTGATAGCCGCCGAACCCGATGAAGCGCTTGAGCGTCGGCACCCAGACCATCCCGCCGTCCAGGAAGGTGGCGACCTTAACCTTCGAGTCACGAGTCACCTGGGCAACCGCGCCGGTCTTGACGTCCAGCCACGCCGCGCCGCCGAGTTTGCCGCTGCCGGCCAGGAACTTCCCGCGGGGCGGGCACCAGGCCAGCGCGAAGCGGCGCTTCTCCCTCAAAAGGAGGTTCTTGAACAGCATCTTCCATTTGTTGGTGTCCGGATCGAAGGCCCAGCCGTTGGCATTCAGATAGAGGTCGTTGACTGGATCGTAGGCGCAGGGCTTCGTCGAGAGCGAGCCGGGGCGCGGGTGGCTCTTGCCGTCCGCGTCCGGGGTGTGCTTGGCCAAACGGGTCCATTTGCCGGCGGCAACGTCCAGGGACCACACGTCGTTCACGGCCTGGAACCGGAAGACCCACCCGCCGAGCAGCGCGCAGCGCTTGCGCTTGGAGTCGAAAAACATCTTGGTGCAGGATCGCTGCAGGCTTCCGCGCGCCTCCGGGCCGGCGTTGGTCTTCAGCTTCTGCCAGACTGCGCGGAAGGAGTTCGCACCCTTCGTCTCGGATCCCGTGTCGCCCTTCAAGCGCCGGCAGCGGACCTTGAGGATCAGCTTGGGGCGCAGGCTCTTGTCTTCGTCATACCTGCTGCCGGCGAATTTGACAATGTTCATAGAGAACTCGTCGTGCGCCTTGTTCTTGAAGGCGTTCATCCGCCAGCCGTAGTTCTTGCCTTCCGTGAGAGCCGCGGCCAGGCTCTCGGTCACGTCGAACTCGCACCAGTAAGGTCCGTGCCATATCTTCTTGGCCGGTTCCGACATGCGGGACCCCGCCTTCGCGTACAGCGCGGGGAGGTCCAGGGCCGCGCAAGGCTTGGCCTTCACGTCGCCGCCGGGCATCTTCCACTTCCGGCCCGTCGCGGCGGAGTTCCAGGTGACCTGTTTCTCCTTCCAGGGAGTCGTCAAGCGGCGCAGCTCCAGGTAAGGAACATAAGCTTTGGTCTTGCAGATGAGCAGCTTGGCCGAGAGTATCCGGGCGTCGTCGGGCAGCGGGCCGCCCTCCCGGCGGGTGAGCGCGAAGCGGATAACCGGCACGAACGCCTTGGCGCACAGGGTTTCTTTCGCACTGCTGTGTTCCGCGTCAACGTGGGAGGCGTAGTTGTAGAGGTATGAATTCTCGGTGCCGCTGTAGCTGGCCACCCCGGCGACCTTGATCGGCTGGCCTTCCTGGAAGGTCAACGTGTAAGTCTGCAGCGGCGAGGATTTCTCCATGGCCGTGGCGACCAGCTTGGCGAGGTCCGCGCGGGCCTTGACCGCCCTCGTCCCGCCGTATTCCTTCAGGAGCTGACTTCCCGCGCTGGCGACGCCTGCCCAGTTCTCGCGCTTGACCAGATCGTCGAAGCGCGCCAGCAGCCTTTCGGCCTCGACCTCTTTGGCTCCCTTGGCGATGACCGCCAGACGCTTTTCGAGGTCAGCCACCTTCTGACCGCCGGCCTTGGCTTCCTTCAGGAGTGCGGCAACCCCCTTGGCCTCGCCCCTGGACAGGAGGTAACAGGCCGCGCCCCGCGACTCGGCCGCCGAGAGCTTCCCGCCCGCGGCCTTCCCGGCCAGCCCGAGCAGCATCTCGCCCTTGAAGTCCGTCGTCTTGAGCGTGGTGCTGCCCGGGCCGAACTTGAAGTTGATCCCGTCGGTGCGGGGATCGTAGCTCTGGAAGCGGCCCCGCTGGCCGATGGGCAGCCTCGCGGTGAAAGCGCCCCGCCTGGCCTTCGCCAGCCGGCCGCGCAGCTTCTTGATGAACCCGACGGCGCCGGAGGCCAGGGCGAGGTCTTCGGCCAGCCGGGTTTCGAGATCGGGGGTGAGTTTGCCGCGCAGCGCCTGGCCCTTCTTCACCGCCTCGTCGAACTTGCCGGCGGCCATCAGCTTCCCGAACTCCCTGGCGAAGTCGGCGTATTTCTTGCGGAAGCCGGCGGTCGCAACGTCCTGGTGGGCCCGGCGGTCCTTCTCGACCTGGGCCAGGGCGGCGGCGATCTCCTTGTCGATCTGCACCAGGCCCAACGTCTTTCCTTCAATTGCCTTCCTTTTGGCATCGTCGAACTTGCCGGCCTTCGACAGCTTGCGGGCCTCCGCGAGGATATCGCCCCATTTCCTTCTGCCGGCCGCGCGCACCGCCTTCTCAAGCTCGCCGAGCTCCGTCTTCACGTCGCCGCCGTACTTGCCGGGGAACGCGGCGAGCCTGGCCAGCGCCTCTCCGAACCTGCCGGCCTTGCGGCTTGCCGCGACGGCCCGCGTCGTTTCGGACAGGAGCTCCCGGGCCCTGTGCTTTCTCCGCGTCGTCGTCGCCGCTATGGCCGCCTGGGCCTTTCCCTCGAACTCGGTCCCGGCCGCCCCGGTCGCGAAGGTGGTGTATCGGGAGATGACCTCCGCGTACTTCCCGGCGTTGCCCTTCTCGAAGGTGGAGATCGCCTCCAGATCCGCAGCCAGCTTCTGGAGACGCTCCTTGGACTTGTCCTGGTCGCGGCGTTTCTGCACCGCGGCCAGCGCATCGCGGACCTCGGCTTCGTACCTGGTTCCCGCCGCCTTGCCCAGGAAGCCGGTGTAGCGCTCGATCAGCCTGCCGTACTCCCCGGGGTTCTTCTGCTCATAGCCGCGGATGAGTTTCAGCTCGCCGGCGAGCTTCTGCAAGCGCTCCTTCTCGGGGTCCGGCCGGACAATTACCCCGTTATCGCCATTGCCGTCCGGCTTGTCGCTCTTGAGCACCACCGCCGCAATCACCATGCCGACCAGCGCCACCAGCGCCGCGGCGATGGCAATCAGCTTCACCGGCAGGCGTCGGCCTTCATCCTCCACCGGTTGCGCGCTGCGGGTGCTGATCGGCCGCGTGGCGCGGGTCCCGCTGGTGGTCCCCGACCGGCGGCGAGAGCCCCGCCGCCTTGCGGCCATCGTCCCGGTCAGGGCCGAAGGAATCGCCCCGCTGGCCGCCTTGTGAAGGTCCGAAGCCACCTGATCCATCGTCTGATAGCGATTCTCCTGGTGGCGGGCCATCATCTTGAGGATGATCGCCTCCAGGGCCGGGCTCACCCCCGTGGGGCGCACGTCCCGGGGGCTGGGCGGCGTCTCGTTGAGATGCTTCAGCATCACCGCCATGGGGGTCTCGCCGTCGAACGGCGGCTGCCCGGTGACCAGGTGGTACAGCGTGGCTCCCAGCGAGTAGATGTCCGCGCGGATGTCGGGCTCCTTGCCCTGCACCTGCTCCGGCGATACGTAGTAGGGCGTGCCCACCGTCATGCCCGCCTGGGTGATGCGCATGTCCTCGCCGGTGGAGCGCGCCAGGCCAAGGTCGCACAACTTGGCCTGCCCGCCGAGCGTGACCAGGATGTTCTCGGGCTTGACGTCGCGATGGACGATGTTTGCGGCGTGCGCATGGTCCAGGGCCTCGGCCATCTGCTTGCCGATGCGGATGACCTCGTCCTCGTCGAGCGAACCTTCGTCGAGCCGGTCGCCCAGGTTGCGGGCCTCCACGTACTCCATGGCGAAGTAGTAATAGCCATCGGCGAAACCGGCGTCGATGCCCGCCACGATGTTGGGGTGGCCGAGCCTCCCGGCGGCCCGGGCCTCGCGCAGGAACCTCTCGATGAACTCCTGGTTCTTGGCCAGGTTGCGGGGCAGCACCTTGATGGCCACCGTGCGGTCCATCGACTCCTGGCGGGCCTTGTACACCGCGCCCATCCCGCCCTGGCCCAGCTTGCTGATCAGCACGTACCCGCCCAGCTTCCGGCCGGAGGACCGGCCTCGGCGGGCTTCAGCGGCGCCAGTTCCTGGGTGTTCTCCTTGCGGGATGCACCGGCGGCTTTTTCCGGGCCGTCGGCACTGGCAAGGAAGCGCTCGGCCTGGTGGCGGGTGATCATCCCGCCGTCGACGGCGATATCCCATACCGGCTTGCTCTCACCGGTTTCGGAGAGCAGCGCTTCCTGCTGCTCCTCCAGTGAGCCGGCCTCCTTGAAGGAGATCACCCCGCTGTCGACCAGAACCTTGACGAAGTGAGTGTCCCGGGGCTTCAACTTTTCCCCCCTGAAGCTCGCCGGGCGCATGATGCCGTCTGCCAGTCGATGATAGTCAAGCCCGGCGCGGAGATGCTATCTGTTCATGATCACTGGTAACTACAGTGTACACATATATAAGCGTGGGGTCAACTTGTTTCAACGGTTGGCATTGCGGGAAATGCTCTGGCGCGAACGCGGGTTGCTTGTTACGGCAACGCATGTCGCACTCCCGGCGGCGCTTCCGCCGCCGGCCATGCTGGCGCGTGGCGCTTTCGGGGTTAAGGCTCTTTGATTACGCGTTGCTTCGCCGTATACTGAATGCAGGCTGACTGTCGAGGTTATGAGCGATGGCGATGGAGTTCGAGGGCATGCGCATCCTGGTGGCCGACGACGAGCCCCAGATGCAGGACCTGCTGCTCATGTACCTGACCAATCTGGGGTTCGAGGTTCGGACCGTCGGCGACGGCCAGGAAGCGCTGGAGGCCCTGGCCGCCGAGCACTTCGACGCCGCGGTGGTCGACGTGAGCATGCCGCGCATCGACGGGATCGAGCTGGTCCGCCGGACCCGGAGCGAGCATCCCCGGGTGGGGTTCGTGGTCATCACCGGGTATCCATCGAAGCAAGCCATTCTCGACAGCGCCAACGCCGGGGCCGTGCGCTTCCTGGCCAAGCCATTTGAGTTGGCCGATTTGCGAGCGGCGGTGGTCGCCGCGCTGCACGCCGACCGGGGGGGCCTGGACCTCGCCGAAACGTCCGTGGAGGTGCAGGCCCGGTCCCAATGGGTTGAGATCACCGCCGGCAGCCGGCGGGAGCACGTCGAGCGCGTGGAGCACCTTTTTGAGCTCTTGTCCGGGCATCACCTGTCTCCCCTCGAGTTGGAGGACATAAAGATCGTCATCAACGAGGTGGTGACCAACGCTGTGGAGTGGGGCAACCGCCACGACCTGGTCAAGCCGGTGCGGATCAGCTACTGCCTGTTCCCCGGCGAGATCGTTTTCAAGGTCGAGGACCTCGGCGTGGGCTTTGAGCCGGGAGAGGTGCCCGACCCGCTGGTCGACCCGGAGCACGGTCCTGCCGAGGTGGCCCGCCGGCGCGAGGCCGATGGCAAGCGGCCCGGGGGCTTCGGCCTGGCCATCACCCGCAAGGTCATGGACCGGGTGATCTATAACCGGCTGGGCAACAGCGTGGTGATGTCCAAGCGGCTGGGTTCCGGGGCGGACTAGCTGCCCGCCCGGCTCTCGTCCTCGCGCTCGAACGTCGAGTAGTAGTAGGGCGTGTAGGCTTCGAACTCCGCCGCGCAGGTGTCCACCAGCTTGAAGGCCGGGGGCAGGTCCGACTCGCGCCGCCAGTCGAATACCTGATCCTCGGTTGCGCCGACGAGCCTGGCGATCTGCGCGTCGCTGAAGCCGTCGCGCTTGGCCTTTTCCAGGAGTTCGGCGTAGAGCTTTCCATCGCCGCGCCGGGCCTTGACCTCATCTTCCGTTTCTATAACCCGGGCGATCTGGTCGATGAACCAGGGATCGATGGTGGTCAGCTCGGCGATGCGCTCCGGGCTCAGCCCCTCCTTGAGCGCGCGTTTGACGGCGAAGACCCGCTCTGGACGCGGCTGAGCGAGGATGCTGGTGAGGTCCGTGCCCTCCGGACCCAGGGAGGCCTCTCCGCGCTCGTCGAGCCCGGTCAGCCCGGTCTCCAGGCCCCGGAGCGCCTTGCCCAGCGCTTCGCGGAAGGTCCGGCCGATGCCCATGGTCTCGCCCACGGACTTCATGCTGATGCCCAGGAGCGGCTCGGCGGCGGCGAACTTCTCGAAGGTGAAGCGCGGGACCTTGACGACGCAGTAGTCGATGGTCGGCTCGAAGCTGGCCGGGGTCTTGCGGGTGATGTCGTTGGGGATCTCCTCCAGCGTGTAGCCGACGGCCAGCTTGGCGGCCATCTTGGCGATGGGGAAACCCGTGGCCTTCGAGGCCAGCGCGCTGGAGCGCGAGACGCGGGGGTTCATTTCTATGGCCACGCGGCGCCCGGTATCGGGGTCCACCGCGAACTGGATGTTGGAGCCGCCGGTCTCCACGCCGATTTCACGTATGATGGCGATGGCCTCGTCGCGCATGGCCTGGTACTCGGGGTCCGAGAGCGTCTGCACGGGGGCCAGGGTTACGGAGTCCCCGGTGTGGATGCCCATGGGGTCCAGGTTCTCGATGGAACAGACGATGACCACGTTGTCGGCGCGGTCGCGCATCACTTCCAGCTCGAACTCCTTCCAGCCCAGCACCGACTCTTCGACCAGCACCTCGGTGATGGGGCTGGCGTCGAGGCCGGTGCGCACCGCCTCGCGGAGCTCGTCCATGTTGAAGGCGAAGCCGCCGCCGGTGCCGCCCATGGTGAAGGCCGGGCGTATCGCAAGAGGCAGGCCGATCTCCTCCGCGAACTTCACGGCCTCCTCGACATTGTAAACCGCGCTGCTGCGGGGCACCTCGGCGCCGGCGCGCTTCATGGCCTCCTTGAACTCCTCGCGGTCCTCGGCGCGGTGGATGGCCGCGTAGTCCGCGCCGATCATCTCCACGCCGTGACGCTCGAGCACGCCGGCCTCCGAGGCGGCCACCGCGATGTTCAGCGCGGTCTGCCCGCCGAGGGTGGGCAGGAGCGCGTCGGGCTTCTCGGCGGCGATTATCTTCTCGAGGATTTCGAGGGTGATGGGCTCGACGTAGGTGCGGTGGGCGGTTTCCGGGTCGGTCATGATGGTGGCCGGGTTGGAGTTGAGCAGCACCACCTCGTAGCCCTCGCTCATCAGTGCCCGGCAGGCCTGGGTGCCGGAGTAGTCGAACTCGCAGGCCTGGCCGATGACGATCGGGCCTGAACCGATGACCAGTATCTTCCTGATGTCGGTGCGCTTGGGCATCTAGCCCCCCGCCTGCTTGACAGCTGCGCCCACGAAGTCCCGGAAGAGCGGGTGGGGGGCCAGCGGCCGGCTCTTGAACTCGGGGTGGAACTGCCCGGCGACGAACCAGGGGTGGTCCGGGAGTTCGATGATCTCCACCAGTTGGCCGTCGGGGCCGAGCCCGCTGAAAGCCACGCCCGCGCCTTTGAACTTCTCCCGGTATTCGTTGTTGAACTCGTAGCGGTGGCGGTGGCGCTCGCCGATCTCGCTCTCGCGGTAGGCCGCGCGGGCCTTGCTGCCGTCGGCCAGCTTGCAGGGCCAGGAGCCCAGCCGCATGGTACCGCCCATCTTCGTTACCTTGCGTTGCTCGTCCATGAGGGCGATCACCGGGTGGGGCGTTTTCTCGTCGAACTCCGCGCTGTTGGCGCCTTGCAGGGCGAGGACCTCCCGGGCGATCTCGATCACCGCGCACTGCATGCCCAGACATATGCCGAAGAACGGCACGCGTTTCTCTCGCGCGAACCTGACCGCGGCGACCTTGCCCTCGATGCCGCGCACGCCGAATCCCCCGGGAACCAGGACGCCGTCGACCCCGGCGAGGTGCTTCTCCGCGCCGTCCTTCTCGACCTCTTCGCTGTCGACGCGCATAATCTCGACCTTGGCGCCGTGATGCGCGCCGGCGTGCGTCAGCGCCTCGTAGATGCTCTTGTAAGCGTCCTGCAGGGCGATGTACTTGCCGACCACGGCGATCCTGGCGGTCGTCTTGGGGTTGCGGATGCGCTCCACGAAGGCGTCCCAGTCAGACAGGTCCACGTGGCGCGGGCCCAGGCCCAGGAGTTCGGCGAGCACGGTGTCCAGGCCCTGCTCCACGAGCCTGAGGGGCACCTCGTAGATGGAGGTGTCCACGTCCTTCTCCTCAATGACCGCCTCGCGGCGCACGTTGCAGAAGAGCGATATCTTCTCGTACATCTCTTCCGTCATGTGCTTCTCGGTGCGGGCGATGAGCACGTCGGGCTGGATGCCGATTTCCCGGAGCTTGCCGACCGACTGCTGGGTGGGCTTGGTCTTCATCTCACCGGCGGCGTGCAGGTAGGGCACCAGGGTCAGGTGGATGTAGGCCACGTCGGCCCGGGGGAAGTCGTGCCGGAACTGCCTTATGGCTTCGAGAAAGGGCAGGCCCTCGATGTCTCCCACGGTGCCGCCCAGCTCGGTGATGACCACGTCGTTGTGGGGGCCGTCCAGGCTGGTGATGGCCTTCTTGATCTCGTCGGTGACGTGGGGGATCACCTGCACGGTCTTGCCCAGGTAGTCGCCGCGGCGCTCCTTCTCGATGACCGAGCTGTAAATCTGCCCGGAGGTGTAGTTCGACTCGCGTGAGCAGTCCACCGAGGTGTAGCGCTCGTAGTGGCCGAGGTCCAGGTCGGTCTCGGTGCCGTCCTCGGTGACGTAGACCTCCCCGTGCTGGAAGGGGCTCATGGTCCCGGGGTCCACGTTGAGGTAGGGGTCCATCTTCTGGAGCTGCACGTTGAGCCCCATGCGCTTGACTATCAGCCCCAGCGCGGCGCTGGTGATGCCCTTGCCCAGCGAGGAGACCACTCCGCCGGTAACGAAAATGTGCTTGGTCATTGGCGGTCTCCCCCAGAACGTGGAAGTTTGTCTCTCTTCCCGGTACCGCCGAGGGGAGGGCGGAAGGCTACCTTTGTGTGGTTGGCCCGGGCACATGCGTCCAGCGCGGTCATTATATGTTTGAACGGACAATCGGCGTCCCCGACGATAACGACGGTCACGTCCCTTCCCAGCGCCTTGACTCGCGGAACGAGGTCGTCCGGATTGCCGGTTGACCAATTGCCCACCTTGAAGATCGGTTTCCCGGGGTTACCCGGGGCGCTCGATACCTTTATCACGAAATCCCCGGACTGCTGGGTGGGTGGCTGCGGGCCAGCCGTCCGCGTGGCTTGCCTCGGTCCGCACCCCCAGGGGGCCGCGAGCGCCGGCAGGCAGACGAGGAGGAAAGCCAAGTGTTCTCGCCTTCTCATCATGGTCAGGTTCCCATCGTCGCTTTGTGTTCGCTCATCAGGTCCGCGAATCGCTTGAACAGGTGCCGCGCGTCGTGCGGCCCGGGCGAGGCCTCCGGGTGGTACTGTACGCTGTAGATCGGCATCTCCTTGTGACGCAGCCCCTCGCTGGTCTTGTCGTTGAGGTTGATATGGCTGGTCTCGATCTCTTTGGGCAGAGTGTCCAGGTCCACGCAGAAGCCGTGGTTCTGGGAGGTTATTTCCACCCGCCCGGTGGCCAAGTCCTTCACGGGCTGGTTGGCGCCGCGATGCCCGAACTTGAGCTTGAAGGTCTTCCCACCGTAAGCCAGGCCCAGCATCTGGTGGCCCAGGCAGATTCCGAAAATCGGCCGCTTGCCGAGAAGCTTGCGCACCTCTTCGTGGGCGTAGGGCACCCCGGCCGGGTCCCCGGGTCCGTTACTTAGAAAGATCCCGTCGGGGTCCAGCGCCAGAACCTCGTCCGCCTTCGTGGAGGCGGGGACCACCTTGACCCTGCAGCCGGCGGCCGCCAGACACTTGAGGATGCTGCGCTTGATGCCGAAGTCGTAGGCCACTACGAAGTGCTCGGCGTTCTCGGGCTCTTCCCAGTCGTAGGGCGCGGAGCAGGTGACTTCCTTGACAAGGTCGCGGCCCACGAGGCCCGGGAACTCCCGCGCCTTCTTGACCAGGTCCGCGTCGGACCAGTCGCCGGTAGCCAGGCAGGCGCGCATGGCCCCGGCCTCGCGGATATGCTTCGTGAGCGCCCGCGTGTCGATGCCCTCGGCGGCGACGACGTTGTAGGACCTCAGCCACTCGCCGAAGGTCCCTTTTGACCTGAAATTGCTCGGGGCGCGGCAGTGCTCGCGGACCACGAAGCCGGCGACTTGCGGCTTGTCGGACTCCACGTCCTCGTCGTTGACCCCGTAGTTGCCGATGAGCGGATAGGTCATGGTCACGATCTGGCCGCAGTAGGACGGGTCGGTGGAAATCTCCTGGTAGCCGGTCATCGAGGTGTTGAAGACGATCTCGCCGCACGTCACGCCTTCGGCGGCGAAGGAAGTGCCGACGAACACGCGCCCGTCTTCGAGTGCCAGCGCTGCTCTCACTTCAGGCTCCTCAAGGAAGCATTCTTTTTCGCGGCCGCTTTGACAATACCCAGCCTTTCCAGCGCTGCGCGGCACTCATCCTTTGAGCTGGGCGTTTGCCAGCGAGGATCATGCGGTTCCAGGACATTGATGAGTCCGGAGCCCGGTATGGGGTGAGTCACTTCCGGGCCGTTGTCGGCTAAGTACAGGTCCTCCAGTAACTGGCGCGGCAACCTGCCGACCCAAACCTCGACCCCGGGGAGGGGCTCCGGGGTGTCCGCACCAGGTAGCAGTGCCTGGCGACCCCCACGTGCCTTCGCTTCCAGCAAGAGGAGAGCGTAGTAGCTCTCGACACCGCTCGATCCCGAGGCTGTAAACGAGTGGTTCATTTCTGGATATTGCCGGGCCTCTTCCAAGAGTACAGGATACACGATGAAGTCCGGGAGCTTGCTGAGTTGCCCCTCGGCAAGCAGGACGGAGGCCGGGTGGAAGGAAGCCCCCATGTATACCCTCTCGCTGGCCAACTCGGCCAGCACGCGTCTCGCGTGCCAGCGTACTCCAAACCACCCGCCGGCGGCCAGGAGGCACAGGATCGCCAGCGTCACCAGCGTCCAGGTGAAGAGCAGCCGGCCGGCACCACCTTTCTGCTGAGCGCTCTCGGTCTTCTCTGCGGTCTCTGCGGTTTGAGTTGCCACGCTTACTCCACCGTCACGCTCTTGGCCAGATTTCGGGGTTTGTCGATGTCGCAGCCGCGCTCGACGGCCACGTAGTACGCGAAAAGCTGCAAAGGAATCACCGCGGTCAGCGCGTTCATGATGCCGATCTCGTCGGGGATGTGGATCACGTCGTCCACGCGATCAGCGATCTCGTCATCGCCGACGGAGGCTATGGCGATCACCTTGCCGCCGCGGCTTTTCACCTCCTCGATGTTGCTCATGATCTTCTCGTAGCGGCGGCCGTGCAGGGCCAGGACCACCACGGGCATGTTCTCGTCGATGAGCGCGATGGGCCCGTGCTTCATCTCCGCGGCGTGATAGCCCTCGGCGTGGACGTAGGCAATCTCTTTGAGCTTGAGCGCGCCCTCCAGCGCCAGCGGATACCCCGAGCCGCGCCCCAGAAAGAGACAGTCCCTGGCGCCGGCGTACTTGCTGGCGATCTTCTCAACGTGGGCGGCGCCCTCCAACACCCGGCGGAGCTCGCCGGGCACCGCGCGGAGGTCACCGATGCGTCGGGCGGCCTCTTCTTCCGGGAGCGTCCCGCGCGCCTGGCCCAGCCTGATGGCTATCATGTACAGCGCGGCCAGCTGCGAGGTGAAAGCCTTGGTGCTGGCCACTCCGATCTCCGGACCCGCGCGGGTGTAGAGCACCCCGCCGGCCTCCCGGCTCATCGAGGAGTCGACCACGTTTACTATCGCCGCGGTGCGCACCCCCAGGCGGCGGGCGAGGCGCACGGCCTCCAGCGTGTCGGCGGTCTCGCCGGACTGGCTTATCGCCAGGACCAGCGTGCCTTCGTCCACCACCGGATGGCGGTAGCGGAACTCGGCGGCGTAGTCGACCTGCACGGGCAGGCGCGCCATCCGCTCGATCATGTTGCGGGCGATGAGCCCCGCGTGCCAGCTGGTGCCCATGGCCACCACGACCACGCGGGAGAGGTTGGCGAAGAGCTCCGCGGGAAGCTCGGTCTCGATTTTCACGGTCGAGCCGGCCAGGCGGCCGCGCAGGGTGTCCTCGACGCTCCCGGGCTGCTCGTGGATCTCCTTGAGCATGAAGTGCTCGTAGCCTTCCTTGCCGATGGCCACGGCGTCCCAGGCGATCTCGGTGGTTTCGCGGCTGGCTTCCTGGCCCGTCCGGTCGAGGATTGTCACGCCATCGGGGGTCACCACCGCCAGGTCTTCGTCTTCGAGGTAGACCACGCGCTTGGTGTGGGCGGCCAGGGCCAGAGCGTCGCTGGCCACCAGGTTGCGGCCCTCGGCCAGGCCCACCGCCAGGGGGCTGCCCCGCCGGGCGGCGACGATGGTCCCGGGGTGGTCCGCGCTGACGACCGCGATGCCCAGCGTGCCCTGGGCCTCGCCAATTGCGCCTCGAACCGCGTCGGCGAGGTCGCAGCCGGCGTCGAGATGCTTGCGGACCAGGTGGGCCAGGACTTCCGAGTCGGTGTCCGAGCGGAAGGTCGCGCCGGCCGTCTCCAGCTCGCGGCGCAGCGCGCGGTGGTTCTCGATGATGCCGTTGTGGGCCACGGCGACGCGGCCGGCCGAGTCGACGTGCGGGTGGGCGTTGGCCTCGCTGGGCGCGCCGTGGGTGGCCCAGCGGGTGTGGCCGATGGCCGTCTCCGCGTCCACGAACCCGCCGGCGACCGCCGCGCGCAACTCCGCGACCCGTCCGCGGACGCGGACCACGCCGAGCTCGCCACCGTCCAGCACGGCCAGGCCCGCCGAGTCGTAACCGCGGTACTCCAGGGTCTCCAGGCCGGAGAGAACCAGGCCGACTGCGCCGGAGCCGCCAACGCAGCCGATGATGCCACACATGCTAGCCGCGCCTCTCCATGGCGTGCTTGTCCATGTTCCCGTCGTCGATGTGGCAGGGGTACTCGCCGGTGAAACAGGCCGTGCAGAACTCGTTCCGGGTGCCGCCCACCGCCGCCAGCAGGCCGTCCACGCTGATGTAGCCCAGGCTGTCCACCTCCAGGTAGTCGCGGATCTCGTCCACCGAGCGGTCGCCGGCGATGAGCTTGGCGGGGTCCGGGAAGTCGATCCCGAAGTAGCAGCCGTGGCGGATGGGCGGGGCGCTGATTCTGAGATGAAGCTCCTTGGCGCCGGCCTTGCGCAGCGAGGACAGCCGCGCCCGGCTGGTGGTGCCGCGCACGATGGAGTCGTCGACCACCGCCACGCGCTTGCCGGCCAGGACCTCCTTGACCGGGTTGAGCTTGAGCTCCACGGAACTCTCCCGCTCGCCGGGCATGATGAAGGTCCGGCCCACGTAGTAGTTGCGGATGAAGCCGCGCTCCAGGGGAATGTTCGAGGCTGCCGCGAAACCCATGGCCGCGGAGTTGCCGGAGTCGGGAACGGCAGTGACGATGTCCGCATCGAGGGGATGCTCTTCGGCCAGCTTCTCGCCCAGCCGGCGGCGGACCTGATGCACGTTCTGCCCGAAGAGCAGGCTGTCCGGTCGCGCGAAGTAGATGTGCTCGAAGATGCACTGCGCGCGCTTCGGGTTCTTCGGCGCGAAGCGCTTGGAGACCATGCCGGCGTCGCTGAACTCCACGATCTCGCCGGGCTCCACGTCGCGGACGTACTCGGCCTCGAAGAGGTCGAAGGCGCAGGTCTCGCTGGCGATCATCCAGCCCTCGCCCAGGCGGGCGATGGACAGCGGCCGGAAGCCTAGCGGATCGCGCGCGGCGATCAGCTTGTCCTTGGTCATCATGGCGATGGAGAAGGCCCCGCGCACCTCGCTGAGCGCGTCGGCCAGCGGGTCGGGGGCGCTCAAGTGCCCGGGGTCGGCCATCAGGTGGACGAAGACCTCCGAGTCCGTGGAGGTCTGGAAAATGGAGCCGCGGGACTCGTAGCGGTGGCGCAGCTTGCGGGCGTTGGTCAGGTTGCCGTTGTGGGCCACGCCCACGATGCCCTGGGAATACTCGATGACCAGCGGCTGGATGTTCTGGATGCGCTTGGCGCCGGTGGTCGAGTAGCGCACGTGGCCCAGGGCGATGTCGCCGCCCACCGCGGCCAGTTCGCTGCGGTCGAGGGCCTCGCTGACCAGGCCCAGGCCCTTCTTGCTGCTTATCTTGGAGCGGTCGGAGACGACTACTCCGGCGCTCTCCTGCCCGCGGTGCTGGAGGGCGTAGAGCGCGTAGTAGGCGGTGATTGCGGCGTCAGGGACGCCCCAGAGTCCGACCAGTCCGCAGCGGTGGTGCAGGTTGGAAATGAAAAACCCCCAGAGTTCCGGGCCCGTCTTCGGGCTCCTTCTCTAGGGGACAGCATGTTAAGCACATTCCCGACCGATTGCAAGGCCCAAAAGAGAATTGCCGAGGACCAGAGACCTGGTCACTGCCCTGGCTCCGGCCTGGAGCTAGAACCCTGCCGCGCAGCCGTCCTTGCGGTGGTCCGAGCCGGCGCAGTAGCCGCCTGGGAGCTTGTAGATAAGCTGGGCTCCGCCGAAGCGGCCCGGGTTGGACACGGTTTCGATAGCGTGCCCGCGCCGCGCCAGTTCCTTGAGCGCCTTGCCGGAGAGCCCGGATTCCACGGAGATCTGCCGGCCGCCCTCGGCCCGCCAGCGGGGCGCGTCGGAAGCCGTCTGGGGGTTCTGGCCGTAGTCCGCCAGGCGGACCATCATCTGCACGTGCCCCTGGGGCTGCATGGGGCCGCCCATCACCCCGAAGCTCATCAGCGGCTCGCCGTCACGGGTGACGAAGCCGGGGATTATAGTGTGGAAAGGGCGCTTGCCGCCGGCCACGCAGTTGGGATGCTCTTCGTCGAGGCTGAAGCCCACGCCGCGATTCTGGAGACTGATGCTCGTCCCCGGCACGACCACGCCCGAGCCGAATCCGTTGGCGTTGGACTGTATGTATGAGACCATCATCCCCGACTCGTCGGCGGCGGTGAGATATACGGTGTCGCCCAGCGAGCGCAACCCCCAGGGAGCGTCATGGGCTGCTTGCATGTCTATCGACCGGGCCTCTTCCGCCAGACGCTCGGGGTCGAGCAGTTCGGCGGCAGGCGCCGCCATGAAGTCCGGGTCGGCGACGTGCCGGTAGACGTCGGTGAAGGCCAGCTTCATTGCTTCCATTTGGACGTGCAGGGAATCGGCGGAGTCGGGCGGGTATTGCGCCAGATCGAAACGCTCCAGAATGCCCAGGGCGATCAGCGCGGCTATCCCCTGGCCGTTGGGAGGGACCTCGTGGAGCCTCAGGCCGCGATACGGGACGGACAGCGGCTCGACCCAGTCGGCGCGGTGGGCGTACAGGTCCTCGCGGGTCATGACCCCGCCGCCGGCATCGGACGCGGCGATCATCCTCTTGGCCAACTCGCCCCGGTAGAAGGCCGAGCCGCCGGTTTCGGCGATGGCCTCCAGCGTTTCGGCCAGCGCCGGATTGACGAACCGCTGGCCCGCGCGCGGCGCGCGGGAGTCGCGCAGCCAGGCGTCGGCGAAGTCCGGGAAGCGCTTCCCCAGATCTTCGCCCTGCGCGGCCCAGTGGCCGGCGACCGTCGGGGAGACCAGGAAGCCCTCCCGCGCGTAACCGACCGCCGGCTCAAAGAGCTTCGCGAAGCTCAGCTTCCCGAAGCGCTCGGAGAGCGCCGCCCAGGCGGAGACCGCGCCGGGCACGGTCACCGAGTCCCAGTCGCGGCCGGGCATCTTCTCCAGGCCCGAGAAGCGCTCCCGGCTCCAGGCCGCCGGCGAGCGACCCGAGGCGTTGAGCCCGTGAAGGCGCTCGCCGTCCCAGACGATGGCGAAGGCGTCGGAGCCCACGCCGTTGCTGCAGGGCTCGACGACTGTGAGGGCTGTGGCCGCGGCCAGCGCGGCGTCCACGGCGTTGCCGCCCCATCTGAGCATGGCCAGCCCGGCCTGGGCGGCCAGCGGCTGGCTGGTGGCCACGACGTTGCGGGCCAGCAGCGGTGAGCGGCCGGAAGGGTAGGGGCGTTTCCAGTCGAACGGAGCGGTCACGGGGTCCCTCCTCGACCATGTTATATCAAACCGGAGCGGGTGCAGTCAAACATGCCGCTTGACTTTCGGCCGGGAATGGATGAAATAGGGCCAAGCTGCGTGGGAAGACGGACGAAGGGCTCCGTTCATGACGACGGTCAAGGCCGGGATCATCGGCACCGGGTTCATCGGGCCGGCGCACGTAGAGGCCGCCCGCCGCAACGGGGGCGTGGAGTTCGTGGCCCTGGCCGAACAGGGCGGCGAGCTGGCCCGCGAGAAGGCCGCCGCGCTGGGCATCCCCACCGCCTACGGCGACTGGCGCAAGCTGCTGGCCGATCCCGAGGTCCAGGTCGTCCACAACTGCACGCCCAACAACCTGCACTTCAAGCTCAACATGGCCATCCTCAAGGCCGGCAAGCACGTCCTCAGCGAGAAGCCCCTGGCCATGACCGGCCGCGAGACCCGCGCGCTGGTCAAGGCCGCCGCGGCCGCCGGCGTCGAGAACGCCGTGGGCTTCAACTATCGCTTTTACCCGCTGGTCCAGGAGATGCGCGACATGTGCGCCTCCGGGCGCCTGGGGAAGCTGTACCTGGCGCAGGGCTCTTACCTGCAGGACTGGCTTTACCTCGAGAGCGACTACAACTGGCGCCTCGAGGCCCGACTGGGCGGCAGGCCCCGCGCGGTGGGCGACATCGGCAGCCACTGGTTCGACCTCTTCCAGCACGTTACCGGCGAGCAGGTGGCCGAGGTCTGTGCGGATTTCTCCACGGTGCACAAGCGCCGCAAGCGTCCCAGGTTCGCTGTTGAAACCTATGCCGGTCGCAAGCTGCGCCCCCGCGACTACCAGAAGGTGCGCATCGACACCGAGGACTGCGCGACGATCCAGTTCCGCACGAAGAGCGGCGCGCTGGGCACGCTGGTGGTCAGCCAGGTGTCGGCCGGGCGCAAGAACCGCCTGTACATTGAGCTCTCCGGCGCCGAGTCGGCCTGCTGGTGGGACCAGGAGCGGCCCAACGAGCTGGTCGTCGGCCGGCGAGAGAAGGCCAACGAGGTGCTGATCAAGGACCCCGCGCTGCTCTCGGCGCACGCGGCGCGCTTCGCGCACTATCCCGGAGGGCATCCCGAGGCCTACCCCGACGGCCTCAAGAACCTCTGCCGCGAGTTCTACGCCCGGGTGCGCGACCGGAGGCTGCGCCGCAAGAAGCCGACCTTCGCGACCTTCGCCGACGGGCATAATGAGCTGGCCATCTGCGAGACGGTCCTGGCCAGCGCCCGGAAACGCGGCTGGGTAAAGGTGAAGCCGTGATGCGCTGGCCGGGCTTGCTGCTCCCACTCCTGATCCTGGGGGCCTCCGCCCGGGCCGGGGAGCCTCAGCCTCCGGGCGGCGGGGGCGCGCGGCCCGCCTACGAGTTCGCCGTCTACACCGTGAACGGCCGGCCGATCACCCGGTCGTATCTCGCCCTGCGCACCACGCCGCAGCTCAGGCGGTTCCGGCAGGCCAGGGACGAGCGCAAGAGGACGGGTGGCTGGGGTCCCCGCGAGGAGCAGCGCTACCAGCAGATAGTCGTCCAGGTCCGGATGAACGCCGTCCGCGGGGTGGTGTTCGGATACATTCTGCGGGCCGAGGCCGAGAGATTCGTCAAGGCGGGGCTTAAGGTCACCGAGCGCCAGGTGGCGGATCGCCTGCGGCGGGTGCTCAAGCGGTCAAAGGGGCCGGCGGGGATAGCCTTGAGAGAGGGCCTCTCGGTGGCCGCGCTGAAGGAGATGATCCGGGACGATCTGCTGGCGGAGGCCTACCAGCGCAACCTGCGCGTGAGCGTGGCCAGGCCCACGCCCCAGGAGATCGCCGATTACTACAAGTTCCATTCGGAGTCCTTCCGCAAGCCGGAGGCGGTGCGCGCCAAGGTCATCCTCATCAAACGCTTCGTTTTCGACGAGAAGCTCGGCCGCGAAATCGAGCGCAAGACCGCCAGGAAGCGCGCGGAGGAAGTCCTTGCCAAGCTCAAGGGCGGCGCTGACTTCTCCAAGATGGCCCGCCGCCACAGCGAGGACCCCGAAAGCGCCGCCCAGGACGGGCTGCTGGGCTCAAAGAAGGAGAAGCACCTGGTGCGCCGCCGCCGCTTCGAGGCCACGCTCGACAAAGCCCTGTTCGGCGGCAAGCCGGGTCAGCTTTCCGGTGTGGTGGAGGGCCCCGCCAATTACTACATCGTGAAGGTGATCCGGCACTTCGCGGCCGGCGTGCCGCCCCTGGAGGAGATCGAGGAGGAGGTCTTCGCCCGGTGCTACATGGAGCGCATCAGGAAGGTCGAGGAGAAGGTCTTCCGCGACAGCTACAAGAAGGTCCTGCTCATCGACGCGAAGGGGCGGCGCGTGCCTCTTAAGACGCTCTGGCCGACGCAGCGGGCCCCTGGCGGCTCGCTATTCGAGACTTAGTCGCGAACAGCCCCATAGGATGAAGTAAGAGCCCCGACGGTTCCCCGCCGGGGCTCTCTCGTTTTGGGATTCGCGCCGCTGGAAGGTGCCGGGCTCAGCCTTCGCTCTGCCGCTTCCTGTAGCAGTCCAGGCAGTACACCGGCCGGGCGCCGGAGGGCTCGAAGGGTACCTGGGTTTCCTTGTTGCAGTCCGCGCAGACCGCCGGGAACATCTGGCGGGGACCGCCGCCGCCGCGGGGCGAGTACCCGGACTGGGTCTTGCGGGTCTTGCGGCAGGCCGGACAGCGTTTGGGCTCGTTGGCGAAGCCCTTCTCCTTGTAGAAGGCCTGGGCATCGGCGGCGTGCACGAACTCCGCGTCGCACTGGGCGCACTTGATCACCTTGTCAGTGAACTCGCCCACCGGGGCGGGTGAGTCCTGGGCGAACTCGCCCGCCGGACCTGACGAGTCCTGGGTGGGTTCGCCGGCTGGCTCTGGCGAGTCCTGGGCGGGTTCGCCCGCCGGTTCGAGTTGCTGGGCCTCCTCGGGCGCCTGCTCGAGGGGCTGTTCGGAGGACTGCTCTTCCTGGGAAAAGGGGCTCTCTTCTTGATCGTGCTGTTCCATGAGATTCACGCGCTCCCTAAGACACCTGAAAACTGGGTTACTTGCCAAGTTACAGATTGCCGCTCAGATAGGTTTCCTCCTGCGCAGGGGCCGACTAATGTGAGGGGGCCGCACGCGCGTCCAACCCAAGGTCGGATTCTAGGAATGCTCCGGGGATTAGTCAAACAAAAATGGACCGGGGGAGCCGGGCCGCCGGATGCCCGTTGACGGACGGGGGGGGCGTGCTATATTGACTCGCGGCGTCTGGCAGGGGAGGTGGGGCGGAATGAAGCGTTTCAAGCGCGCGAAAGACATCAGGGTCGGCGTGGTCGGGTACAGCGGGGCCTATAACATGGGCCGCAAGCACCTCCTGGAAATGGCCTCGGCGGGCATGACTCCCACGGCCGTGGCCGAGGTGGTCCCCGAGCGCCTGGCCGCCGCTGACCAGGATTTCCCGGGGATCGAGACCTACCCGTCGCTGACCGCGATGCTGAAGAAGTCCGCGGTGAACTTAGTGGCGTTCATAACCCCGCACAACACCCACGCCCCGCTGGCCTTGGAGGCGCTCCGCGCCGGCCGGCACGCGATCATCGAGAAGCCCATGGCGGTCACCACGGCGGAGTGCGACCGGATGATCGCCGCGGCGCGGAAGAAGCGGGTGCTGGTCAGCACCTATCACAATCGTCACTGGGACGGCTGCATCGTGAACGCCGTCAGGAAGATTCGCTCGGGCCTCATCGGCGAGGTGTTCCGTGTCGAGGCCCACATGGGCTCCTGGGGCAATCCTGGCGACTGGTGGCGCGCCAGCCGGAGCATATCGGGCGGCATCCTTTACGACTGGGGCGTGCACCTTCTGGAGTACGCGCTGCAGCTCGTCGACTCCGACATAGCCGAGGTCTCCGGCTTCGCCAGGACCGGCTTCTGGGCGCCCAAGACCCGCTGGAAGGGCGACACCAACGAGGACGAGGGCTTCGCGGTGGTCCGCTTCAAGAGCGGCCAGTGGATAACCCTGTGCATCAGCCAGGTCGATTCCAACCCCAAGCAGGGGAACCTGGAGGTCACCGGCACGAAGGGCAGCTACGTCTTCGGCGGCCGCACCTGGGAGGCGGTGACCCACGACGGCGATGACACCGTTCGGACCAGCGGCGGGAACCCCAAGTCGGAAGGCTGGCGATTCTACAAGAACGTCGCCGACCACCTGGTCAGGGGCAAGAAGCTGATCATTACCCCCCAGTGGGCGCGGCGGCCGATCCACATCCTGGACCTGGCGGCGCAGAGCGCCCGGCAGGGCCGGGCGCTCAGGGCCAAGTACAAGTAGCGCGGAGCAGTCCTACCAGCCGAGCTTTCCCATCGGCAGGTCGCCGGTCTGGACGGTGAAGGCCGCTTCGTAGCCGCCGGTCCCGGACTTCTTGATAGGGTCGCCCAGAATCTGCGGGAAGACTTCTTTGAGCGCGGCGTTTATGCGCTCCATGTTGTCGCGCACCTGCTGGGCGGCCGCGCCCAGCAGCTTGGGCGCGTACTTGCCGCGGGCCTTGGCCAGGTCGCAGAACAGGGACCACTCGTGCTGGGCCAGGCCGAGGTCCGAGGGATAGCCGGTGATCTCGCCAACTCGGAAATCGTCGGCGTGCACGTCGATGGTCAGCTTGTCCCAGGAGGTGATCCTCAGCGCGGCCATCTGCGGCAGCGCTGAGCCCGTCGCCGCCGCGGCATGCTCCGCGGACGGGGCGTGGGTCGAGTCGTCCAGCAGGGGCGGCAGAGGCAGGCGTCTTATCTTCTCGCGGTAGGGCGCAAAGGCCTCGCCCGGTTCGAAGGCGATGCTCTCGGCGTGGAGGTAGTGTCCCTTGTCGCTGGCCTCGCCGGCTACTTTAGTTATGCGCACAAGCTTCTCGCCCTGGACCCGGCCCATGAGCCGCATCACCGCGCACAGCGCGCAGGGGGGGCCGGAGTAGCTCCTGGCGTGTCGCTTCACGTCGCACACCTTGTCCAGCGGGAGGGCCGCGAAGCCGCTGCCGCCAACGCGGTCGACGGACAACAGCAGGGCCAGCAGGGCGTTGCGGCGGTTATCGGGCTTGCGGCCGACCACCGGCCAGTTCACGGGATCGTCCAGGAAGCGTCGAATCACCGGCACCTCGTCGCGCAGCATCTTCCCGGCCCTTCCGGGGTTGAGGTGCGCGGGGGCCTCGAAGCGCAGGGCCAGACCCAGAGACTGGTCCTTGATGCTCAACGCGGGAGTCGGCTGCCCCCCGTTCGCCGCGCCGTCAGTGCTCATATCTTTGCTTCCTCCCAGCGGGATAAGGATAGCCGAAAGCTACTGCCGGGCAAACACTTTCCTGAGCAGTTCGGTGGTCCGCGCCGCCGGGTTCTTGCGGATATTGCTCTCCTCGTCGCCGACCACCTTGAAGAGGCCCTCCAGCGCCTTGGCGGTGACGTACTCGTCCAGGTCGAACTTGGGCTTGGGCACCAGCGGGATTCTGCGGTAGCGGGCCATCAGCTCGTTGTAGCTCCTCACCGCGCCGACCTTCTCCATCTGCCTGCGGACGATCGGCGCGTAGAGCTTCGTGAGGGGATCGGTAGTCTTCGCCTGGAAGTAGTCGGTGGCCTCGCGGTCCCGGCCGCGGAGTATCTTCTTGGCGTCCTCGAAGGTCATCTGCTTGATGGCGTCGATGAAGACCGGCGCGGCCTGCTTGGCGGCCTTCTCGGCGGCCTCGTTCATCTTCGCCTCGAACTCGTCGATGCGCTTGCCCAGCCCGATTGTTCGGAGCGTCGAGCCCACCTTCTCCAACTCCGGGGGCATGGGGATGCGAATCGCGGCGTTGTTCCAGTAGCCGCCCTTCTTGGAGGTCGTCTTCACGGCGTTGTCCGTGCCGACCCTGAGGGCCTCCTTGAGCCCCGCGATTATGGTTTGGAGGCTCAGCGCCTTGTCCTTCTTGATGCTGTCCAGGAAGTCCGTGCCGGTGCATCCGGCCAGGACGAGCGCGCCCGCCAGGATAATCGGAAGCTTCTTCTTCATGTCCAGGTCCCTTTCTGGGCTGTGGGGTCCATCTCTTCGAGCACAATCTTGGCGACCTCGTGAATCCGCTGCATCTCCTGGGGGGAGAGGAAGCGCAGGGGCTCGATGCGCTGCAAGCTATACCTCCAGTTCCAGGAGGTCGTGACCGACGATCAGGTTCTCGTCACCGTATTCCTCGCGGACTTCCCGGGCCATGGGTTCGACCTCCACGCCTTCCTGGACGGCGTAGTGCTTGAGGACCAGCTTCTTGACGCCGCGCTCCCTGGCCCACCGGCCCAGCGCGCGCGGAGAGGTGTGGAACCCGCCCCACTTGTGTTTCTCGATGCGCTCGGTGGGGAAGGTGCACTCGTGGACCAGGAGGTCGCAGCCCTCGGCCAGATTCATCAGCGACTCGCAGACCACGTTGTCGCCGGCGACCACGATGCTCTTGCCGTCGGCCTCCACCCGGAAGGCCAGGTTGTCGAGTATCTGCGGCTTGTGGATGGTATGGACCATCTTGATGCGGTAGCCGTCGCCCTCCAGGGTCCACTGGTCCTCGAGGACGTCGCGGGCCAGGTACTCACGCCCGTGCTGGGGATAGGTGGGTTGGATGCGGCGGGTGTTGATGTCCTCGCGGTAGAGCTCCTTGAAGAGCACGTCGCAGAAGCGCTCGGTGTCCCGCGGGCCGTAGACCTCCATGGGGTGGTCCCTGCCCAGCGTCCAGCTGGCCAGGAAAAGGTAGGCGAAGTCGCAGTTGTGGTCGAAGTGGTGGTGGGTGAAGAAGACCCGGCGGAGCTCCTGGATGGGAATGCCGGCTTCGACCAAGCGCATAGTGGCGCCCCGGCCGCAGTCGAAGAGCAGGTTCTCGCCGCCCACTCGGACGACCTGGGCCGGCCCCCAGTGCGCCGGGTCAGGTCTCACGCAGCCGCTGCCCAGCAGGATGAATTTCATGAGTCTCTCGCTTCCCGACCAGCCATCCTGGCGCATGGAATGTTACCGGCCCGGACGGCGAAAGGCAACTGCAAGGCCCGCGTCCTTGACAGGCCTTCGGCGACGCGTAGAATTCTCTCCTGCGGGCGATTAGCTCAGTTGGCTAGAGCGCGTGGATCACACCCACGAGGCCGTAGGTTCAAGTCCTACATCGCCCACCACCTGAACGCAACGGGGCCGGCGCGAGGCCGGCCTTGTTCTTTGCTCGGCGAATATGATGGCCCCTGCACGTTTGTCTGCCATGTCAGCGAGCAGGTAAGGCGAGGAGCAGGCGGCGCGGCGCCGGGCGAGTTACTCCCGGGTCAGACCTCGGACGCGCTGTTGCTCGCGCCGGGCGCCGCGCAGGCGTGGGCCGGCCAGTTGCCGGCGCTTGAGAATCTCCGCCTGCTCGCTGCGGCCCTGCTTTTCGAGGATGGCGATTATCTCCTCCGGCTCGCCATACGTGTAGGGACCGTAGTCGGCCATCTGCGTGAAGGGGTCGATCGACGCGCCCGGGCCGGAGCAGTGCTGGTGCCACCAGTTCGAGTAGAGCGCTTCCAGTCGCGCGGCGGTCTCCGGTTCCCCGTCGATGAGATTGCGGCGGCCCAGCGGGTCGGCGGCGAGGTCGACCAGGACGCGCTCCTCCATCGGATAGTAGCCGGGGTGAATCGTGCGTATGAGGCGATGTTCCCGGGTGCGCACCGCGCGCTGAAACGAGTAGATGCCGCAGCCCAGCACCAGATGGTCGCGGCCGGCGAACTCCTCGCCGCGCAGCGCCGGCGAAATGTCGCCGCAGTCCAGCCGCTCAGGCGTCTCGCACTCCGCCGCGCCCAGCAGCGCGGGGATGACGTCGAACTGGTAGAGCAGCGCGTCCGACGTGCGGCCCTCGGCCACTTCCGGGCCGGCCAGCACCAGCGGGACGTGGTTGACGCCTTCCGAGCAGTTGCCGTGTTCGAAGTACATGCCCTGCTCGCCGATGGCCTCCCCGTGGTCGGAGCTCACCATGATCAGCGTGTCGTCGAGCACGCCCTGCTTCTCGAGGACGGCCAGAAGGCGTGCGACCGTGTCGTCCACATAGCGCAGCGCAGCGTCGTAGCCGGTCAGATAACGTTCGAAATCGGCGCGGCAGGAAATCGCCAGGGGCACGTCCCAGTGGCGGTCGCCGGGCTCTGACCAGGGGTTCCTGCAGCCGGTGTTCATGAACCAGTCGCGGGCGGTGCGCGGGCCGAACCAGCGCTGGTAGTCCTCGCGGATCTGCTCGTCGCCGGGCCAGGCCTGCCCCGGAATCTCGGCCATCATCCGGTTGTAGCTCTCGGGCTGGCGGTTGTAGGGGGTGTGCGTGTCCCAGAAGTTGATGTGCATGAACCAGCGGTCGTTCCTGGCGTTGGCTTCCAGCCACGGGGTCACGTGCCCCTCGATGAACTCCGCGGATTCCGACCCGCCCGGCAGGCGGTTGGAGTAGCTGTCGGTGAAACCGCAGTTGTACCACCATGAGCGGTGGCGCTGGGCGAAGCCAGAGAAGCTCAGCGTCCGCCAGCCGGCCTTCTGCATGACCCGCAGCCAGTGCTCCCGGCTCTCGTCGTGCCAGTGGCCGTCGCCGGGATAGCGCAGCTCCTGGGCGGGGCCTTCGTGGCAGATGGCCCCGTTGTTGATCCCGAAGCGCCCCGAGAATAGCGCCGCGCGGCTGGGCAGGCAGGGAGCGTCGGATGCGTGGCAGTTGGTGAAGTTGACCCCGCGCGCGGCCAGCGCGTCGATGGTCGGGGTGGTCGGGCGCGGGTTGGCGTTGCAGTGCAGGCGGTCCCAGCGCAGGCAGTCGATGTCGAAGTAGATGATGCGCATGGCTTCAGTCTCCCGAGTTCCCGGCGGCCAGCCGCGCGGACATTTGCCCGGCGGCCGCGCTCAGGCGCGCGACGATCTTCCCATCGTCGTCCCCGAAGCGCGAGGCGGGGCAGACGGTGTGCAGTTCACCGACCGGGCGCCCCTCGGAGTCCAGCACCGCGACGCAGGCCCGGCGCGGCCCGCCGCGCGAGGGCCGGCCGGGCAGGGGTTCGATGTGCGCGCCGTTCTTGCGATAGGTGCTTCCCAGCCGGCGGAACTCGGCCATCGATTCGATGCGGCTCTCCGGCGAGCGCGTGAACTTGTTGAAGTCCGCGCCGGCCAGATGCGCGGCCACCACCACTGCGGGGCCCTCCCAGGCGGCGGGCCGGAAGACCTGCCCGCGGGGTGCGAGCTTGAAGCTGTCGGCCACCTCGACCTTCTCGACCAGGACCAACCTTTCCCCGTAGAAGCGCGCGAAGGCGATCGACTCGCCGGTCTCGCAGGAGAAGGCGTTCATGGCCTCCAGGGAGAGCTCCTCGATGGTTCCCCCCGCGCCCAGGGCTCGCCCCAGGGCCTCGATCTCGGGACCCCTGGCGTAGAGGCCGGCCGGGGTCTTCACCACATGGCCCTCGGCGAGCAGCGCTTTGAGCAGTCGCGAGAGGGTGGGGGCGGGCAGTTCGCCCAGCAGGCGCCCCAGTTCGCTGAAGCTCAGCCCCCCCTCGCCGGCCGATGCCAGGGCGCCCAGCGCGCGCAGCCCACGGCTGAGGGCGGGGATGCGCTGGTCGGCCTTGCTGTCGGATCGTTTCCCGATGGTCATGCGGGCATCCCCCATGATAATGTCAGCATAATGCGGATTATCCATGCATTACTCCCGGGTGTCAAGGCCCGCGTGCCCGCGTGAACCGGCGCCAACACCTGTTGGGCAAACGTTTGACATCGGGCCGTTGGGGGGAGATAATCGCGCTGAGAGATGGAGGGTCCGAGATGATCAAGCGCGCGCTGATCGCGGTCACGGTTTCGGTGCTGGCCGTCGCCCTGTGCGGCTGCCCGAAGCGTCCGACGCCCAATGAGCCCGCTGCAGGCACCACCTCGCCCACGCCGACTCCGGCCGTCGGGCCGGTGCCAGCGGGTCCGACCGGGCCCATACATTCCGACCTGGAGACCATCGCCGTCAGCTACCGGCAGATCGGCAAGCTGCTCAAGAAGAAGAAGCTGGTCTTCCCGACCATTGAGGCCCGCAGCTGGCTGATCGCCGGGAAGGCCCGGGAACTGGTGGACAAGTACGAGCATCACCGGCCCATCCGGGGCATCGACCCCAAGAAGGCCGCGCTCAGCCCGGAGCTGATTAAGCTGAAGTTTCCGGAGCTCATCAAGGACCTGGACCTGGTGGCCATCAACGCCAAGCGCCTGGCCATGGCGGCCGCCCGCTGGGACGCCAAGGAAGTCCGCGAGAATTTCGCCAATCTGAAGAAGGCCGCCGACCGCTGCCTGCCGGCCCCGGCTCCCGCACCGGTGCCCGCCCAGCCCGCCGATCCCGCCGACCCGGCCAAGGCGCCGGCTTCGCCCGTTTCGCCCGCGCCCGCCAAGAAGGCCGAGAAGTAGGCCGGTACCATCTCGCGAGCCGTTCCTTCATGAGAAAAGCGCCTTTCACGCCGACAGCTTTCGCGGCGGCGCTGGCCGTTCCCCTCGCCGGCGTCCTGGCCTGCTTCCCCGGTTGCATCCCGCAGGGCGGCGGGGACAGGGATGTTCCCCGCAAGGTGGTCGGCACTTCCGGGGCGCTCCAGATTGAGTTCCGCGAAACGGCCGGCGTGGGGCGCAGCTTCGAGCCGGTGCGCGCCGGGCTGCCCTTCCCGCGGGGAGTGCTGGCCCGCGCTCAGAACGTGAGAGTGGTGCTCTCCGACGGGCGCGAGGCCCCCAGCCAGCGCAGGGTGCTGGCCCGCTGGCCGGACGGTTCGGTTCGCTGGCTGGAGCTCTGCTTCGAACCCAGCGTGGCCGCCAACGCGGTGGGCCGCTACCGCGTGGAGTTCGGGCCCAAGGTCAGGGCCGCCAAAGTGCAGCAGCCCCTGGCCGCGACTGCCGCCAAGGGCGTGATCCGCATCGACACCGGCCGCCTGCTGCTGACCGTCGACGTGAAGACCGGGCAGCTCCTGGCCTGGCTGGACCGCGACGGAGACGGCAAGTACGCGGAGGCCGAGCAGGTCCTCTCTCGTGGTGGGCTGGAGAGCTTCGTGGAGTTGGAGGCGCTCCGGAAGTCCAAGGGCGTCAAGTCGGGCCGCTTCGCGGCGCGCGCGGTCGGCGCAACACTGGAAAAGGCCGGGCCGCTGCGCGCGGTCGTGGCCTGGCGCGGGTGGCACCTGGACAAGTCCGGCCAACGGACCTGTCCCTACGTGACGCGGCTCTACGCCTTTCGGGGAAAGAGCCACCTGCGGCTGGTGCATACCCTGACGGTGAGCGAGGACCCGTCCGAGTCGCGCATCGCCGAGGCGGGACTGGCCCTCGACCTCGAACCCGGCGCGGCGCCGCTGGCCGGGCGGGTGCTCCGCCAGGAGATAACCGCGCCCAAGCGCTACCCTGACCTGGCCGGCTTCAAGTCGCGCTTCAGTCTGACCGCCGGGCAGCAGGTCCTGGTCAGGGGCAAGTCGCGGAACTCCCTGGTGACCAGGGGCGAGCGCTTCCGGCTGGTCGCGGCCCGGCCGCGCGCCGCGGAGTGCGCCCCCTGGGAGATGCGCGTCGAACCCAAGCTCTCGCGGCTGGTGTGCGCCTTCTGGCCGCGCTGGGGGACCGCCTACACCGACGCGCGGTCCCTGGAGAAGCGGGCGGAGCCCGGATTCCTGGAGTTCACCCGTACGGAGAGCTACGAGCGTTTCTGGACCGGTCCGGCGCGGAACCACGCGGTCGGCGCCGCGCGCACCTCCGAGCTGTGGGTTTCCTTCGAGCCGCCGGAGAAGAAGGGGGACGGCGCCACCGGATTCGCCGCGCGGGCGGCCGCGCCCCTTTTCGCCTGGCCGGGCGCCGAGTGGCTGGAGCTTTCGGGCGTCTTCGGGCGCTTTGCGCCGGGTAATCAGAAGGGCAGGACCGCGCGGGGCGCGGCGCGCCTGTCCGCCTGGCTGCGCTCTCATCAGCATGAACGATTCGGCTGGCTGGGACTCTGGGACTACGGCGACTACCAGACTATCTACGGCCGGCGCGGCGACCTGGACATCGGCCCGCGCTGGTGGAACTGGCACGGGGAATGGGGCTGGATGCAGGGCCGGAGGGACTTCCTCTCGGCCGCGCTGGTGCCCTGGATGGCCGAAGGCCGTCCCCGCGACTGGGAGCGCTTCCGGGCGGCGGTGGCCCACAACCTGGACGTCGACACCGTGCACGCGACCGAGGGCAAATCGGGAATGGTCGGCGCGACCCACGGGCCGGGGGCCACGCACTGGTCGACGCCGGCGAGCCCCGGCTGGACCTATCCGGCCGCCTGGCTGGACTACTGCCACCTGAGCGGGGAGCGCCGCGGTTTCGACGTGCTGGCCGCGCTGGTGAACTCCCTGGGCGGCCGGACGGTGGCGGACTACGGGAGCAAGAAGTGGGCCTGGACCGCCAACCAGGCCGGCTACCTGCGCGCGCGCCTGGCGGCCCACGAGGCCTTCGGGAAGGAGCACGCCAAGGCGGCGGGCGCGGCGCTCAACTTCTTCGCGGGGCTCTCCGCGCGGGACCTGGGCGGCTCGGAGCTCTGGGCCCGCGAGTTGGCCCCCGCGCTGATCCGCTATCACCGCCTCTTCGGCGACCGGACCGCCGCGCGCCTCATCGAGCGGGGCACTCGCGTTTATGTTTCCTCGCGGGGCCCGGCGGCGCG
>CBDUSI010000038.1:0-35966 GCA_965370045.1 uncultured bacterium | reverse complement strand
GGGGGGCGGCCCTGGCAGACCTCCAGGCCGGCGGCCTCGGCCAGGGCGATGACCCCCATCTCGCGGGCGCCGGCGCCGGCGACCAGCGCCTGGTGCGCGTTGCGGTAGGCTCCGCGGTGCTTGACGTGCCCGTTGACGAAATCGTAGAGGCCCCGGGCTTTCTCCGCGGCGGTCCGGCGCCCGGCGACTGCACGCGCGGCGGCGGCGCGCACCCGGCGCGTGGGGCGGGTGCGGCCCAGGTAGATGCTCCGGAAGCCTTCGGCCACCTCCTGCCAGGAGCGTTCGGTGCCGATCTCCACGAAGGGCAGGTAGCTGTCGAAGTGGGGCATGTGCGGCTCGGCGGCGACCCGCCGCCGGTTCCGCGCGGTCCAGCGGTAGATGACCAGGCCGTCCTTCTCCTCGACGCGCTCGGGCACGTCGAAGTTGTGGCGGACCACCTTGTGGGGCAGGCCCTTGGGGATCATCACGATGTAGTCGGAAACCTGGTGGGGCTCGTCGAGCCCGTGGGAGCGGAAGTACCACTTGTTCAGGTAGAAGCCGCCCCACCTGCGCGGCTCCTCGTCCAGGCGGTACTTGTACTCGACGGTTGCGCCGACCTCCAGGCCGGGCATGGTCAGCCGGCGCTCGCCGGGGATGACCGTGGGCTCCAGTATCTCACCGTTCTTGCGGTGGGTGCGCGCCTCCATGAACTCGCCGAGGATGGGCTGCGCGCTCAGCTTCTCGATGCCCTTCTCGGTGAGGATGCGCTCGCCGTTGGCGATGGTCTCGGCCAGGGAGCCGTCGCGGTAGACTCGGACCACGGTCTGGTCGAGCACCCGCACCACGCTGGCCTGAAGGTAGCGGCGCTTCTTGCTCTCGGCTATTTCCTTGCCGATGTCCAGCGCGTGGGCCGCCGAGAAATCGTCGTCGACGCCGCTGAGGCGCTCGACCAGGCGGCGCAGGAGGTGGTCGCTGGGGTCCAGCTCCAGGGCCTTGCGGTAGGCGTCCAGCGAGCCCTTGCGGTCGGCGGCCTTGGCCAGGAGCTCGCCGAGCTCGCGCCGGTAGGAGGCCTCGGCCGGCTCCAGCGCGATGAGTGCCCCGGCGGCCTCGGCGGCCTCCCGGAAGCGACCGGCGGACTCCAGGCAGTCGATCAGCGCGACGTGCGCGGCCGGGTCGCGCGGCCGGATCTTGACGGTCACGCGGCAGACCTTGACCGCGTCGCGCCACAGGCCGCGGTCGCCCAGGCCGCGGACCAGCAGCTCCCGGTAGCCGCGGTGGGCGGCGTCGGCCTTGACCAGTTCGCGGCACTCGGCGATGGCCCGGTCGAGCTGCCCGTTCTCCATCTGGAGCTGGGCCTCGAGCAGCCGGCAGCCGGCGTAGTCCGGGCGCAGCTTCTGGGCGTCGGACAGCCAGGAGCGGGCCTGGTTGCGCCAGCCCAGGCGCGCGGCCACGTCGGCCATTCGCAACCGCGCCAGGTAGCATCCGGGGCTGGCCGCCAGCGCCTTCTTGAGCTCGTCGAGGGCGCTTTCCTCGCGGCCCTCGTCGAGGTCCAGTTCGGCCAGGCGCAGGCGCGCCGGCGCGAAGCCGCGGTCGAGCTTGAGGCAGGCGCGGTAGGCCCCTGCGGAGAAGTTTCTGCGCGCTGGGGCCGAGAGGTGCGCCGCGCCGCGGTAGGCCTCGCCCAGCAGGAACTGCCAGGCGGCGCGCCCGGGATCCCTGGCGACCGCCAGCTTCAGGTAGTGGACCGCGTCGTCGTCCAGATCCTGGAGGCCCCTGAGGACCCCCAGCGCGGCCATCTGCGCGGGCTTCTTGGGCGCTTCCCAGAGCAGCCGCGGGTACGGCGGGCGGCCCTTGGGCGGGGCCGTCGCGCGCCTGCCGGGCGGGTGGATGACCGCCTTGGTCTCGACCGGCAGTTTCACGGGTTCCCCGGTGCTCTCCCTGGCCAGCCGGACAGAGAGGCTCGCCGGGGAGCTGAGCTTGACCAGAATCTGGTTCCAGCCGTCACGGTCCAGGACCGTGTCGATGACCACTTCGCGCGGCAGGGACTTGCGGTGGCGGTCGCCGTCGAAGACCGGCCGGCCGTTGACCCAGACCTTGAAGGCCGCGCGCGTCTCCACCAGGAGGTAGGTGCCGAAGCTGCCGCCCTTGGCGTTGACCTGCGCCAGGAGGTAGGCCGCTCCGCCCTGCGGGCTCAGGTACCTATAGGGCTCAAGAGGCTTGCCCTTCATCGGCGCGGGCAGCTTTTTCCATTTGAGCTCCGAGAGCGCGCAGTAGCGCCCGGAGTCGTACGCGGTCGCCAGGCCGAGCTTCTTCTCCGGGCCGAAGACCCGGTCGTGCGTCGCGGCGATGTTGCGGCCGAAGGTGCCGGTCACCATCCAGCTTTCTATACATCCCAGCGATGCGGCGACGCGGCGCGCCTCCCGCCAGTCGCCGGCCTCGCGGAGGTAGCCGACCAGAAGCTTGCCGGCCAGGAAGCGCACGGTCGGCGAGGCCTCTTCCTTGCGAGAGAGCTCGGTCAGCGGCTTGACCAGCGGCCGCGTCGCGGCAAAGCGGACACGCAGCGTCGCCAGGCGGCGGAGGGCGAGCTCCGCGCCGGGGCTCTTGGGATTGGCCAGCGCGGCCTTGATCCACTCCAGCGCGGCCTCGTCGTAGAGCCCCCGGGCCTCGGCCCGGCTGGTGAGCGCCTCCCAGCCTCTCAGGGCTTTCTGCGGCGGCGCGGCGCTCGGCTCGGCGCCGCGCGCCGCGGCCAGGGCCGCGAGAGGGGCCAAGAGCAGGGCCAGCCTTGCGCGGCTCATTTCGCCGGCCCCTTGGCCTTCCGGCCGTTGCGCCTGGGTGGCTTCGGCGGGGGCCCCTTGACCAACTGGACCCGGCGGGCCTCCAGGCGGTCGAGGTCCAGGCAGAACTTGCGGAAGGCCGGGTACTTGGCCGCGGGCACCCGGGTCGCGGCCAGGGAGACGGTCTTCTCGATGACCAGCTTGCCGCCCTCGAACTTGCGCTTGATGAGCAGCTTCCCGAACTCGGTTTCGAGCTTGGCGTCGGCGGGGAGTTCGCTCACTTTCCAGCCGGCGGGGAGGTCCACTTCGTAGCGGACGGAGTGCTGCCAGGCGGCGGGCAGGACCAGGTCGTGCCCGCGCGCCATGCCCGGGGCGTAGGTCGCGAAGTGCCCGGGGAAGAGCTGGCCCAGCGCCAGCGGCCCGCGCAGCGGGTCGTCGGGCAGCTCCAGCTCCAGGAGCCCCTCGCGCCGGCGGGCCAGCCGGCGGATGGCCAGGGAGTACTTGTAGCTGACCGGCACGTTGAGGTCCCGGAGGTCCGAGAAGCTCACCGCCGCGGTCACCGTCCCCGGGTTGCGGCGCCCGTGGAGCCGGTCGAGGATGCCCGCGCGGTACAGCGGACTGCCCAGGTGGCGGCGGAGCTTCATCGAGCGGTTGCCGGTCGCCGAGGCGCGCACGCTGCCCCCCCCCGACCCGTCGGCCGAGAGCGTCAGCGTGAAGACGTCGCGGGTCGCGTTCATCGCCGGGGCGGAGGCCGGCAGGTCGCGGACCAGCGCGCCCCCGGGGGTGATCACCGCGACGCGCGCGCCGCGGTCGGCGCCGGGCAACGCCTCGACTCTGCTGTGCGCCGCGGTGCCGTCCAGCCACATCTCCGGGCGGTCCTTGCCGGGCGGCACGTAGACGATGCAGTGGTTGAAGTGGCTGATGAGCGGCAGCTCCAGGTCCTGCTTCCCGCGGCGGCGCTGCGAGCGGATCAGGACGGGGTGGGCCTTGATGCCGTGCTCGGCGAGCATCGAGCAGATCAGGGTGGCCTTGTCCTTGCAGTCGCCGAACTTGCGGGCCATGATCTGCTCGGCGCGGTAGGGCTTGAAGCCGTGCACCCCGAACTCCCAGGCCACGTAGCGGATCTCGGTCACCACGTAGTTGTAGATCGCCCGGATCTTCTGGGCGTCGGTCCGCGCCCCGGCGGCCAGTTCCCGGGCCTTCTGTCTGACCCCCGGGCCGGCCGCGTGCTGCTTGCGGATAAGCCCCCAGTACCACTTGCCGAAGGCCGTCCAGTCCTTGTAGGTGGAGACCTCCACCGCCGGGGAAACTTCGCCGGCCGGGGGCATCATCGGCTCGCGGGGGAGCTTCTCCTGGTTCTCGGCCGTCCAGGTGTAGGTGGCGGTGCCGGCCTTCGCGTCCCGGGTCACGCTGGGCTTCAGCTTGCTCCTCACCGTGCGGAAGTGGATGCGCAGTCGCTGGGGCACGATCAGCACGTACTTGGCGCGTAGCGTCGGCATCTCGCGGCGGAACCGGAAGGTGTTCCCGAAGTAGCGGCCGAAGAAGCCCTGTTTGAGATCGTCGATGCGGTACTCCAACTCGACCACGTCGCCGACCGACGGCGAGGGAAACTGCACCAGGCGCCGGCCCACCTTGCGCTCCGCGCGGGTGTAGGTGCGCGCGGGCAGCACGTGGGCGCTCTCGGTGCCGCCGCCCGCGCGGTGGACCCGGGCGGTGCGCACGACCGCGCGCTGCTCGTCGGCGTAGTAGACGATGCGCTTGAGCGCGAAGCGGCGCGCGCCGTGCTCGGAGAGCACCTTGGCCAGGAAGTGCACCGTGCGACTGTTGGTGCCGTCGGGGTGCACCCGGTCGATGGTCTTATAGAGCAGGTAGGCGCCGGGCTCGCCCCGTTCGGCGCGCACCTTGGGGGCCGCGGCCAGAAGCTCACGGACGTTCTCGCGGTACTTGCGGTCGTAGCTGGCGCGGCCCTCCAGGTACTCGGCGCGGCGCTCGAGCTCCACGAAGTTGGGCATGAGCTCCAGCGCCTTCCGCCGGGCGGCGCTGGCCTCTTTCTTCTTGCCCAGCCAGTCGAGGTATTCGGCCAGTCGGGCCAGGAGCAGGTGGTCCTCCGGGCAGACGGCCAGCCCCTTGCGGCACTCCGCGGCGGCGGCGGCGTGGTCGCCGCGGCCGGCCAGGAGCCGCGCGCGCTCCAGCCGCAGCCCGGTGCGGTAGGGGTGCCGGGCCAGCAGCGTCGCGAAGGCCTCCAGCGCCCGGTAGGCCTGGCCGGACTTCTCGTGGGCCCGGGCCGAGGTTGCCAGCCGGCGGTCGGAGGCGTCCAGCCGGAGCGCCAGGACGCAGTGCTCGGCGGCTCCCGCGGGGTTCCCGGCCGCGGTCAGCAGCCGCGCGTAGGCCGACTGCACCCGGGCGTCGCCGGGGCTGAACTTGGCCAGCTTGGCGGCGGCGGCGAAGGCTTCGGCCTCGTCGCCGCGTTCGTCGGCCAGCTCGATCTCCAGGAGCTTGACCTCTAGCGCGTCGGGGGCCAGGCCCCGGGCGCGGGCCAGGTGCCGGCTGGTCTTCCGGAAGTTGCGGTAGTTTCTCAGGTAGTAGGCGGCCAGCTCCAGCTCGACGGCGGCGGAGGCGGCCAGCTTCGCGGACCTCTCCAGCGCCCGGCGGCGCGGGTTCTGGTCGGTCTCAGCCCTCATGCGCCCGCCGACGGCCGAGACGAAGGAGAGCTCGTACCACAGGCGGGCGTCGCCCGGCCGGGCCCGGGCGGCCCGCCGGAGGTAGTCGCGGTCGGGCCGCGCGCCCTTCTCGCGGTCGAAGGCCCCGGCACGCGCGGTCAGGAAGCCCAGGCGGGCCAGCGCGTCGACGTCCTTGGCGTTGGCCCGGACCTTCTTCTCGAAGTGCTCGACTGCGCCGCGCTCCACCGCCGGGGGCTTCCCGGCCGCCGGGGAGGAATGAGCCAGCGCGCGGCCGGCGGCGACCTTGACGCCCCTCAGCGCCGCGCCGGAGGGGTCGGTGAGCCTGAGGCGCAGGCCCCAGGGCCCCTCGGACTGGGCCACCTTGACCAGCAGCGCGTTGGCCCCGGGGCGCAGCGTGACGCCGAAGGCGTCCTGGTCGAAGCCCGGCTCCCGCGCGGCCTCGCGCTTGTGCACCTCGCGGCCGTTGAGCCAGACGCGTACCCCGTGGCCCGAGCCCAGGCGCACCGCGGCGGGCAGGTCGGCCCCGCCGGGCACTTCTATGTAGGTGAGCAGGTAGGCCACCGCCTGGCGGTTGGGGCGGAGGGCGCCGGCCAGGTCCACCAGGCCGTCGGTGGCGCGCGTCGGGTTGGGACGCCAGGCGACCCGGCGCTTCTTGCCGGCGTACTTCCCCGCGAGGTCGATTCCCTTCTCCGGGCCGTAGGCCGTGCTGAAGCCCTGGCCGCGTTCGTTGTCGAAGGGGCCGATGATCTGCCAGTCGGTGATGAAGCCCAGCCTGGCGAACTCCCGGGCGGCGCGCTTCTCGTCGCCGGCGGCGCGGAGGGCGCCGCCCAGGCGCCAGGCGACCCTGCCGGCCAGCAGCGGCCGCCGCGCGGCGAGCTTGCCCAGCTTCCTGAGCGGCGCGACCAGGCGCTTGCGGACCGAGGCCGCGTCGGCCAGGGCGCAGCCCTTCTCCAGCAGGAACTCGACCTCGGCCCAGCCGGCGGCGGCGCGGACGGCGTCGGGCTCTTTGACGGTGCGCGCGGCCAGCTCCAGCGCGGCCCGCAGGCGGGTCTCGGCGGCCTCGGTGAAGCGCGCGGCGAGCTCCGCGCCGGCGGCCTTGGCGGCCAGTTCCTGGCTGCGGGGGGGCTTTTTCGGCGCGGGCGGCTTCTCTCCGGCGCGAAGCGGCGCCGCCGCGAAGCACAGGCAGACCAGGGCGGCTGCCAGGGGGGGCGCGCGCTTGGGCTTGGCGGGGAGCATGTGGTCCTCCGTCCGGACCGCGTCCGGGCCATTGATTCTAGACGCGGCGGTGGCTAAGCTCAAGTGGCGGAAGCGAGGTCGATTCTTGACCATGGAAAAGCTAGTCATTCCCAGCCGGTCGAGCCGCGCGGCGCGCGCGACGGCCTGGTTCCTGGGAATCCTCTGCGCCCTGGGCGCGCTGCTCCAGATTGCGGCCAGGGATCGCTGGCCGGTCGTCGCCGCGCTTTTCTACGCGCTGCCCCTCCCGGTCGTCGCCGCGCTGCTGGGGGCGCTGGCCGGCGTCTTCCGGCTGTGGATGAAGCGCCGCCGGCCGGCGCTGATCGCGCTCTCGCTGGCCGCCGTGGCGCTGGTCTGGTGGCTGAGTTGCTCGCTCTTTCTGCGCGAGGGAGCGGCTCCTCCGGCGGGGGTCAAGCCCGTCCGGGTGCTCTTCTGGAACGCCTCTCGCGGCAGCGAGGGAGTCGAGGGCGCGGCGCGGGCCGCCCGCGCCTCCGGCGCGGACATCGCGTTCGTGGTTGAGTACTGCGACGAAGACACGCCCGAAGTCAGGGCGGCCTGGCGGTCGGCCTTCGCCGGTTACTCCGCTACGTTTCCCGGCAGGCGCATGGCCATCTTCTCGCGCGGGGAGGTCGAGCTCGGCAAAGTCGAGAGGCTCGACAACGGCAGCTGCGCGGCGCGCGCGCGGGTAAGCGTCTCCGGCCGGCCGGTCAACGTGTTGCTGGTGGACATCTTCGCCAATCCCACGCAGCACCGCGGGCCGGCGTTCGAGCGCCTCGCCGAGCTGGTCCGGGAGTCCCCGGCGGACGAGCCGATTCTGGTATTGGGCGACTTCAACACGCCGCGGAACTCGGTGCTGCTGGCCCCGCTTCGCGCGGAACTTTCCAACGCCTTTGAAACTGCCGGCCGGGGGCTGGCCGCCACCTGGCCGGTGCCGCTGCCGGTGCACTGCCTCGACCAGGTCTGGGTCGGCGGCGATCTGCGCGCGGCGAGCTGCCGGCACGTCTCTACGTGGCGCAGCGACCACCGCCAGGTGCTCTGCGAGCTGTGGGTCGAGCCCGCGGTTGAGAAGAAGGAAGCCATACCCCGACCGAAACCGAAACAAGAACCCGACCCGAAACCCTTCAAGCTGATTACCTGGAATATCCAGTACGGCCGGGAGGCGGGCGGCGACCTCAACAACTGGCCCGCGCGCAAGAAGGCGCTGGCCGCGGCGCTGGAACGCGAGAAGCCCGCGATTCTCTGCGTGCAGGAGGCCCTCGCCGGGCAACTGGAGTTCCTCGAGAAGCAGCTCGTCGGTTACCGGCGCGTCGGAGTCGGCCGCGACGACGGGAAGGAGAAGGGGGAGCACGCCGCTATCTTCTGCGACGAGAAGCACTTAGCTGTCTTGGAGAACGGCACCTTCTGGCTCTCGGACACTCCCGACAAGCCGGGCCGGACGTGGGGCAACAGGTACGTGCGGATTTGCACCTGGGTCCGGCTGCGGGAGAAGTCCTCGGGCCGGACCTTCCGGATCTTCAACACCCACTTCCCGCTGAACGCTTCGGCGCGACTGAAGAGCTCGGAGTTGATGGTCGCGCGCATCAAGGCCGCGAAAGCGGTTGACCCTGTGATCCTGTGCGGGGACTTCAACTGTGGGCCGGGCAGCGGGCCCTGGAAGATATTCGCGAAGGCCGGATTCGCCGACGCCGCGATGTCCGCCGGCGGGCGGAGCGGGACCGCAACCTTTCACAAGTTCGGCATACCGTTGGTGTGTCTCGACGCGGTCTTCGTTTCCCGCGGCTGGGAGGCGACCGGGCATCGGGTCGTCAGCGGTGCGAGGGAGAGAGTCTATCCTTCTGACCACTTCGGAGTTGTGACCGTGCTGAAACTCGGAGCGGAGAAGAAGTAGCCGGCTCTAGCAGGCCGTTGAAAAACGGGGCGCCGTGACGGCGGGCGCTCCCGAGCGATGCGAATCCCGAGAACGAAGCAGCGCGACGGGACCGCCCGCCGCCCGCGGGGTTGGGCCATAACGGCCCGTCTTCCTTGGCGAGAACCCGAAGACGATGCTTGGGCATCGACTTCGGAACCCCTCCTCGAATCTGAACCATTCTGGCTACAATCACGGCTGCTCCATTTTTCAACGGATTGCTAGTAGTAGTACCAGATGCTCTCGTAGTCGCTGGCGTCCTCGCCGACTTCCTCCAGGCGCCGGAGGTACTCGATGATGGGGACGTCGCTGCCCACGTAGCCGCCTATGGGGGCGATCTTCTTTTCCCAGGGGTGGAACTCGTAGACCCGCGCGCCATCGGGCATGACCGCCAGGAGGTCGCGGTGCTGGGTGGCGCGCATGTAGTTCTTGCCCAGCCCGGGCACGTTGTAGACCACCTCGTCGGTGCGGCGCATGCCGGGCATCAGCCGGGCCTCCTCCTTCTGCTCCTGGAGCAGACGGGCCAGGGGCACGCGGTAGGCGCGGGTCTCTTCCTTGCCTTTGGGGACGAAGGTGTAATAGGGGTCGATGCCCGCCCGGCGCAGCAGGAACCTGAGGCGGGCGGCCTCGAAGCGCCGGGAGACGAAGAAGGTGTAGACCAGTTGGTTGTAGACCCCGATGCCCCGGCGGCGCAGGCGGTCGACGGCGGTGACCAGCTCCGGAGTGATCTCGTAGGGGTGCTGGACGTGGGTGACCAGGCAGATCTCCCGCCGGCCGGGCTCGCGCAGCGAGCCCAGCAGGTCGGCCAGCGCGTCGTCTATGCGCATGGGCAGCGTCACCGGCACACGGCTGCCGATGCGGATGAGGTCCAGGTGTTCGATGGCCGCCAGGCGCTTGAGGATGCGGGCGAGGTCTGCGTCGGCCATCGCCAGGGGGTCGCCGCCGGTGACCAGCACCTCGCGGAGCGCGGGATGCCCGGCGATCCAGTCGATGGCCGCGTCGATCTTCTCCCAGGGGGCCAGCGCCCCGGGGGCCATGGCCTCTTCTATCTCCCAGTTGCGCTGGCAGTAGACGCATATCTGCGGGCAGGTGTTGAAGGGCTTGAGGATGGCTATCGCCGGGTAGCGCCGGGTGACCAAGTCCACGGGGCTGGTGTCGTGCTCGCGCATGAAGTCGAAGGCCGAATTGCGGTCGGCGCGGTGGGCCAGCATCTCATCGACGTAGTCGGGGGGCGGGAGCACCTGGGCGCGTACCGAACGGTCGCGACCGGCCTCGGGGTCGTCGTCCATCAGCGAAGCGTAATAGGGGGTCACCCCGAAGGGCAGGCGGCCGTTGCGGGCCCGGCCGGCGGCTTTCAGCGTGTCGGGGGCGACCTTGACGCAGCGGGCCAGGGTTTCGGCGTCCTTGATGACGTGGGCCGTCTGCCAGTTCCAGTCGGACCAGTCGGACTCGTCCCCGCCCAGCGCGGCGAGGACCGCCTCCCGGCGCGCGGCCCGGCGCCCTTGCGACTCCGCGCTCAGGCCATCGGCGTAGCGGCCCATGGCCGCCTCGACGCGGACCCAGAGCTGGTCGAGGTCGCCCGAGCGGACCAGCGAGGCCTCGCGCCCGGAGAGCCCCTCGTCGGAATCGTCGAAGCTGGCGACGAAGTCTATCCGGGCCTTTCCTCGCAGGGCGCGCAGGATGTGAATCAACTCCGCGTGGAAGCCGGCCTCCAGGTCGGGGCGCTCCCGGCCGCGGGCCAGATCCCAGAGGGCCCCGGTCACGCTGAAGCCGGCGGCCTCTTCGGCGGCGGGGCGGAGCATTGAGCGCAGCGCGCGGGCCGCGTCGCGGGCGATGAAGGGCGCCTCGCCGGCGGGCTCGGTTTCCATGCGGGCGGCGGCCTCGGAGAGCGTCCGGCGGGCGGATTCCAGGTCCGCGCAGGCGGCCAGCGGCGCGAGGAACTCACCGAGTTCGGTGCGGAGCGTTTCGGCGTCAAGATTCTTCAGCGCGGAGCAGTAGGACATGAGCGGTTTCCTTCTCTCTCCCCAATCACTTCGGCGCGACGGGCCTCGCGTGGATTATAGCCGGCTTTCGCCGCGCGGGCCAGGCGAAAATGCGCGCGAGTGTCCGTTTCGGGAATCGCCTTGGCCAACCTGCGGCTTGGCTGTTAGAATCCCCGCCGGGTGGAGGATGTCGAAGATGAGAAGGCTATTCCGATTTCTGGTCGTGGGAGCGTTCGTTTGCGTCTCGGCTGCGGCGTGCTTGTCGCGCGCGCCGAAGAACGAGGACGTGGTCGGCCACTGGACCGACACCTTCTACTGCGAGACCGACAAGGCAATGTATTACCACATGCACTGGTATCCGGGGACCTCTACCCCGCTGCCTCGCCTCTGGCTCAAGCGGGTGAGCAAGAAAACCGGCCGCGCGCAGTGGGGCCCGGCGATGGAGACGTACCTGGAAAGGGAGAAGGTCATCCGCAAGGTCAAGCCCCGACTGGTCAGGGAGAGAAACCCTATCGGTGCTCCCTCCCGGCCGAAGAAACTCGCGTGGGGGCCGGCAGCGCCTGCGGGCTTCAAGATGGCCGCACACCGCCCGGCAGGGGGGTCGGACGTCTGGTGCGTCATCGCCAATCGCGGCGATAAGAAGGTGCGCTACAGCGGCTACTTCGTGGGCTGGTGGGAGGCGCTGACCGTCGAGGCCCGGCCGGCAGGGTCGAAGAAATGGACCAAGCTGAAGCGGTTCGAGGCGATGAGCCTGCCTGTCAAGTCCGCCGGGGCTTCTCCGTCAAGCCTCCACGTTCTGGAGCCCGGCGAGGAGGTGCCGTTCTATCGCTGGGGACAAAAGCACGGGGAGCCTCTGCCGGCCGGCCGGCGCTACAGCTTCAAAGTGAGTTTGGCTGCTTACGAGTGGCTGGCCGCCTGGAAGGGCGATGTCGAGGTGCGCATTTCCCAGCGGCTGGGCGGGGACGGGTCGAAGGACACCTGGAAGGGAACTTTCAAGTCAGCAGTTCTGGTCGTGCCCGTGAAAGAGGCCAGGAATCCTTTCGCAGAATGGGTGGTCCCTTCTTCTCCCCCGCCCGCTCCTCCCTCCAAATGAACCGGGCGCCCGCGAGGGGCGCCCGGCCGTCTTTCAGCGTGCGGGACAGTCTACTCGCCGACTTCCCCCGCCGGCTCCGCGAGGCCGTCGTTCTCGACCTCCCCGACCGGCGCGGCCGGCCGGGCCTGCCGCGCGGGGCCGTCGTCATCGACTTCCTCGATGCGGCCGGTCTTGACCACGTTGGCGGCCTTGGGACCCTTGGGATCCTCAATGACTTCGAACTCCACGACCTCGCCCTTGGCCAGGGTCTTGAACCCTTCCATGTTGATGGACGCGTGATGGACGAAGACGTCGGAGCCGTCCTCCTGCTGGATGAAGCCATAGCCCTTCTTGTCGCTGAACCACTTCACTTTCCCGGTTGACATGGTGCTGCTACCTCCACTGATCTTCGCCGGCAAAACAACGCGGCCGCGCCCGGAGGCACGACCGCTCGAACACAGGGCGGGAAAGCCGCCGGCAATGGATATCCGCCCTGGGTGACATCGGTTGTCTGTTACTTCCCCCGTGTGACGACTGTCATTATGCATCAGTGGTGAGCGGGATGCAAGAGCATAACGTTCGGATGTTTAGTTGCCTCCGCGCCGCGTCCCGGCCGCGCTACTCGGCGGCGAGGTTGAGGGAGCGCCAGGCGGCCTCGATGCCCGCGTTCTTGCTGACCTTCCTGAGCGCCGGCAGGGCGAACCCGCGGCTGATTATCAGCTTGAGGCAGCCCTGGCGGGAGAACTGCGCGAGGCGCCCGTCGGTGCTCGACCTGAAGCGGACGGCCTTCAGGGGCAGGCCGGGGGCCGGCTCGGTAACGCCCCCCGCGCCGATGCGCCTGAGCTCCGCGGATATCTTCCTCTGCCAGGCCTTGTCGGTCACCAGTCACCTCCCGCTTCGGGGTCCGGGGATTAGTTACCCGCGGCGCCGGCCGCCTGCAAGCGGATAAACGCTCCGGTCCGGGCCCGGGAAGATTCCTGTGCTTTGCCGGCGCGCCGGCCTACAATGGCGGGGACGGCAACGCAGGAGGTCCAGGCATGAAAGTGATCCATTTCGGCGAGGCGGAGACCTACGAGCCCGAGAAGGACTGGAAGCGGGCCAGCCTGTGCAACCAGACGGACATCTCCATAGAGCACTTCGTCAAGCCTCCGGGGCACAGCTCTCCGCGGCACGAGCACCCCAGCGCGCAGGTGCTGGTGGTGCTTGAAGGCAGCATCGCGGTGGAGTCGAGCGGCCGGCGCGAGGTAATCGAGAAGGGCGACGCGGTCTACCTGCCCGGCGGTGAGGAGCACGTGGTCACCAACGAGTCCGACGCGCCGTCGGCCGGGCTGGACATCTTCGTGCCCGGCAGGTCCTTCGACTTCTGGCTGAAGCGCAAGAAGTCCTAGCCGCCCGGTTGCTCCTCGTCCTTCTTGCTGCGGGCGATCAGCCAGACGATCAGGGCGATGACTCCCGCCGTTACCAGCAGGCAGAGCCCCCCGCCGATAATCTCCAGCCAGCCCGGCGTCCATATCCCCAGCGTCCCGGTCATGGGTTTCTCCTCCTCATCGCCCGCCGCTGATTCTAACCCGGCCCGCGCCGGCGAGTCCAGAGGGAAAAGCTTCCCGGTTGTCCCCCCGTTCTCATCAGCGGTTCCCGCTTGGCGCTGCTTTTCGCGGGCCCATGCTGGCCGGCCCGGTTGACTGCGCGACCCTGAGCGGCTATGCTGGCGGCCATGAGGATCCCAACGGGAAGAGAGGTCGCCGAGCGGCAGGCCGAGACCCTTGGCGGCTGGTACGCGGCCGGCGTCGAGGTTCCCGAGGCTGCCGGGGCCGAAGGGTTCGGGGGGCTGGTCTTGGAGCAGTGCTCCCGCAACTACCAGCTCTGGAACCAGGAGGACCAGGCCCGGCGCACCGACGTGGACGACTCGACCATCGCCGCCGTCAAGCGGGCCATCGACAAGCTCAACCAGCAGCGCAACGACCTCATCGAGAAGCTCGACGAGGCGCTGCTGGGCGAACTCAAAGCGGGCATGGACGCGGCAGCGCCGCTCAACAGCGAGACGGCCGGATCGATAGTCGACCGCATGGCCATCATGGGTCTGAAGTGCCACCACATGGCCCGCGAGGCGGGGCGCAGCGACGCCGGCGAGGAGCACGCCTCGCGCTGCAGGGCCAAGCTGGCGGTGCTCCGCGAGCAGCGCGAGGACCTGGCCCGCTGCTTCGACGAGCTCCTGGCCGGCTCCCGGGACCGGACGCGACGCTTCAAGGTTTACCGTCAATATAAGATGTATAACGACCCCAGCCTGAATCCGGAGCTGTACAAACGTCGCGGCGGCAGCCAAGCGACCTGATTGCGCCGTTTAGATGTCGCAAACCGGGGCCGAAAAGCTGTCCGAACATCCCCCCGGCGGGCTACTTGACCTATTAGACTAGGAACTGTGTCCGCCGACGGGCGAGCAGGAGGGGACGCCGTGAGAGACCTTCTCCAGAAACTTCGTAGGCCGCTGGGCGAGAACCGCAGGGGCATAGCCCTGATCATGGTGATGATGATCGTGTCATCGCTGCTGATCATCGGCATACTCTTCACCGGTTCGGTGACCGCCGAGTACCGCGCGGCGGTCTACTACCGGCAGGCCATCCAGTCCGAGCAGTACTGCATCGTCGGGCTGCACCGGGCCATGGCCGAGATGATGTACGACGTCTGGGGAGTCTACGAGCACGAGCCCTTCGTCAGCGCCCGCTACGCTACCGGCGGGGACTTCACCCTCACCGACCCGGAGACCAGCCTGCGGCCCCTGAGCGACGCGGCCTACTACGATATGGGGACGGGCAGCCTCAAGCCCATCCTCCGCCAGCGCGGCTTCTGGAACGGCGAGGCCTGGGTGGTCTGGGCGGGGGCCAGCGCTTACTCCGGCCACGCCAACAAGATCAACAACCTCCACGCGAGCTTCACCAACGTCTGGGCGATGGACCCCCGGCCCTACACCTATCAGGAGATCGTCGGCGGCGCCCAGCGCTACCAGTCTTACGGCGCGGGCACCTCGGCGGGGACCGTCACGGTGGCCAACGGCGGCACCGTGGTGACCGGTGCGGCCACGAACTTCGACCCCACATGGTTGGACAACGCCGAGATATACATCAACGGGACGCTCTACCACATCGACGATCCCGCGACCAATACAATCACCGCGACCAGCCTGACCATCAAGGAGGCGCACCCCACGGGCGAGGCCGGCGTCAGCTACTACGTGGTCGGGATGAACGACTGCCCCCCCTCGGCGGGCAGCCCCCCGACGTTCCCGGGCGCCTGCCAGACGAGCGCCGCCTTCGTCACCACGACCAAGGGCCACGGGGGTGACCCCCGGTGGGTCAGCGCCGCGGCCTTCATCAAATACAAGCCGGCCGACGGGGCCGCCTTCGAGTTCGGCGGGGTGGACATCGACGGCAGCGGCGCGGTGGACGCCACCGACAAGGCCCTGCGCGACTGGGCACTGTGGCAGCTCAAGCGCGACGCCTACCTACCCGAGGCCATGGACAACCACGACCTCTTCCAGGCCGGCCTGCACGCCAACAACCGCCGGCTGTGGGACAACGGCACGCCCCAGGACAACGGCTGGGAGTTCATCGACCCCAAGATAGTCGGCGACTCCTTCTACCAGGTCTTCCGCTCCGACCCGCTGTACTCCCTGGACCCGGCGGTCTCCGGTATTGACGACCTGTCCAGCGACGGCTTCGACGACCCCGACGTCGCCGAGGTCGAGGCTGGCACCCGGCGGCGGGACGGCCTGTTGGTGGCCAACGACATCAACCTGAATCCGGAGCTGGCCAAGAGCAACCAGGCCGGCTACCGCTACCCCTACGACCGCACCCACCTCAACAAGTGGAGCGAGGTGCCCTGGGCCGACGACGTCATCGGCGGGCTGGCCAACATCAACGGGTGCAACAACGACTACAACATCGAGCAGTGGACCAACGACCCCGGCAGCTCGGCCGTGCCCGGCGACCTGACCTGGTACCACTACCCCGAGGCCAAGTGGATCTACTGCTACGACCCGCTGGACGCCGAGAAGAAGTACGGCCGCTACGCGGTGAGCATCATGCCCGACAACGGCACCTGGAACGCCTCGGCGCTGAAGGGCGGGGTAATACACCCCCTCACGACGCTGACTAAGGGTCCCCCGAACGTCTTTCCCCTGGGCGATGTGAGGGCCGCCGGAGGTTTCCTGGGAGCCCTCAAGAATGGCTTCAACCCCCAGACCGGCGACTCGCGCAGCGCCAGCTTGCTGCAGTCGATGGCCTGCGCCTTCGCGCCGATCCGGCCGGACCCGCTGCCCTACTACTGGACGAACACCGGCGGCCTCGAACATGCCACCGGTTGTGCCACCTTCTGGGGCGCGGAGGGCAACTATGGTCTCAACGCGTACAACGCGGCAAATCCGGGTTACCCGCAGGTCGACTACACCCGCGCCACGGAGGTCCCCGGCTCGTCCAGCGCCCTGGTATACGGCACGACGCGCGGCGTGCGCGCGTCGATACTCAGCTACCTGATGTGGTTGGGGCCCTTTGAGACCCGCTCGGAGTTCGCCACCTACCTGCGCAAGGCCTGCCTGAAGATCCCCGACGGGGGGTGGGGCTGCGATTATTACAGCAGCCCGTATGACGAGGATGATAGCGCCCGCCGCCGCACAATGGAACAGATGAACGTGGACGAGGCCGCCAAAATCAAGGTGGCCTCCGACGCGCGGCTCATCTCGGCGCTGACCACCGTGCAGGGCTTCTACTACACGCTGGACCGCTTCTGGGACCGGGACCTCTTGGTGATCGACTGGGACGCGGCCGACAGCGGGGACGCCACTGACGAGCGCTTCGCCACCGCGCAGTGCGAGCGCGACGCGCCGATCCTCTGGGCCGACGCGGCGGCCAAGAAGAGCCAGCAGACCCGCGACCGCTACATCCAGGTGATGCTCGACCTGGAGTGCTTCGGCGGCTACCGCACCCGGGACGGCAAGTACAAGCTGCTCGAGTACCTGTTCGAGACCAACGCCGACGACGGCACCGAGTACACCGACTACAAGGACGACCACGAGGCCGGGACGGCCCCCACCGCCACATACACCATCGCCGCGACCTACGGCGGCGCCACCGGCACCGAGGGCGACCCCAGCAGTTGGGGGATTCAGCGGAAAACCAACCGCATCGAGAAGTTCATGGCCATGACCGCCAGCCGCATCGCCTGCCAGCAGCGCGGCTCCAACTCCATGAGCGCGGCCTGCTCCCGGGGCCACCTGGTGCACAACCCCCGGATCAGCCCGTTCTACAAGTCCCGGTGGGACGCCGGCACCAGCAAGAAGGTGTTCCGCAAGATGCGCGCCTCCGCGGCCGACGTCTGCCTGGACGACATCGGCGAGGGCTGCCCGGTGTGCGGCGGCAAACTCTTCATAAATCACGTCACCCCGGTGAGCATCAACGAGATCGGCCGCTTCTACGGCAAGTTCAAGAACGCCGAGCGCCCGGTGCGCGAGGCCTACGACGTGAACGACCCGACCAAGAAGCCCGCCCGGCACTTCGTGGAACTGCTGTGCGCCGGGTACGTCGACGGCGGAACCCTGGCGTCCGGTCACTGCTCCCACCTCAGTGTGCGCTTCGACAGCCTGGGCTGGGGCGCGTCCGACTCGACGGACGACTACTGGACCACCTACCCCGGCGTGCTCTGCGACCCGGTGACCCGCATGCCCTACTTCACGCACCCCTACGACTTCGACATGCGCTGGCGCACGAAGCCCACATACACCACCGACGTGTGCCCGTCCATCGACCCAGAGGCGATGTGGAAAGTGGGCGGCTCGGGCGGCAGCAATAATTGTGCCGACTGGCGCCTGCTGATCTGGGACGCCGACGACAACGGCGGCCGCTGGCACGACGTGACCTTCAACGTGGAATACGGGCACGGGGACCTTGGGAGCAGCAGTCAGAAGGAACGCCCCCTGGCGGACCCGACGCTCTACGACGAGTCCCACGTGCTGATCACCGACGACGGCGACGAGGACTCCGCCAACTGGACGGTCGCCAATGACAACGCGGTCTACATCCGCGCCGACGAGAAGTACGTCATGCCCGACCCCGACCCGGCCCACCAGCAGGCCGCGGCCGCCAACGGCTTCACCGCCACGGTGAGCATCTACCGCAAGATGCCGGTGCGCTGGTACGGCCCCGGGCGGAACCCCTACTACATGGATTACGTCCACGTGGGCAGCTACAACCAGCCGCTGGGCGGGTGGACTGGGGACTACGCGGATGACCAGCCCGCCTTGCAGACCGTTCGGCGCGGGTTGGGCTTCGACCAGGAGCACCCCCTGGAAGCCGACCACTGCCGCGGGAGCCAGAAGTACTACTCCTCGGACTGGCTGTACAAGGGCGACTACGACGTGGCCACCAACGACACCGGCTGGCCGACGGTGGCCGAGCGCATCGCCATCGGCGGGAAGATTACCGCCGGGGGAGGGTGCACGCGCTGGACGACTGACAGGACATACGCGCTGACCTCCAAGTACCCGCGGCAGTACGGGGTGATCAGCTTCGACGAGCGCCTCGACGGGTCCAAGCTGGCCATCGTCTACTACTACCAGTACTACTCCACCAGGCCGGGGACTTTCGTTTACAGTGAGGGGAGCTCGTTTAACGATAGCTACCGGATCGTTGACTACGTGGAGCTGACCGACAGCGCCGGCGCCGCCATCAATATCAGCGAGGCCTGCGTCGTGGACCCCGACGACGCCACCAAGATGCTCTCCTGGCAGGCCCGCAACCCGCTGGACAACCGCTCCAACGCCGACGGGTACATGTGCTGGGACCTGCTGCCCATGACCCTGCAGAACACCGACCACAGCGGCGCCCTGGACTCGGCCGTGGGCTACGACCCCTGGACCAGCGACGCCAAGAAGAAGTGGTGGGGCGCCGGCAGCGCCGACGGCTATCCCGATCCCGCCGTCGGCGACGCGGCAGCCCGCGAAGCAGCCTTCCGCGCTTTGCCGCAGCCCTGTCCGCCGGGCTACGCGGACCTGGCGGGTGCCGACCCGGTCTGCAACTCCCGCAACACCAACATGTGGAACCTCAACGTGCCGACCCGGCGCCACGAGTTCGACGGGACGACGTCCGGGGCGGCGGTCACCGACGGGAGTTCCGGAAAGTCGTCGTCCATGAGCGAGCACTCGGTGCGCCTGCGCACCGACCGCAACTTCACCTACAGTTACTACGGTTACCGCGAGCCCGACCGCAAGGAATGCACCATGAGCATTCTCACCGGGATCGGCCGGCAGGTCACCCTGGCCGACGCCGAGGACGACCCGGCCGTCGCCACCTACTCGGGCCGCCAGCACGACGTGCTGTCGGCCGACGGGAGATGGCTGGAGGGCAGCGACCCCGCCGCCGCCAGCGATAACAAGTGGGCGGCCTTCTCCTGGGACACCTGGTACGACATCTACGGCGTGACCGACCTCTGCCAGCAGATGCTTTGGAACCTCTTCCCCAACACCCTCGAGAACCTCGACTTCTACGACGGCGACCAGGACGGGATCGCCGACGAGGAAGAGCTGACCGAGAACTCCCTGACCTACGTGTGGAACGGCGGCACGGTGAGCTCGGTGAAGGGCCACTTCGTCGGCGAGCTCAAGCAGATCAACAAGCTCAACCTCAACGAGCTGTGGTACCCGCCGACCTTCGCCGGCGCCGGCTGGACCCAGTCCTACACCTCTTTCGGGCGCAAGCCGCTCAAGGGCTTCCACTCGCCGTCGGACTCCATGCTCTACCACTACTACGGGAGCGCCGACGCCAACTCGCGGGTCAAGCCCTGGGACCTGGACAACGACGACAGTTCGGACCTCTACACCAACGACCCGGACACGAACCGCTTGCGCTTCGACTCGTCCTACTGCTCGAACAGCACGGTCTACACCATCTTCGTGACCGGCAACGCGGTGGACCAGACCGACGAGCCCCTGGCGGAGATGCGCGCGCGGGTCACCGTGGAGCGCACCTGGGACGGGCGCATGAACATCCTTGAATTCACCTGGCTGCCCACCGACCGCGGCTTCATGGAGTAGAACGGCAGGCGAGAGGAGCGAAAAAATGAGCGCGTCGCGACCGGCCCCCCCCAAGATACGCGGCTTCACCCTGGTGGAGCTGATGGTGGTGATCTCGGTCATCGGCATACTGGCGTCGATCACCGTCTCCGCGGCCATGAAGGTGCGCCAGACGATGCGCGTCCGCGTGGCCCGGGCCAGCGCCTCGCGGCTGGCCCAGGCCATCGAGGCCTACGAAGCGCTGATGAACTTCCTGCCGGTGCAGAACGTTTACGACGCGGAGACCGACGGCGACGATATCTACGAGAACTGGGACCTGATCGCGCAGATCCAGGGGGTGATGAGCCGCGACCCGCTGCTCAAGCACGAGGCGTCGGAGCTCAACGCGGCGGGCAGCTTCAAGGACTCCTGGGGCCGGCCCTTCCGGGTGGTCATGTGGAAAGAGGGCGACTTGGTCAAGTACTTCCAGGTCTACTCCTGCGGCGAGAATCGCCTGTGGGAAGTGGGCAACGGCGACGACCTGGTCCCGCGCGGCTGACGGAGGGAGCCCGATGACGTCCCGATCTTCGACTGTCCAGACCCGCGGCCCGGCCCGGGGCTTCACCCTGGTGGAGCTGATGATGGTGATCTCCATCATCGCCCTGCTGATCAGCATGACGGTCACCGGTATCTGGGGGGCCCGCCGGCACTTCTCCAAGACCGAGGCGCGGCTGACCATGCAGGCCATGCACACCGGGCTGACCTCCCTGAAGCGCAACGCGGAGTACGACCCCATGACCCCGCTGGGCGTTTACACCGCCGGCCAGACTGCCGAGGGCACCACCACCTTCACCGACGCGGGCAGGGACTTCGTCGCCGAGGGCATCGCCGTCGACGACGTCATCTACATCCTGGGCGATGACGAAAGTAGCGAGCGCGTCATCACCGCGGTCTCGGGCACCCAGCTGACCCTGGACGGGGCCAACTTCACCTCCAGCGAGCTTGCCATGGACTACTTCATCATCAAGAGCAGCGGAGAAGGTTACCCGGAGATAAACCTGCCCAAGGAGCTGAACCCCAGCAACAGCGCCTGGTCGGGCACCTTCACCGCGCACCTCAACGGGCGCAAGCGGCTCTACTACCCGTGCAAGGAGAAGCGCATCAGGAACGGCGAGTTCCTGGACCCTTGGGGCAAGCTCTACGTCTACAGCCTGGCGCTCGATGACGACACGATCGTCGAGAAGATCACTTGCGGGGGACCAGACGGCGTGATCGGGACCAACGACGACCTCGAAGAGGTAATGACCGAGATTCCTTTCGGAGGGTGAACCGGTGCTGAAACGGAAACGCGAAGGCTTCACGCTCATCGAGCTGATGGTGGTGATCGCCATCATCGGCATCCTCATGGGCATCCTGATGCCGGTGCTCGGGGCGGTCCGGCGCCGGGCCCAGATGGTGCAGGTCAGCAGCCTGGTCAAGGAGTGCGAGCTGGCCTGCGCGAACTTCCGGATGGAGTACGGCCAGCACCCCTGGACCAAGCCCCCGGCCGCCAAGACCAAGATGGAGGACGACCCCGACAATGTCGAGATCCTGACCTACGATGTCTACAAGGAGCTCAAGGGCCGGGGAGACCTCATCAACAGCGTGCAGGACTACCTGGGCAAGATCCCCACCAAGTTCGTCAAGGACAAAGGCGACGGCGACACCCTGGTCGACCTCTGGGGTAGCGTGATCGTATTCCGGGTCAACCCCGAGGGCATGGCGCCGGTGATCTGGTCGTTCGGCCAGAACAAGGTCGACGAAACCAACGACGGGAGCGTTCCCTCCGGCAGGTGGATGAAGAAGCCGCCTAACCAGGCGGTTGAGCTCGATGGCGACGTGGTCAAGAAGTACTACTACTACGGGGACACCACCGACGGCGACGATATCGGGACGCTTTAGCGGAGGCGCAGAGATGAGAAACCGGACAAGCAGAAACCGCGGCGGCTTCACCATCCTGGAACTGCTGGTGGTGATATTCATCATGCTGGCCATGACCGGCATCGCGGTGGCCGCCTTCCAGCAGTTCCTGGACGCCGAGCGCATCAAGCTGGCCGGCGGGCAGGTGGTCAGCGCCATCCGCATGGCCCGGCAATACGCCATGAGCCGGCGCACCAAGGTGATGGTCGAGCTGCTCGACCCGGCGATCGTGTACGACGAACAGACCGTCGAGCCCACGGTCACGGTGTGCTATACTAGAGAGGACGCTGCGGATACCAACTACTCCGGCGAATTATCGCTCCACGAATACAACGAAAGCAACAACAGATACGGGTACGCCAAGTTCGACCTCAGCGGGGTGCAGACCCTCGTGGACCAGGGCTATTACGTGACCGAGGCCACTCTCTACCTGAAGTCCGACAGTGTCAAGTACGACGGCAAGTACGCCACGGTCAAGAAGATCGACGACGACTCCTGGGTTCCCGGAGATGTCACCTGGAACAGCCCTCCGACGACCGCCGGGGACCTCTCGAATATTGCGGACATGCGCGACGGCGAGTGGCGGAGCATAAACGTCACCGACCACGTGGCGGCGGAGGTCGCGGACGGCGTGGCGTCGTTCCGCTTCGGGTCCGAGTACTACTACATGTACACCTGCACCACCAAGCTGGAGGTAAGCGTAGAGAAGGACATCACCGACTACGAGGCCCGCAAACAGATGGCCCGCCACGTGCGCATTATCCCCTACGTGCGCGTGCGCAACGCCGACACCGGGGGGTTCGCCTGGATGCTGGACCAGGACTCCGGGGCGCTCAAGACCATGGAGCTGCCCCTCGCCATCGAGTTCGCCCTGACCCCGGCGAGGTCGACGGTGACCCAGTACGATCCCGGCGACCCCGAGGGGATCGAGGTGAAGAAGGTCTGGCTGGACCTCAACCCCGACGGCACCTGCGTGGGACGCGAGCCGAACGTGGAGGGCTGGACCGACCGGGTCAACACGGTGATCCTGCGCGACAGCAACGTCGGGGACCTGTGCCTGCTCTACATCCCGCCGAGCTCCGGGTTCACCCGCCAGCGCTACCTCTTCGGCGACGAGGTGGACGCCTTCATAGCCGCGTACTCGCTGTACTCGTTGTGGTAGAACCGGTGATCGGCAGTCGGTAGGAGGTTCACGGAATGAGTAGAATCCTTCGGTGGTCAGTGAGGGGCATTGAGGCCGCGCAGCGGCAACCGGCAACCGAAAAGGGCTTCACCCTGGTGGAGGTGCTCATCGCCCTGGGCATCTTCCTGGGGGCGATGATGGCCATCCTGGGCATTTACTTCCAGAACCTGACCCTGGCGCGCATGGCCCGCGAGGAGGTCGTCGTTTCCATGATCCAGCGGGACATCATGGCCCGCAACGCGGTGGTGGCTTCCGCGCGCGCCGGCCACGAGCGCTGGGCCAGGCGCACGAGCACCGCCCTGCCCCCCGAGTTCGAGACGTTCGGTTCCCCCCGCGACGGCACCGACTACGCCGGGAGCGCCCCCGGCGAGCAAAGCGATCCGGACCTGGCGCTGAGCGCCGGCTGGGGGGTGCGCAACATAAACACCTGGGAGTCGGCCAGCGACCACACGCTGCACTGGGGGCGCTCCCAGCCGGCCCTCGACACCGACGTGGCGCTCTACGAGAACTTCTACTTCACGGTGCACCCGGTCTGGCGCTTCCCGAACCAGACCGACGGCGACGGCGACGGCTTCCCGGACTACCCCTGGCTGCGCCGGAACTTCGAGCCGAGCGACGAGGACGAGTGGGACATCTCTCAGACCAGCGGCCTGCCCGGGCTGGCCCGGGAGGACTCCCAGTACACCGACTGGGACGGCTACGGACTCGTGGACCTGGACCGCGACGGGATACCGGAGACCGACCGGGGCTGGCCGGCCGCCTCGCCGGGGCCGATCCTGCCCGCCGGCGCCGGCCTGAGCATCGGCGGAAGCACCGGCTACGCCGGCAACCCCTTCCGCATCTTTTACAACAGCGACAAGATGCGCCACTACTTCCTGCGGCTGAGGGTGCGGATCATGTGGCAGGTCAAGGACGAAGCGCACGTCTACAATCTGACCGACAAGAAGCTCAAGGAAGACTTCGAGGACAATAATATCAGGATATTCAACCACACCGAGTACTACTTCTCGGTGTTCAACCCGGACATCGTCAAGCGCTGGCATCCGAAGCCGTAGGAGAAGAGGGGGATGGCGGAAATGCGCGATCTACATCGATCGACCGACGGCGCGGGCCGAACCCCGGGCGGCGGCTTCACCCTGGTGGAGCTCATGGTGGCCATGTTCATCACCGTCATCCTGGGTTCGGTGGTGGTCATGGCCTACAACACCAGCATGCAGAGCTACTACCGCACCGAGAAGCAGCTCCAGGCCCTGGCCTCCTTCCGCAACACCACCGACCGCCTGGAGCGCGAGGTCAACTCCATGGTCTTCAAGTCCTCGGTGTACCCGCATCCGGTGATCATCGGCCGCATCCAGGGCTTTAACCACATCATCTTCTGGGACACCCGGGTCAAGTACCTCCACGGCGACGCCCAGATCAACAGCGACGACTACGCCTGGACCTCCACGCCGGAGGACGGCAGCACGCCGGGTGCGGGCGGCCCCCACGCATTAGGCCCCACGCTGACTTCGGATAAATGGTGGCTGGTCAATACCAGCGACTCGACCCAGCCGGACGCGGGGCGCAGCCTCTTCCAGATCAACTTCCGGCCCCGCTACATGGGCTACTACTCGACCCTGGACGGCTTCACCGTCGACCGCACCGAGTGGTACTTCAACCCGCCGGAGGAGCGGCGGTTGTGGTCCAACGGTAAGGATGACGACGGCGACGACCCCGAGGGCGATGTGGGCCTGCGCATCCTGTATGACGACCGCGGCTGCCTGATGTTCCGCAAGACGTTCGACGCGGACATGCGCTGGGCCGAGTGGGACGCCGCCGCCGGGCGGCCCAACCACTACCGCGACCCCTACCACGGGCCCTACTCCCGCGCGGGCTTCCCTCCGGAGGCCGACGAGCAGGCCAGGCCGCTGAGCACCGCGGACCTGGTTGCCAGCGGCGATCTGCCCGCCAGCCCCACCAGGCAGCAGATGATCGACAACGGCTACATAGTTGACACCGGCACGGTGATCGGCGAGGGTTTCGAAGATATGACCTTCTCCTACATCTACAAGCTGCGCACCAGCGACAAGTTCGTCGAAGCCAAATGGTGGCCCTGGGACAACGACAGCAACCCCATCAACGTAGCCATGCCCCAAGGCGAGGACGCCAACATGCCCAAGAAGACCATCGGGACCACCATCGGCGGAAGCTGGAAGCAGGGCATCGACGGGCTGGATAGCTATGAGTGGGAGGGCGACCACAACGCGGCGGACGACAAGGACTTCGACATCTCCTACTTCACGCTGCCCATGGCCATTTCCGTCAAGTTCACCTTCAAGGTCGGCCGCCAGCGGCACATCTACGAGAAGCTGATCTACCTGCACGCCAGCCGCTGGTTGAAGTACCTGAACCCCTAGTCGTAGCTTTTCTCCACAGCGCTGTGGGCCGGTCCTACACCGGCCCACAGTTCATTGGCGGCGCAAGGCGCCTGAATACAGGCGCTTAGAGAACGGTTTCGTGCCGCGGTGACTGGCCCGGAACTTGCTTGTTTGCTAGTGTGATAGCGTCGGCTCGGCGCCGGCGCGCGGGGGAGGAGGCATGAGCATGTCGAACAGATCCGGGTGGTTGGTGCTGTTGCTGGTCGGGCTGCTGGCCGCGCCGGGAGCGGCGGCGCTGGGTGGCGAGCCGGAGCCGGAGCCGGGCGCCGAGGCGCCCCCCGAAGAAGAGGACGAAGAAAAGGGATCGCAAGCGGAATCCCGACTTCAAGCGCATCAAGGAGATATTCAAGAAGCGCCAGGCCGGCGAGGATCTGACCGCCGAGGAGAAGGGTCTGCTCGAGAAGTTCCAGGCGGAGCGCAAGAAGCGGGCCGCTGCCGGCGGCCGCCGTCCGTCGGGCGTCGAAGGCCTCGAACAGGTCAACGCCATTGACGCCGTCAAGCTGGCCCTGGCTCAGGTCCACCTGAGCAAGGGCCAGACCGGAGAAGCCGTCGAGGTCCTGAAAAGCGTCGTCGAGAAGAGCCCTGAGGAGACCGCGGTGGGCTTCGCGCGACTGGCCCTGGCGCGCGTTTACATGAAGAAGGGCGAGAAAGGGAAGGCCGAGGCTGAGCTCAAGAAGGTCGAGGGCCCGGCGGTCCTCGGCGCCCTGGCCATGATGCTGGCCGGAGCGAAGGACCATGTCGGGAGGCTCGAGAAGCTGCTGGAGGAGGTCAAGGATCCGCTGGCCAAGGCGGTGATCATCCGGCGGCTGAGCATGACCTATCTTCAGAAGCGGGATCCGAAGAAGCTCACGGCGCTGGCCGAGCGCGCCGCGAAGCTGCTCACCTACAAGCAGGCCGCGGCCGCGCTGGAGATCGAGAGCAAACTGCGCGAACGTCTGCAGAAGGGCTGGCGTCCCAAGCGCGGCGGCAAGGCCGGCAAGGGCGGTAAGGCTGGCAAGGCCGGCCGGGGCGCCGCTCAGATAGAGAAGTTCAAGAAGGAAATCAAGGAGCTCGAGGACGCCGGCCTGGTGAAGGAGGCCGCCGCCAAGAAACAGGAGCTGAAGGCTTTCTGGGCGCGGCTCAAGGGCAAGGGACGGAAGAAGGAAGTCGAGCCGGTGCCCGCCGGCGATGACATATTCTAGCAGGCGTCAGGCAAGGCGAAACCGGGGCGGGCCGTGCGGTTCGCCCCGCTCTATTCGGGCAACACGTGCACGGCCTCGGGGCGCACGGTGACGACCAGGTCGGCGCCGTCGGAGACCGCCAGTTCGGCGAATGCGCGGTAGGGCATGTGGGCCACGAAGTCCGCCGCGCCGGCCAGCTCCGCGCGGACATAGGCGCCGCGGTCCACGTGGCGGACGAGTCTGACCGCCAGGTGCGCGCCGGGACCGCCGCACCCGGTGCCGCCGGGACGCGCCAGGTGCAGGTTCTCCGGGCGGACCATGAAACTTACTTCACCATCGTGCCGGCCGGGCACCAGGAACTCGCAGCCCTCAGCGGCCACTCGGGTGAGTTCCCCCTCCTGTCCGGCGGCCCGTCCCGAAAAGATGTTTGCGCAGCGCATGAAGCGGGCCACGAAATCGTCCCGCGGCCGGCGCAGAAGGTCCTCCAGCAGCCCCACCTGGCGGAATCGCCCGCCTTCCAGCACGCCGCCGCGGTCGGCCACCGAGAAGGCTTCTTCCAGGTTGTGGCTCACGTGGATGGTGGTCACCCCCGAGGCGCGCTGCACCCGGCGAAGCTCGGCGCAGAGCGATTCGCGGGTGGCCTCGTCGAGCGCGCTGACCGGTTCGTCGAGGATCAGCACCGCCGGGCCCAGCGCCAGCGCGCGGGCCAGAGCAGTGCGCTGCTTCTCGCCGCCGGACAGGCCGGCCACCCGGCGGCCGAGCAGGTGGCCAATGCCCAGCAGCGCGGCGGTTTCCTCGGCGCGCTGCCGGGTCAGGTCGGCGGGCTCGCCCCGGGCGCGCAGTCCGAAGCTGATGTTGCGCATGACCGACAGGTGCGGGAACAGCGCGTAGTCCTGGGGCACGTAGCCCACCCGCCGCTCGCGGGGCTCCAGATCGGTAACCTCCCTGCCGTCGATCAGGACCCTCCCGGAATCGGGCCGGTTCAGCCCGCAGAGGCACTCCAGGAATACGCTCTTGCCGCTGCCCGGCGGGCCCAGCAGGACGAAGTACTCGCCGTCGGCGACCTCCAGGCTGATGTCGTGCAGCCGGAAGTCACCCACGGAGAAGGAGAGGTTCTCGGTGCGGATCACAGCTTCACCAGCGCCCTTCCGCCCACCAGCCGGAGGGTCACCAGGGCCACCAGGGCGACCGCGATCAGGAGCAGGGCCACCGCCAGGGCTCCCTCCAGGTTGCCAACGGATTGTTCCAGAAAGATGGTGGTGCTCAGGACCTCGGTCCGGCCGCGGAAGGAACCCACGAGTATCATCAGGGGCCCGAAGATGCCGAAGGCCCGCGCCCAAGTGAGGATGGCCCCGGCGGTGATCCCCCGGGCAGCCAGCGGCAGGGACACGCGAAAGAAGCTGCCCCACTGCGTGCAGCCCAGAGTCAAGGCCACCTTTTCCAGGCGCGGGTCCACGTCGTCGAAGGCGGTCTTGACCGAGCGGATGGCGAAACTGGCCGAGACCACGAACTGGCAGAGGACGATCCCCTTGGGCTGGAATACGAACTCCAGGCCGAGATCCTCCTGGATCCAGGTGCCCAACGCGGTCTGCGAGAAGAATACCAGCAGGGTCAGCCCGGCGACCAAGGGGGGGAAGACGATGGGGATGTCCACGATGGTGTCGGCCAGCATGTGTCCGGGAAAGCGGTAGCGGCTCAGAGCGTAACCCATGGGAACGGCGAAGAGCAGCGAGAGCCCCACCGTGATGACGCTGGTGACGACGCTCAGCCACAGCGCGCGGCGGATGTACCGGCTGGTCAGCACCTGGATGACCGCGGCCTTGTCGATGTAGAGGGCGTCGGCAATGACCAGGAACAGGAAGAAGGTTATGAAGAGCGCCAGGACCAGGAATACCGCGGACGAGAAGACCCGGCCGGCCCAGCCGCGGACACCGGCGCCGATGTGCACCATGGCGCAGACGAAAAAGAGCGGCAGCGCGACCCACGTGCCCGCCGTGAAAACTCCCCGTAGCACTCCCCAGCCAAGCAGGTTGGCCGCTACGCTGAGCAGGACTAACAGGGAGAAGAGCCCCAGGAAAAGGTATGCGCCGCAGGCGGCCAACCTTCCCCAGTCCCTCCGGCCCGATCCCCTGCTTTGCTCCATTGCCAGCGCCCCTGCTCTCCGCTATTTCGGCGGCGTGGTCCGGTACCCGTGCTTCTTGAAGATTGCCAGCCCGCGCTCGGAGCGCGCGAACTCCACGAACTTCTCGGCGGATCCGCGGTCGGAAGTGAACTTGAGCACCCCGGCATTCACGGTGGAGATCACGTTCTTCTTGGCGGGGATGGGCACCTCCTCGCCGTACTTGGCGTACTGCTTGGCCACCGCGTCCCAGACGATGACCGCGTCAAGGCTTTTGGTCTGAATTTGCATGCCCAACTCGTTGACGGTCATGGATTGGAACTTCAGGTTCTTCTCGACGTCGGCCCAGGCGATGCCGTTCTTCTTGAATATCTTCCTCGACTTGCGGCCGATGGCGCAGGCCTTCTCGTTGCCGAGGCCCAGCTTGATGCCCGGCCCGACCAGGTCGGCCAGCCCCTTGATCTTCTTGGGGTTGCCCTTCCGAACGAGAATGGCGGGCACGAAATAGCACACCGACTTCTGGGAGAGGATCAGGCCCTTCCCGGCGGCCTGGTCCACGTAGTGCTTGTCGCCGGGCATGTAAACGTCGCCCTTCCTGGTCAGCCGGATCGTGCTGAGCAGCACCTCGCTGCCGGCGTAGTCGGTGATGACCTTGACGCCGTGCTTCTTCTCGAAGGCCCCGGCCAGTTCGGCGCACGGCGGGCGGAGGCCCGCACCGCAGTAGACCAGAAGTTCCTTTTTGCCCGCGGGCGGCTTCTTCCCGCCGCCCTCCGGGGCGTCGTCCCCGCAGCCGGCGGCCAGAATGGCGCCCAGCGCGGCCGAGATGGCCAGCAGTGTCTTGCGCATGTTTCCTCGTCCTCCTTCGAGCACGCCTCGTCGCTACTTCACGTAGCCGTTCTCGGCGAATATCTTCTCGCCTCTTTCCCTGGTGAACTCCATGAACTTCTTGACCAGTGCCGGGTTCTTGGAGTAGCTTAGCCCGATGACGTGCACCCGGATCTCGGTGTCGTATTCGTAGGGGGTCTTGACGACATCCAAGTTCTTCTTGAAGGTGTTGGCCACGCCGTTCCACATGACGACCGCGTCAACCGTCTTGGTCTTGAGGTAGTTGCCCAGGTTGCTGTGGCCCTTGGTCAGGCGGTTGCCGACGTTCTTCATCACCGCCGCGTCGATCTTTTTCTTTTTCAAGAGCTTCTGGACCATCTCACCGCAGGTGGAGTACTTGGCGTTGCTGAGGGCTACCTTGAGGCCAGGCTTGGTCAGGTCCGTCAGCCCCTTGATCCCCTTGGGGTTGCCCTTTTGAACTGCCAGCACCGGGGCCACGAAGCCCACGTGCTTGTGGTCGGAGTAGGATTTGGCCTTCCTGGCGTAATCCAGGTAGGGATCATGGGTGATGAAGATGTCGCCTTTCTTCCTGGCCTTGACGTGGGGCAGGAGGTCCTCGCTGCCGCCGGTGGTGTAGATGGCCTTGATGCCGGTCTTCTTGGTGAATTCGGCGATGAGCTGCTCGGTCGGGGGGAGGAAGGAGTTGCCCACCAGGATGACCAGTTCCTGTCCCTTGACCTTGCCGCCGGGCGGCTTCTTGCCTTTCTTGACGGGTTCCTCGTCACCGCCGCAGCCGGCGGCCATCAGGGCTCCAGCGGAGATGACCGCGGCAACAACCAGCAGTCTGCGCATCATGATTTTGCTCCCTTCTGAAAAGGGTTCCGGGGCGGCCATGTTAGCTGCCCCGCGACCGGTTTCAAACGGTCGGAACCGCCCGCCCGCGCCCGCCTATTACGGTGCGGGCAGGAAGCCGCGTTTCCCGAAGACCGCCCGGCCCCGTTCGGAATTGGCGAAGGCCGCGAACCGGCGGGCGGATTTCTTGTCGCCAGCGAACTTGAAGACAATCACCGCCACCCGCAGCTTGGAGAGGTCCAGCCTGCCGTGGGTAGCGGTGCTGATCGCGTCCGTCTTGGGGTCGGGGCGGAACCGGGGCTTTACGTCGATGATGTCGAGGTTCTCCCGGCGGGCGTGGGCGGCGGCGTTCCAGATGATCCCGGCGTCGACCTTGCCGGCGATCACCGCCCGGGCCATCGCCCCGCTACCCTCGGTGCGGTGAATCTTCTTCTTGGCGATCTCCCCGGAGATGCCCGCCCTCTTGAAGTAAACGGGCGTCACCCAGCCGGCGGTGGAGCGGGTCTCGTGGGTCACCCCCAGGCGCACGTCCTTGCGGGCCAAGTCCTTGACCCCCTTGATCCCCTTGGGGTTGCCCTTCTTGACCACGATCACCGGGCGCAGCCCGGCGACCACGTAGTGCGTGTCTATCACTTTGGCCTTTCGGGCTTCCACCAGGAACGGCGCGTGGCAGACGTAGACGTCGCAGTCCTTGTTCTTGACCGCATTTCTGAAGAGGGAGCCGGAGCCGCCCTTTTTCAGATCGATTTTCCGGCCGGTTTCCTTCTCATAAGCTGAGCATATTTCCTGCATCGAGGCGAACATGGTCCCGCCGCTGCGCACCCGTAGAGGCCGGGCACCGGTTTCTACGTCCACCTTCCCGGGTTTCTCCGGCTTCTTCTTTCCGCTGCAACCCGGCAGGCAGAGCCCGACCAGCGCCACCGCCAGTGCGGCGGCCGTCAGGCGGGCCAAAGAGTTCTTGTTCACGGGGGGGGCTCCTTTCCTGAACGTCGCCGGTTCCTAGAAGTCGACCTGAAAGCGCATCTGGAAGACGTTGACGTCGCCGGTGTCGTCCAGGTCGGCGAAGACGTAGTTGAGCATTATACGCGTATTGGGGTTGAGGTGCCAGTTGAGCCCCGCGGTGAAGCCCTGGAGTTCGCCGCCGTCGCAGCACGAGGTATCGAGGTCCAGGTGCGAGTAGCGCAGCGCCAGTTCCCAGGCGCCCGAACCGCCACCCTCCTGCCAGTCGAAGTTCCTTAGTGGGCGCACCCGCCCGAAGGCCCCCTCCTTGAGGTTGTAGGCGCGGCTCTCGCCGGTCAGGAAGTAGCTGGCGAATACATAGAAACCGTGGAGCTCGGGGTCCTCGTCCTCCCCGCGGAGCTCGTCCACGAATACGTGCACGTACTCGCCCTGCAGCGAGAACTGCCCGCGGACCAGGGCCAGCTCCGCGCCGATCACTTCGGCTGAGTTGACGAAAAGGTTGCCGGTGTCGAGCAGCTCGTCGACGAGGTGCGACTCCGGCCGGCTGCGGAAGTCCAGGGAGTCCTCCCCCGGGTCCCGGTGGCTGAAGGCCGCACCCAGGTGCAGCAGTGTCTTCCCGTCGTCCTCGTATATGGGCAGGCCGGTGAGGCGGCCGGTCAGGTTGTAGACCCCGTCGCCCTCCCCCTCGCCGAAGTCGTTGGTGGTGCGGAAGACGCCCGCCGCCCAGCTCATGCGCCCGCCGAGCGCCCCGTCGTAGAGCATGATCCCCGTGTCCATCCCCGGCACCAGCGCGCCGTGCAGGCTGACCTCCTGGAATGCGCGGTACTTGCCGCTGGTCATCTTCTCAAGGCTGAAGGGCTGTTCGAAGTGCCCGACGCGCAGGTTGCCGACGACCGGCAGGTCCAGGAAGCCGATGTACACGTTCTTGAAATCGGCGTCGCCGCCGGCGAAGTCGTACTCCGTCCGGAACTCGACCCGCTCGTAGAGCAGGCCGGATATATCGATACGCGCGTAGCGGAACTCCACGCCGTCTTCGAGGTCGTCGCCGAGGGCTTCCTCGACGCCCTTGTCGGCGTCGATGAAGGTCCAGTCGTTCATCAGTCGGCCGCCGATCTTGAGCTTGAACTGCTTGTCGGCGGTCTCCAGCCGCAGGCCGTCCTTCCAGTAGGCGGTAAAGAGGTCGCTGCCCGTTTGCGGGGCCGCTGCCCTGGCGCCGCCCTTCTCCAATTCACCAACGCGCTTTTCCAGCTCCTTGACCTTCTTCTCCAGATCGATCTTGCTGGCGGGTTCTCCCGCCGGGGCGGCCAGGCAGAACAGGGCCGCGGCCATTCCCAAAACACAACCGGCGCAGTGTCTTGACAATTCCTTTCCTCCTGCTAGGTGTTTCCTCTTCTATCCCTCCCTCCGGCAGGCCACCGCACGTAGGCGGCCGCCGCCCACTGTGTATATCCGACCGCCGGCCACGATGGCCCCGTCGCAGGCCCCCTGGGCCGCCTCGCCCAGGCTGCCGAGCAGTTCGCCGGAGGGCGAGCGCACGTTGAGGCTGCCGGACTTCCCGCCGGCCGCGGCCAGCAGCTTGTCTCCCGCCAGGGTGGGCGCCGAGCAGATGCCCTCATCGCTGTCGGCGTGCCGCCAGATTGCCTGCCCGTCGGAGAGCTTCAGTGCCACGGTGCCGCCCAGGAAATAGGCGGCCCGCTCACTGACCGCTACGCCGGAGGCAAAGGCCCCCTTGACCCTGCGCCTCCAGAGCACTTCGCCGCCCGCGCCATCGGCGGCGAGCACCTCGCCGCTCTCGGCCAGCACCAGCACGCGGCCGGCCGCGGCGTGGACGCTGGAGCGGCCCGCAGGCGCCGTCCCTTTTCGGCGCCACAGCTCCGCCCCGCTGGCCGCGCTCAGCGCGACGAGATCGCCCGCCCCCGTTGCGAGATAGAGCCGCCCGTCGGCCAGCGCGGGGATGAAGACCCGGCCGCCGGTCTCGCGGCACCACAGCACCTTCCCGGTGGCCGCCTCCAGGCAGAAGGCCGTGCGCCCGTCGCGGGAGACCCCGAAGAGCCGGCCCTCGGACGCGGTCAGGTAGTTCCAGCCGGCGGCGTCCTCGGGCGCGGCGTAGCGGGTCAACTCGCGACCGCTGGCGGCGTCGAGCACCAGGCACTCCTCGCCGTCGGTCAGGTAAAGCATGCCGCCGGCGATGCAGCGGTCCGGGAATCCCTTGGCCTTGTAGAAGTCGCCGCCGGGGAACGTCTTCTTCCAACGGACCTTGCCGGTCAGGCCGTCAATTGCCAGCAGCCTGCCGCCGCCGCGGTGGGTGCGGCGCAGCGGGTCCGCGCCGACCAGCACCAGCTGCTTCCAGGCCAGGGGTTTGTAGGCCCCGGCCATGCCGCTGACCGGGCGCTCCCAGAGCACCCGGTCGGGAATTCCGCAGGCGAGGGGGGCCGCGTGGCGGCTGTTGCCGGGGCCTCCGGCCACGAAACGCCAGCAGGTGCCGCAGGAGGGGGCCGCCTTTTCTCTGGCGGGCAGCATCCATACGGCCGCCAGGAGGCAGGCCGCGGCGACGGCCGTGGCCGCCAGCAGTCGGCCCAGGCGCCGCCGCCGGATCGCAGCCAGTTCCGCGCGGCCGGCGGCGGCGACTCGCACGGTGGGCTTATCTGACGCGCTCTCACGGTGGGCGCCGGCGACCAGTTCCAGGGTCCGGCGGGCGTGGTCCAAGGCTGCCCGGCAGGAGGGACAGCCCGCGAGGTGTTCCTCAAAGGTGTCGCGCTGGGAATCCTCCAGCGCGCCCAGCGCCGCGGCGCTGATCAGTTCGGAAGCTTCGCGACAGTCCATGATCGTATCCCCATCGGGCCGCTGTCATCGGTACGTGGCCGGAGGGGATTCGGGACGGGGTTTCCCGGGGGAATCAGCTTCGCGGGGCCAGTTCGCGGCGCAGGCGGTCGAGCGCCCGGTAGGCGCGCTTCTTGGCGCACTCCGCGCTCAGGCCCGTGATGCGGGCGATCTCCGGGAAGTCCAGGCCGCCGTGAACGCGCAGGGCCAGTATCTCGCGTTCCGGCTCCGGCAGCCGGTCGAAGGCCCGGCGGGCGGCGCGGGCGTCCTCGCGGGAGACCAAGTCGTCACAGGGATCGGTACCGGCCGGCCGCTCGGGCGGCCCAGGCCGGGTTTCGGGACGGCGCCCGCGGCGGCGGAGTTCGTCCCGGCAGGCGTTGCGCAGCAGCGTGTAGAACCACGGCGCGAAGGGCGCGCCGGGACGGTAGGAGCGGCGCGCGCGGACCATGTGCAGGAAGCACTCCTGCACGGCGTCCTCGGCGCCCGCGGAGCCGCCCAGGCAGGCCCGGGCGGTGCCGAGCGCCCGCTCGCCGTGGCGGCGGGCCAACTCGTCAAAGGCCGGCCCGTCGTCCCGCGCGCGGACCGCGGCCATCAGTTCCTCGTCGCTGGGGGGGGCCGCGCTCCGAGCGCGGCCGGCGGCGGTCGCCGGTCGGTGGTCGGCGGCTTCCAGGCTGAGGGTGCTCAACGGTGCAGTCTCCATGTCCACAGGAGTCTACACCCCGGAGCCGTGCTTGTCGACTCTGTTTGCGAGACCGCGCCGGGAGGCCCGGAAAAGAACTCGCCCGGGCCGGGGCCCGGGCGAGGCAGGTTGGCTGTCGGTGGACGTTTCTACTTGCCGTACATCGGCAGGTAGCGGTAGTAGACCTCCAGGCACAGCGCCCCGAGCGCAGTGGTGTAGACCCGGCCGCATTTCTTGCCCCAGGGGTCCTTCGCGAAATCCCAGGAACCGTCCACATCGGCTGCCGAGCCGTCCATGGGCCCGCCCTTGCGCTGGTTGTCGAGCAAGGTGGGCTTGAGCTCCGTGTTCCACTCCTTCCAGGACTTGTCCCCCATCTGGAACATGGCCAGCGTGCCGTAGTACCAGTGGTAGAAGTCCTCCTTGGCCCAGTCCGGTTTCTGGGCCAGCACGAAGGCATTGCCCTTCTGGAGGAGTTCGTCGTCGCGGCGCACGCCCATGAACAGGCGGCAGACCTGGCTGATGGCCGTCCAGCGAGCCCAGCTCATCTGTCCCGGACGGCCGTCGAAGAGCTGCGAGGGTTTGTAGACGCTCCCTCCCGTCTTCTTGCTGGTTACCTTTCCTATGAAGTTCAACCCGCCCTGGAAGGCGGCGCCGTCGACCGTGAGGCCGGCGACCTTGGCGCTTTTCAACTGCATGATGAACCAGCCGGTATGGCTGACGTCGCCCTCTTCATGGGGTTTGTAGCGCCAGCCGGAATAGGGCTTCTGATGTATCTTGACCGAGTAGTCAACGCTTCGCTGCGCGGGTTCCTGGAGCTTGGGGTCCTTGGTCATGCCGTAGGCCTCGACCAGGGCCAGCGAGCCCATGGAGTGCAGGTAGCCGGTCCACTTGTACCCCTTCTTGGTCATGCAGCCGTTCTTGGCCTGCTGGCTCAGCAGCCACTTCACGGCGCGATTGACGTTGTCGCGGTACTTGCCGCTCTTGTGGGTGTAGCCCGCGCCCAGGAAGGCCAGCGTGGCCAGACCGGTCATGGCCACCGTTCCCCTGCGGCTGCCACCGCCCCACTTGCTCATGTCCCAACTGCCATCGGCCTCCTGGTGGCGCTTGAGCCACCTCAGGGCTGCCTCCACCGCGCTTTCTGTCGCCTTCGAGCCTCCGAAGCGGGCTACCGCGTGCTTGCGGCCGCCGCCGCCGCGGTAGCCGAAGGCCCCGGCCATGCCCCCGCCGCCCACGCCCATGCTTCCGGTGGTGCCGGTGCCGCCCAGCGGGATGTCACTGATGGCGTCCTCCGAGCCCCGCGCGGTCTGGGTGTCCATCTCGTTGGCGGTCT
>CBDUSI010000037.1:0-36122 GCA_965370045.1 uncultured bacterium | reverse complement strand
CATCGCTCGGGAGCGCCTGCCGTCACGACGCCCCATTTTTCAACGGCCTGCTAGACTGAAAGAGAAGTGATGTCCCGGCCCAACACCGATTCCGAGACTGCCCGGAAAGACGCCGAGCACCTCCGCCTGCTGGTTACCTTCTACTATGTGCTGGGCGCGATCAGCGCGTTCTTCAGCCTCATACCGGTGATCCACCTGCTGGTCGGTCTGGCCATGATCGCCGGAGGCCTGACCAGCGGCAACGACGAGGCCCTGCTGCTGTCGTTCATGGGTGTGTTCTTCGTGATAATGGCCGTGGTGGTCATCACGCTGGGGCTGACGATTGCCGGCGGCCAGCTCTATACCGGGCGGTGCCTGGCGCGTCGCGAGAAGTACGTCTTCTGCATGGTGGTCGCGGGGATAAGCTGCATGAGCTTCCCGATGGGCACGGCGCTGGGCGTTTTCACTTTCATCGTGCTGGCGCGGCCCTCGGTGAAGGCGCTCTTCGGGCCGGGCGGGGCCGACCCGCTCCGCCTGGAGGTCGACGAGCTCTTCCGCGCCGTCGCCGATTCCCGCGCGGAGGCCGGGGCCGGGGCGCTCCTGCGGCTGGCCGAGCTCTGCCGCGGGCCGGAGCGCGCGGCGGTGGCCTACTACGCGTTTCGGCCGGAGCGCTCCGGGACGGTGCTGAGCCATCGCTGGGGCTGCCGCGTCCTGGCCCGGGCCGCGCCTAACATTATAGAAATGATGGACGGCCCGCTGGCCGCACCCGCCGAGGAGCTCCTCCGCGCGGTGCAGGGCCGCTCGCCGGCGGGCTCGGGCCGCGAATCGTGGCAAAAATGGTGGGACGAAACCGGCCGCGCGCTGTTTGAAAACGCGGGGGCCGGCGGAGATGATGTAATCCGGCCGTGCCCGCCGGAGTGCCCGACCTGCCGGGCTCTTGAGCGGCCCGGCGGAAGCGCCGCCAGATAGGACATCGGAGAGACCACAGCCATGCCCAGCGACGAAACCGTGCTCGACTCCCTGCAGGGCCTGCCCCAGCCGCGCGGGCAGCACTACCACTTCGCCCACGTGGCCCTGGCGGACGCGGTGCGCAGCGACCCCGAGGGCATCCTGGCCGCGCTGGCCGGGGGCGGGGGCGCGGACTTCCTCGACGAGGTATGGCGCGGCGTCAAGGCCAAGTTCCCCTCCAGCGAGGACCGCGTCGACGAGCGCGGGCTGGCTGGTTCGGTCGAGAACCTGCCCTGCGGCAAGAGCTGCGCGGTGGTGATCATGCCCCGGGCCGAACGGCTGGGCGAGGCGCACATGATCGCGGCGGTGGTGGTGCCCGGCGAGCGGCGCTTCGGCCTGTTCAAGAAGCCGGCGACGCTGCGTTACTTCACGCTGGAGGTCAGTTTCGGCAAGGACCAGGTCGATTCGCCCGCGCTCTGCGAGTGGAAGTTCGCCAAGGGCGGCGGCAAGAGCCACGTCAAATGCGGCGCGGACCTGAAGGTCGACCGGGCCGGGTTCCTGGCCGCGGTGGACGAGCAGGTGAGCGACCAGGTTTCGATCGGCCCGGACGGGGAATAACCGCGACAAACGGGGCATCCCGGGGTACGGACCGGAGGACGCCGGCGATCTCCCCGGAGGGGGAAAGGGAGCCAGGCAATGCGAACCCTGCATCAACTCGGTCTGCTGTTTCTCTGCGGCGCGTTTCTGTTCCCGGCGGGCTGTCGCGCCGCCGCGGGCGCGGGGGAGAAGGTCGCCCGCCGCGGCGGGGAAGCTCCGCCGCCCGCCTATCCGCCGGAGGAGATATACGACACGGCGGTCCGTTCCGACGAGGCCCTGGTGGACGTGCGCCTGGCCGCCAGCCGCTGGCCGGACTGCTACGAACTGAGCTCGGCCATGCGCGACATCCTGCGCATCGAGGGGCGCCAGAAGGCCAGCGGCCAGCAGAAGGCCTTCGCCCTGTGGAAGTGGTTCCGGGTGCTGGTGAGCGCCACCGGCGGCAGCTACGCCTTCGAGCACGTGGGGTCCAGGAAGGTGCTGGTCCACGACCCCCACAAGATATTCGCGGTCTACGGCCATCACCAGTGCGACGGGCTGAGCTGGGCGATGGTCGGCCTGTGGCGCGGCGTCGGCTACGTGGGCTTCGATGAGTGCACCCACGGACACACCACCGCCGCCCTCCGCTACCGGGACGACGACGGGAAGCTGCGCTACCACAGCTTCGACCCCCAGGCGCGCTGCTACTACTGGTACAGCAAGCTCGGCCGGGTGGGGACCCGCTCGGTGCCGGTGATGCGCGGCATGGTCTACCGGCACATCACCGCGCCGCAGCGGCTGCACTGCCTGCGCACCTCGCTGCGGGTCGGCGAGACCGTGGTCAGGAGGTGGGACAACACCGGGCACGTAGTACCCAGCGGCAAGGACAAGGCCAAGGCCGAGGGGACGAAATACTACACCTACGCGCCCGGCAAGACCGATGGCGTCTACGCGGCGGCCGGCGAGGAGGTCCAGACCCTGGTGGCCAGCACCGACCCGAAGGCCTTTGCCGGCCAGTTGTATGCGGGCTCGGCGGGCGCGGCCTGCTCGGCCCCGGCGGCGGGCAAGGCGACCCTGCATCCGGAGAAGAGCGACCGGCCCGCCGGGTTCGTCTACCGGCTGGCGCCGCCCTACGTGGTCGCCGACGCCAAGGTCGAGGCGGTACTGGTCACCGGCGCGGCCGGCGACGTGTGCCGGCTGTTGCTCTCGGCGGACGGGGTCAAGTGGACGCCCATCTACGAGAAGAAGAAGCCCGGCGCGGAGAAGGTGGCAATCGACATCGGCAAGGCGGCCTGGAAGAAGAACCGCCCCAACGTCTACACCGGCTACAACTTCTTCGTCAAGGCCGAGTTCAAGACCGCCAATGATCCCGCCACGGTGGGCATGAACGGCCTGAAGGTGACCGTCTTCCGCCATCTCAACAAGCGGACCCTGCCCAACCTGCGTCCCGGGGAGAACTGGCTGCGGGTCACCGCCGGCCGTCTCGCCAAGGGGCTGGCGCTGGAACTGGAGCTCAGCTACCGCGTTAAGGACAAGGCCTTCAAGGAGAAGCGGGTCATCAGCAAGTTTCCTTACTATTTCAAGGTCAACGTGACCGGCGCCCAGGAGTTCGTCCTCGGCAACTACGACAGGCGCTTCAACGTCGGCGACGTGCGCATGGACTACTTCAAGATGAGGCTGGTGCCCGCCGCCGCGGGCGGGAAGCCCTCGCTTCCCGAGGCCGAGGGGCGGGCCAGGTTCGCGGCCAGCTACCCGCACCCCGCCAAGATGATCAACCAGAAGACCGACCGCCGCAGGGAGCCGAAGGACGTCAGGGAGGTCAACGGCTTCTTCCCGCAGGGCGACGTCGAGCCCGCCGGCGACGAGGCGACCATGAAGGAACTGATCAAGGGGCTGAAGGGCAACCGGGAGAAGAACTGGCGGGCGGTCGAGGACCTGGGCAACCACCCCAAGTCGGTCGACGCACTGCTGGCGGCGCTGCCCGGGGCGAACATCGACCAGACCCTGTTCATCTGCAAGGTCCTGGCCAAGCTCAAACCTTCCAAGGCGGTGAAGCCCCTGCTCGCGAAGTGGAAGAAGCATGGCTCGGACGGCGCGCCGGGCACCCGCCACATCCCCGACGTCCTGGCGGCCATCGGCGACCGCAGCGTGGTCCCCCAGCTGATTGCGCCCCTCAAGAAGGTCCGCTTCGACTTCCGGCTGCACATCGCCCACGCTCTGGGGATACTCGGCGGCCCGGAGGCGGAGAAGGCCCTCCGGGACCTGGCGGCGAACGACCCCTTCCTGGGGGTGCGCCAGGAGGCCGAGCGGGCGCTCTTGAAGATCGAGAAAGCCAAGAAGACCAAGAAAGGGCGGTGAGGGCCTTCAGGGCCCCAGCGCCAGCCAGGCCATCCGCCCGAGGCGCAGAGCGTGTGCCAGCGCGCCGCGCAGCAGGCCCTCCCCGGCGGGTGAACCTTTGCCCCCCGGCGCGACGGTTCGCTTGCGCGGGAGGAGCGCCCGTGTGATCAACGTCTTCCTGTAACCTCCCGGCGCCGGCAGGGCCAGGGCCAGCAGGAACTCGGCGCGGTCGGGCAGCTGTTCTCTGCGGAGCCTCTCGACGAGCTTGCGCTCCAGCCGGCCGAGCCTGGCCGGGCGCAGCTCATTGAGCAGCGCTTCCGGCGGGTCGGCCAGGTCCAGCCGCCCGGCGAGCACCAGGCTGTGGAAGAGCAGCCGGTCGGCGCCGGTCCGGCGGGCCTCGTCCACCAGCCGTCCGACGTCCGGCTTGGCGCCCAGCAGCACGGCGACGTCCAGCAGCCAGACCAGCTTCTCGAAGACGTGCACGCCCAGGCCGTGCGCGGCGGCCAGGAGCAGCTGGTCCTCCGCGCAGGGCACCGGCAGGGGCAGGCCTTCAGCTTTGACGGCGCGCGCGAAGATCGCGTCGATGTCCAGGCGCACGGGGCTCAACTCCTCGGGAACGTCGATGACCCCGGCGAGGTCGCTGCTCGAAGCGTGGAGGTCGACGATCTCCCGCTCGCCGCGGCGCCAGGTGCGGTCCACGCGCTCGAACTTGCGGTAGCCCAGCGCGGCCAGCAGCTCGCCCCAGCCGGCGAGGTCTTCAGCTTTGACCAGCAGATCAACGTCAGCCGCCGGGCGCAGGCCGGGGTGCGGATAGATAGTATGGTCGAGGGCCAGGCCCTTGACGGGCAGCGCGGCCAGGCCTTTTTCGCGGGCCCTCCCGGCCAGCTCGGCGAGGGCGGTTTCCAGGAGCAGCGAGCGGGCGACCTCGGCCCGGGCGGCCCCGCGGAGCGGCGCGAGCTTCTCCTCGGGGAGGTCCAACTTGTCGGCGGACTCCAACGTGATCGCCGCGAGGCCGTGGGCGCGCGCGGCGCGGGCCAGCTTTTCGGGCGGGAGTTTCTCCAGCGCCGCACGCGCTTTCTCGGCCGAAGCGGGGCGCTCCAGCCAGGCGGCGGCCAGTTCCAGGAGCGCCGCGCGGCTCACCGGGAATCTTCCAGCAGCTTGAACAGCCGGTCCAGCGATCCCTTGCGGTCGGCGTAGGAAATCCGGCAGGTCGGGGCGCTCTCGGCGAGGTCGCCCAGGCGGTCGAGAAGCCTGTCGTAAAGCGGTGCTCCCGGGGGGAAGACCGCCGCCAGTGTCGCCCAGCGGGCCGGCGAGAGGGTCTCTACCTCCAGCTTGAAGGTGCCCCGCGCGGGTATCAGCAGCGCGGCTACCGGCCAGCCGTCGACAGGTGCGCAGGACTTGCGGGACAGGTTGCGCTCCAGCGGCGGGCCCCAGGCCAGCCAGCGGCCGGAGTCCTTGCGCAGGAGCACCAGGTCGTCGGCCAGCGGCTCGGCGCCGGCCTCGGCCGCGTGCCCCAGCGCGGTGCTCTTGCCGGTCCCGCCGGGCCCGCAGAACAAGTAGGCGCCGCCGTCGTGGCGCACCGCCGAGGCGTGCAGGGCCAGACCCTCCCCGCGCTCGGTGGTTAGCAGAATGGAAAGAATCCGCAGCAGGCTGATGAACCCGTCGTACTCCTGCCCGGGGAGCAGCGCGGCGCGGCACTCGGAGCGGGTCAGGTCGATGCGCGCCAGCACCGCCGGCGATGTGAAAGTGTAGCGCCCCCGCCCGGTGTCGGTCAGCCCGTAGCGGCCCCCGGTGGTCGGCGCCCCGCGGCGCTCGACGCTCACCCGGAAGTCGACGGCGCCGGATGGACGAGGCTCCCCCGGCGGCGGCATGAGATTCACGAGGTCGGCGGGGCCGCTTAACTCCAGGGCGAACCCGGCCGCCGGCAGCCGCCGCTTGCGGCCCCCGCCGCCCAGCCCGGTGCTCTTGGCCAGTCGCCGGCCCAGCGCGGCGGCCGGCCCCGAGAGGCTGACTGCCAACCCGGCCAGGCGCGAGGCCAGGCCCTCCAGCCCGGTGCGCCGCCCGTCGCGCTCCACGGCCACCGCCCGGCCGATCAGCTCTCCGGGGGTCACCGGTGGGTCGGGGCGGCCGCGCGCGTCGCCCTTGGTGAGCATGAAGCCGCCCGATGGCGACCGGGCCAGCAGGCGGTGGGCCCAGAGATGTCCGGCGCGGGAGTAGACCACTACCTCGCCGACCCGCGGCGGGCCCTCCAGCGGACGGACCACCAGGTAATCGCCCTCGCGAAGGATGGGACGCATGCTCCAGCCGGTGACCGCCAGGCGCAGCTCGCCCCCGGCGGCGAGTATCGCGCGCAGCTTCTCGACGTCGCCGGACGCCTCACGCGCGCACATTATTGACGCTCCCACCGGCAGGCTCTAGAATTGGCCGCATGACCGACTCAAGTATCCCCGCGCCCCAGGGCTTCGTCAACCTTGACAAGCCCGTTGGCATTTCCAGCCGCAGGGCCTCGGACATCACCGCCCGCTGCTTCGGCCGCGCGCCGGCCGGCCACGCCGGCACGCTGGACCCGGCCGCCTCGGGGGTCCTGCCCGTGGCGGTGGGCGGGGCCACCAGGCTGGTGCACCTGCTGTCCGAGGCCGACAAGGAGTACCGCGCCCGGGTCCGCCTGGGCCTGGCCACCGACACCGACGACGCGACCGGCCGGCCGCTGGGCGCGGAAAAGCCGGTGGACGTCTCGCGCCAGGCGGTGGAGGCGGCGCTGGACGCCTTCCGCGGCGAGGTGTTGCAGCGGCCGCCGGACTTCTCGGCGATCAAGCGCGGGGGCCGGGCCGCCCATAAGAAGGCGCGCGCGGGGGAGCGGGTGGATCTCGCGCCGCGCCCGGCTGTTTACCACGAACTTGAACTGCTGGACTTCGATCCGCCGGAGCTGGAGTTGGCCGCCCGGGTCTCGAAGGGCACCTACATCCGCGCGCTGGCCCGGGATCTGGGCGAGAGGCTGGGCTGCGGCGGGCACCTGTGCGCGCTGGTGCGCACCCGGGTCGGGTCATTCTCGCTGGAGGAGTCAATAGGCCTCGACGAGCTCAGGAAGCTGGCCGCCGAGGGCCGCGCCGCCGAGGGTCTGCTCTCGGCCCGCGAGGGGCTGCCCCAACTCATCGCCCTCACCGCGGCTGACGACGCGCTCCGGCGGAGCGCCGCGCGCGGGATCCCCGAGCCGTTGGCGGCCTTCGGGTTCGAGGGCCCGGAGCCGATGGCCGGTGAGCCCTGCCTGGTCGTCGCGCCGGACGGGCGCGCGCTGGCCCTGGCCGAGCTCGTTGCCGGCGAGGACGGCGTCGCCAGAGTTCAGCCCCGCAAGCGGATCCGCTGAGCTTGATTCCGTCCGGGAAGCCGGCTAGGATTCTACTTCACTGACGGGGAGGAGGTCGCGTCTTTGAGCTTCAAGCGCTGCACCCAGTGCGGCAAGAAATGGCCGGACCGCGAAGGCTTCCTGAGCGATCCCCAGCTCAAGCTCTCCGGCTGCCAGGTGGAGACCGATGCCCCCGCGGGCAGCGCGCTGCTCTTCGATCACAAGGCGCCCGGCTGCGGCACCACCATGGCGATGTCCATCAAGATATTCGAAGACCTCTACGACGGGCCGCGCCACAAGGTGGACTGGGCGCCCTCGGCCAAGTGCCCGGGGATGTGCCTGGACCCGGAGAACCTGGATGCCTGCCCGGCGGAGTGCCGCTCCGCCCACGTGCGCCACATCCTCCAGAAGGTCCGGGCTCTGGCCGGGGGCTGAAGAGCGGTCCCCGGATGCCGCGCCGCCCGGCCCTCATTGCCCTGTTAAAGGTGACCGGTGGCTGAAGAGAAGCGCCTGCTGGTCGTCGCCTGCGAGGTGCTGGCCCGCGAGCTCTCACACGCCGCGGCCTCGGCCCCCCGCGCGGTGGACCTGGTCATGCTCAGCCAGGGGCTGCACGAGGTCGAGAAGCCGGGCATGGCCCGCGAGATCCAGGCGAGGATCGACGCGGCCGACCCGCAGCTTTACGACGCCGTCGCCCTGGGCTATGGGCTCTGCAATAACGGCGTGGTCGATCTCACCGCGCGAAGTCTCCCCGTAATTATTCCCCGGGCCCACGACTGCATCGCGCTGCTGCTGGGCTCGCACGCCCGCTACCAGCGGGAGTTCGAGGGCCAGCCGGGCACCTACTACTTCAGCCCCGGCTGGCTGGAGCGCGACAAGACCAACCTCCCCCGGCCGCAGATGCCCACGGTGGCCGACCGCCTGGGCACCGGGCAGAGCTACCAGCAGCTGGTCGCCGAGTACGGCGAGGAGAACGCCGAGTACGTCTGGGAACAGCTCAAGGGCGGGCTGGAGCACTACACCCGCGCGGCCTACATCGCCCCGAGCTTCGCGGTGCCCGAGCACTTCGAGGCGGCCGCCCGCGCGGAGGCCGCCGAACACGACTGGAAGTACCAGCGCCTGGCGGGCAGCCTGGCGTTTCTGGAGAAGCTGCTCTCCGGCGACTGGCCGTCGGAGGAGTTCCTGGTGCTGGAGAGCGGCCAGCGGCTGGTCGCCGGGGACCCCGGCGCGGACATCATGCGCGGGGAGAGGTCATGTTGAGAGTAGGGAAGATCGAGGTACTCCGCGCCGACGACGGGCTCTTTTACCTGGACGGCGGGGCCATGTTCGGGGTGGTGCCCAAGCCGCTGTGGGAGCGGGAGAACCCCGCCGACGAGCGCAATCGCATTCGCATGACCTGCAACTGCTACGTCGTCAGGAACGCAGGGCACAGCGTGCTGGTCGACGCCGGCATGGGCCGGACCTGGAGCGAGAAGGAACGGGACATCTACGGCCTGGACGCGTCCGCGCCCACGCTTATCGACAATCTCGCCGCGCTGGGCATCGCGCCGGAGGACCTCGACACCGTGCTCTTGACCCACCTGCACTTCGACCACTGCGGGTGGGCCACGCGCCCGGACGGCGCCGGCGGCCACGCGCCGACCTTCCCCAACGCCGAGTACCTGATCCACGAGCTGGAATGGCAGGACGCCCACGACGAGACGGGCCGCGCGCCAGCCAGCTACCTGGATCACCTCTACGATCCGCTGGAGGCGTCCGGGCAGCTGCGCCTCCTTTCCGGGGAGGGCGAGCTTCCGGTGGCCGAGGGCCTGACCGCCATCACCACCGGGGGGCACACCCGCGGGCACCTGGCCTGGCGGATAGACTCCGGGGGGAATGTCGCGCTGGGGCCCGGCGAGCTCTGCCCCCTGGCCGCCCAGCGCCGCCCGCGCTGGATCATGGCCTATGACCTCTTCCCCCTCCAGACCCTGGCGGCCAAGCGCCGTCTGCTGGGCGCGGCCGAGAAGGGCGGCTGGCCGCTGCTCCTCAACCACGATCCGGCCGTGCCCGCCGGGCGCCTGGTGCGCTCGGGCCCCAAGAAGCTTGACTTGGAGCCGCTGGAGGTTTAGAACCGAAGCCGAGCTTACTGGAATGGGGTACGCAACCCGCCCCGGCAGCGAGGAACTCGAATGACTGGACGCATTCCCCCGCTACTTTTCGCCGGACTGCTCTGGGCCTCTCTCGCTTGGGGGGGGGAAGACGCCGGGTCCAAACCCAAAGCGGCCCCGGCGCCCAAGGCGGAGCCTGCGCCCGCGCCCGCACCCAAGGCCGAGCCGAAACCCAAGGCGGAGCCCGCGCCCGCGCCCGTTCCCAAGGCCGAGCCGAAGCCCAAGGCGGAGCCCGCGCCCGCACCTGAGCCCGCGCCCGCGGCGTCCTCCGGGGCGGACGTGCCGGCGGCGATTCCGGCCGATCCCCAGGCGTTCGTCCGGGCGCTCTACAAGGGGCTGGAAGGGGAGAAGGGGCGGCTAAGAGGCGAGAAACGGATGGTCGCGGCCATTGACGCCGGCCTGCTGCTGGAGCGCACCGTCGCCGGGCTCTCGACCCGCCCGCCGAAAGTATGGATGGCCGCGGCCCGCGAGAGGCTGACAGCATGGATAGCCGCGGCCCGCGACAGGCTAACAGCGTCGCGGGCCGATCCGGTCGCCAACATTTTCCCGCAGGCGGTGATGATCATCTCCCCGCGCGTGCTGGGGGTCCGCAGCGAGGGACCGGATCGCGCGGTGGTGAGCGTGCGCTACTACGCGCTGGACCGGCGCACCGGGATGGACGCCACCCTCTGGCACCGGGTTTACCTGGCCAGGACCGAGGCCGGCTGGCACGTGGCGGACATCGAGATGCTGGACAGCGGAATGCGGCTCTCGTCCCTGGCCCTGATCCTGCTGACCGATCCCGAGGAGGAGAGTCTGCCCCTGGAGGACAGCGGGGTGGTAGGCATCCTGGCCCTGAAGAGCGTCGTGCCCGGCCTGCTGCTGGCCATCCTCCTGGGGCTGGGGGCTTACTTCGCCATGGTGCGCTCGACGGCGAAGGGCAAGCCGGGCCGCGGCCTCAAGCTGTTCCTGATGTGGATGGTCATCGCCGGCCCGATTCTGGCCGGGCTGGTGATCTTCGCCGCCGGGCTCATGGATCACCTGGATCGCAACGGTGCGGTGGACGAGATAGCTCGCCGGGGCGCGAGCCTGCGCCTGACCGCCGAGGCGCAGCAGAACCTGCTTGGCGCCCAGATGCTCAGGGCCCGGCGCAGGACCGATGACGCCCAGAAGGCCTTTCGGCAGGCCATGGACAACTGTGACCACGCCTTGGCCCCGGGCGCCTGGCCGGACAACCGCGTCGCCATGCTGGTCTACGGCAGGCTGCTGATGGCCGTCGGCGACCGCAGCCGCCGGGAGGCCGAGGGCTACCTCAAGGCGCTGACCAGTCCGGACATGCAGCCGCCGATGCCCGCCGCCCATCTGCTGAGGGCCCGCTTCTGCGAGCAGCACAAGCAGTGGTCCGAAGCCGCCGGGGCCACCCTGAGCTTCATCAAGCTGGTTGGCGATGACGCCTTCTCTTACGTCCGGGCCGCGAAGTTCTTCACCGAGGCCGGCGACTTCAAGAACGCCGACGAGATGCTCCGCCGGGCCGAGAAGGCCGAGAAGTTCGACCAATCCATGCTCATTGAGAGGATTGCCATCAGGGCCGCCCAGAAGCGCGCGGACGACGTCATCGCCGACATCAAAGCGATGATGGCGCCGGTGAGCAAGAACCTGGGGTCCACCCTGATGGTCTGCCAGCAGATACTGGGAATGGCCCAGGACGGCAGGTTCGGCAAGGTGCTCGCGGACGCGAAGTTCCGGGCCTGCATCAACGGGATCGGCAAGACGCGCAACGCCGCGGTCAGCAGGCTCCTGGACCGGGCCGGGGAGCACGCCGCGGCCGGTCGGACCGTCCAGGCCGTCACTGATCTGGCGGTGGTGACCAAGGCCGTGGAGGGCGACCCCCGCAGCCTCATCACGGTCTGCCAGCAGATTTCCAGCATGGGCCAGGGGGAGGGGGGCAAGTTCCAGAAGATCGCGGGGTCCCCGGTCTTCCAGGGCTTCATGAGGAACCTCCAGGCCAGGTACGCCGCGGCACAGCGGCGGATGAGGGGAGGAGGGCACAGGTAGTGGCAATCGAAGGTCAGATCGCCAGGGTCGTCGACGAGTCGGCCCTGATCATCAACCGCGGGACGGAGCACGGGGTCAAGGCCGGCATGCGCTTCGCGGTCTTCGCGGAGGTCGAGGAGGTCACCGACCCGGCCAGCGGGGAGAGCCTGGGCAACTGGGAACTGGTCAAGGGGCTGGTCGCCGTCGCCCACGTGCAGGCCAAGATGAGCGTCTGCGCCCCGGCGCCCAGGGAGGTCACGCCCCGCGACGACACCCACACGCTCAGCTACGAGATGGTGGCGGTGAGCATGTCCGGCGGCGCCTCCGCGGAGAAGCTCAACGTGGACCGCACCGAGATGAGCGGCCGCCCGGCGGCCGGACCCATCAAGGTCGGCGACCGGGTCCGCTCGGTGGAGTAGGTGGAGAGCTTCCGCGTACTCTTCCTCTGCCGCGGAAACAGGTGCCGCAGCCCGCTGGCCGAGGCGCTGGCCAACTGCCTGCCGCGGCGCGACTGCCGGCTGGAAGCATTCTCCGCGGGGCTGGCGCCCTCTTCGGTCAACCCACTGGTCGCCGAGGCGCTGGCCGAGATCGGACTGAAGCCCCCCAAGCAGAAATCGAAGCACGTCCGCGAGTACCTGAAGGAGTACTTCGACTGGGTGATCTCCCTCTGCGGGGAGGTCGACGAGGACTGCCCGGCCATGCGCGGCGGGCGCAACCTGACCGTGAGCCTGCCCGACCCCTGCCGGCCGCATGGCGGGGGGCCGCGCGGGGACGAGATCGAGCGCTTCCGACGGGTGCGCGACGCGATCCGGGCCGTCCTGGTCGCCTGGTTCGGGCCGGAGGCGTAACCTTCCTTCTTGACCTCCGCGCGTCCGGCGGCTACATTCCCTTTAATGGCTTCGTCCGAGTCCCCCCAGCACGGCTCCGTGCCGCCGCGGCCCAGCCGCTTTTCGATAGTTGCGCTGGTCGTCCTGGCCGGCGGCGCCTTCCTGGCCGGCTCATGGAAGCAGGAGCTCTGGTCCAGCCGAGAGGGGCGGGTGGCCTCCTGCGCCCAGGCCATGCTGGACACCGGCGACTGGCTGGAGCCCAACCTCGGCGACGAGTTCCGCGCCAAGAAGCCCCCGTTGGCCTACTGGCTGGCGGCCGTCGCCGGATTGACATTCGGAGAGGTCACCGATCTGGCCGCCAAGCTGCCCTCCGTGCTGGCCGCGCTGGGAACCGTGCTGGTGGTCTTCGCCCTGGGCATCAAGATATTCGGGTCCCGCCGGGCGGGCTTCTTCTCGGCGCTGGGGCTGGCCACCACCGTGCTCTTCTGGGACGAGGCCCACACCGCCAGCGCGGACATGCTCATGACCTTCTTCATCGCCCTGGCCGTCCTCGGCTTCTGGCGGGTGCTGGAGGAGGGCCGGGAGGGGCAGCTGGACCGCGCGCTCCCCTGGCTGGCGCTGGGCCTGGGCTTCCTGGCCAAGGGGCCGGTGGCGCTGGCCGTGCCGCTGGTGGCGGTGCTCGGCTACCTGGCTTTGGGCCGCCGCTGGCGGGAGATGGCCAGGCTGCGGCCCTCGCTGCTGGGCCTCTTTCTCTTCTTGCTCCTGGCCCTGCCCTGGTACGTGGCCATCATCGCCCGGCACAGCGACGCGCTGGGCATCTGGATGCGCGAGAGCTTCGGACGGATGAGCCCGACCAACACGAGCCACTCGGAACCCAACCCCTTCTACTACCTGATGGGCAACTTCTGGGGCGCCGCGGCGCCGTGGGTGGTGCTCCTGCCCGCGCTGGTGATCGCCGCAGTGAGGAAGAAGAAGGAAGGCGGCCTGCCCAAGGGGCTGCTGCTGGCCTTCGCCTGGGGCGGGCTGGGCCTGGCGCTCTTTTCCATCTCCTTCTCCAAGCGCACCTACTACCTGCTGCCGGTGATGCCCGGCTTCGCGCTGGCGTTCGGCTGGCTGCTGGCTGAGTTCGCCGAGAACCGCCTGCCGCGCGCCGCCGGGCTGGCCGTGCGCGTTCCCCTGGGGCTGCTGGGCGCGGCGCTGGCCATGGCGCCATTCGCCGCCGCGCTGGACCCGCGCGTCGCCCGCAACTGGCCCGCGGGCCTGGTCTTCGGGGTCGTGCCCCTGGCCTGCTTCGCGCTGATCGGCGCGCTGCTGGTGGCCATGAGTCTGGCGCGGGCCGCGCGGCGCTGGCCGCTGGCCGAGTCGGCGCTGGTGAGCACCGCCGCGCTGCTGATATGGAGCGGGCTGGCGGTCATGCCGGTCTTCAACTCGCGCAAGAGCCTCAAGGCTTTCTGCGCGGCCAGCGTCGCGCGGGCCGCGCCCGGTGAGGAGATCGCCAGCGTGAGGGCCAGCAAGTTTTCCTGCCTGGTCCACTACCTGGGCCGCGGGCGGGTCTCGGCGTGGGAGGTGGCGCGGTTCCGGGGGCACGTCAAGGGCCGGCCGCGGGACTCCGGCGGCCTGGCCATCGCCGAGCTCAAGAAGCTGAACGACTGGCGCGCCGAATGGCTGGACGCCGAGGTCCTTTACAGGCAGGTCGGCAGGCGCAAGAACCGGCTGGCGCTCTTCAGGTGGCGCGGCGGAGGGAAGAAGAAAGGTGACTGACGGGGCCCCCGAACTCTCCGTGGTGGTGCCGGTCTACAACGAGGCCGAATGCGTCGAGCCGCTCTGCGCGGCGCTCTACGCGGTGCTGCCCGGCCTGGGCCGCAGCTTTGAAGTCATCCTGGTGGACGACGGTTCGAGCGACGAGACGCCCAAGCTGCTGGCCGCGGAGAAAGACAGGCGCGAGTCGCTGCGCGTCCTGCGCCTCAGGAAGAACTGCGGCCAGAGCGCGGCGATGTCCTGCGGCTTCGACCACGCCCGCGGGCGCGTAGTGATCACCCTCGACGCCGACCTCCAGAACGATCCGGCGGACATTTCCCTGCTCCTCGAGAAGATCGACGCCGGCGAGTGCGACGCGGTCTGCGGCTGGCGGCAGAAGCGCCGGGACAACTGGCTGCGGCGCGTTTCCAGTCGGGTCGCCAACGGGGTGCGTAACAAGCTGAGCGGCGAGACCATCAGCGACACCGGCTGCTCGCTGAAGGCCTACAAGACCGAGTTCCTCCGAAAGATCAAGATGTTCAAGGGCATGCACCGCTTCCTGCCCACCCTCCTGAAGATGGAGGGCGCCCGGGTGGCGGAGGTCGCGGTGGGCCACCGGCCGCGCCACGCGGGTGAGGCCAAGTACGGGGTCTGGAACCGGGTCTTCAAGAGCTTCCGGGACCTGCTGGCGGTCCGCTGGATGAAACAGCGGCGCATCGACTACGACGCCGAGGAGCTGTGATGCGCCGCCCGAGTTTGAAAAGTAGCCTGTACATGACGCTGCTGGCCGTCGGCATCGTCGGCGCGGGGATTCTCATATTCCGGGGGGCCGGCGCGCCCCGCGAGCCGGCCCGCGCGGTCGCCCCGGTCATCCGCGAGATCCGCCTGGACGAGCCGGGCACCTACGTGATCCTCGCCGAGCAGGTGATCGCCCCCCGCGCGCAGGACGTGGAGGAACTGACCGCCCCCGAGATGAAGATGAAGCTCCGGCGCGTTTCGGCGGGGCAGCTGGCGGAGGAGGTGCTCATCGAGGAGCCCGGCCTGGCCGCCTGGGTCTACAAGGTGTTCACCCGCCAGCGAGGCAAGACATTCGGGCAGTTCAGCATCGAGCGGGCCGGGGCCTACCGCCTCAACGTCTGCATGATCGGAGACGCGGAGAACCAGGTGCCCGACCGGGGCGTGGTGCTGGCCTTCGCGCGGACCACCTCGCCGGGCAGGTTCCTGTGGCTGCTGCTGGGCTTCGGCGGGCAGATATGCTTCTCGCTGCGTTTCATCATCCAGTGGCTGGCCTCGGAGAAGGCCGGCCGCAGCACCGTGCCGCGGGCCTTCTGGTACTACAGCCTGTTCGGCGGGCTGATGATCCTGGCCTACGCCATCTACACCCGCGACCCGGTCTTCATCATGGCCTATGCCTTCAACGCCTTCATCTACGTCAGAAATCTCGTGTTGATCCGTCGCGAGGACCGCGCCCTGGCCCGGGCCGCGGCCGGGGCGGAGGAAGGCAAGTGAGGTAAGGCGGTGAGCTTCGCACTGCCCGTCGCACTCTGGGGGCTCACGCTCCTGCCCGTCGTGGTGCTGTTGCGCTTGCTCGCCCGGCGCCCCCGGACCCTGGTAGTGTCCAGCCTGATCCCCTGGCGCGACGCGGCCGGCGCGTCGCTCTCCGACCGCCGCCGGAGTGTCCGGTTCGACCTGTCGCTCTTCCTGCAACTGGTCGCCGTGACCGCCGCGGTGCTGGCCGCCGCCCGGCCCCAAATAGTGACCCGGACTTCCGGCGCGCGCGGCGTCGCGATTGTGATCGACAACTCCGCGAGCATGGCCGCGGGCGAGAGAATGAGGCAGGCGCGCGCGCGCCTCCGCGAGGCAATCGAGAGCCTGGGGTCGAACCTCTCCGGCGCGGTGTGGGTCACTTCGCCCCGGCCGCGGATGGTCGCCGGGCCGAAGGCCGACCGCTCCCGGCTGCTGGAGGCCGTCGATTCCGTGCGGGCCACCGCGGCGGGAGGCGACCTGGGCCGTGCGGTGGGCGAAGCGCGCCGCGCCGCGGGGACCGACGCGGGGCTGCTGGTGGCCGCGGACGACGTGAGCGCGGCCGGGGCGCGCGCCGACCGGGAGCTGGTGGTGATCCGCGTCGGGAAGCCGGTACGCAACATGGGCATCGTGGCCGCGGCGGTCGAGGAGGGGGCGGTTTTCTGCGCGGTGCGCAACGCCTCAGGAGGGCGGGTGGACCTCGCCGTCTTGATGAATGTCGGCGGCAAGACCTTCAAGCAGGAGAAGGAGCTGGCCCCCGACGCGCGCGCGGGTTTCACTTTCGACCTTCCCAAGAGCGCGGGGGGCTTCATCACGCTGAGCCTGGGCACCGACGATCTGGCCGCTGATAACGTCGTGCGCCTGAGCGCGCGCCCCGCGCCGCGCCCGGCGGTTCTCAAAGCGCCGGGGAGGTCGACGGCCAGGACGGAGAAGGCGCTCTCCGCGCTGGGCTTCCCCGCGCCGCTGGCGGTGGCTTCGGGGGAACCGCCCGCCGACGCCCGCCTGGTGGTGACTTGTGGGTTATGGCCGGAGAAGGTGCCCGCGGGCGGCTTCGTGATCGTAATCGACCCGCCGGCCGGCGAGCTCGCCGGCGTCAAAGTGGCAGAGACGGCCGGCCCGGCGAGGGCGCGGCTGGGGCTGGGCGATGCCGATTACTTCCGGCACGCGGGAAGCTTCGAGTTCGGCGTCGAGACCGCGCGCGGGCTGGACCCCGGCGCCGGGGGCCGGAAGCTGCTGGCCGACGGAGACCGGCCGCTCGTCGCCCTGTCGGCGGACGGGTCGGTCTGCGTCCTGGCCTTTGACCCCGAAAAGACCTCGTGGGTCAAGCACCCCAGCTTTCCGTTTTTCTTCGCGAAGCTGGCGGAGAAGCTCCCGGCGCTGCGCGCCATGCGCCGCGTCTATTACCTGACCGGCGAGCGCGTGCCCGGCGCGCTGGGCGGACGGGTCACCGCGCCGAGCGGCCGGACGGTGGGAGCCGACGAACTGCTCGAGGAGGCCGGTATCTACAAGGTGAACGGGCGGGCGGCCTTCGCGGCCAATCTCTTGAACGAAGAAGAAACCGCCTGCCGCCTCGCCGGCCGCGACGCCCGCCGCCTGCGCCCCCCCGGCGAGGAGCGCGTCGAGAAGCGCACCCCGCTGACCCCCTGGCTCTTCGCCCTGGCGGTCCTGGCCCTGGCCGTCGAGTGGTTCCTGGTCTGGCGGGGTCGACGATAGCCCCCCCCGTCCCGATTGACAACCGCACGCTTTCGGCGAACATATCCTGGACATCAAAGACGGAAAGTCGGGAGGCGCACATGGCGGACAAGCTGGAAGTCGTAATCGTCGGCGGCGGGATGATCACCGGGATGCAGATCCTGCCTTCGCTCTACAATCTTCAGCGCGACGGGATCGTCGGGGACATCGCCATCAGCGCCCTGAACGGTGCGCCGCTCAAGGCCCTGGCCGAGGACGCGACCCTGAAAGAAGCCTTCCCCGGCCAGAAGTTCATTCCCTACCCGGACTTCACCAAGGAGCCGCTGGATGCGGCCTTCCCGGAGCTCTACAAGGAGGCCCTCGGGAAGCTTCCGCCGCAGAACCTGGTGGTCGTGGCGGTACCCGACCAGTTCCACTATCCGGTGCTCAAGGACGCCTTGGCCGCCAACCAGCACATACTCTGTGTGAAACCGCTGGTCTTGGAGTATGCGCAGGCCGAGGAGATCGAGAAGCAGGCCCGCGAGAAGGGCCTGGTGATCGGCATCGAGTACCACAAGCGCTTCGACGACCGCGCGCTGGTGACCCGCAAGCGCTACCGCGCGGGGGCCTTCGGGGAGTTCAAGATCGGCCAGGCCCGGCTGGTCGAGCCCTGGTACTACCGGCACTCCAACTTTCAGAACTGGTTTACCTGCGAGAACAGCGACCCCTTCACCTACATCGCCTGCCACTACGTCGACCAGGTGCACTTCATCACCGGACTGCTGCCGGCTTCCGTGTCGGTCGCGGGGGTCAAGGGCAAGTTCCCCAACGGCAAAGAGGGCTACATGTGGTCCGACGGTCGGGTGGTCTGGGAAAACGGCGCGATCCTCAGCGTGATGAACGGCCTGGGCTATCCCAACGACGCGCCCGGCGGCAACACCCAGGGCATCATGATGTTGTGTGAAGCCGGGGACGTCGGCGCGATCATCGATCACCACGACCAGTTCCGCGGGGTCAAGCACGGCATGGTCGAGAAGCTCGACGGCAAGACCTACCACGAGACCAGCCCGGATTACTTGCAGTTCATCGACGTGGGCGGCGAAGGCCTCACCCCGGTCGGCTACGGATATCGTTCCGTGGCCTTCATCACCCGCGCGGCCTGGGCGGCAAATCAGGCGGCGCTGGGCAAGGAGGGCGATGCGGCGCTGGCGGCGCGGCAGGACGTGATCGACCAGCTCGACGAGGAGGGCATCATGGCCACGCCCAGGAACAGCTCCTTCAACGAGCTGGTGATGGAAGCCGGGCGGCTCAGCATCCTCAACGGCGGCCGGGAAGCGAAGATCACCTACGGCGAGAATGCCGGGGTGAAGCTGGCCTGACCGCGGATTCGCGAAGCGCATCGGGGGTCCGCTTGCGGGCCCCCGTTTCTCACTACGGGTTGTTGCGGATCATCTCGACGATTAGCCGCAGCGTGGGAGAGGGGACCTCGCGCGCGGCGGTCGGGTCGGAAAGCTCGTGGCAGATATCGTGCACGGCCCTGCTGTCGAACAGCCTTCCCGCGGCTGCGCAGAACGGTCCGCGCAATTCCGCGGGCAGCCGGAGGGATTCGCCGTCAATTGCCCGCACCACTCCGGCGCGCCCCACCGACAAGAACTCGTAGGGTGGAACCGTTTCTTCTGCCTTGGCGGAGAGCCCCTTTGCCCAGTGGGCTTTTCCATGGTCTCTGACGCGCATGCCAACCGAGGTCTGGCCGAGCACGGCCAGCGACTTGTAGGCGTTCTTCTCGTAGACCGGCCTTTCAGGCGGAAGGCTGTGCAAGCGTCCTGAGGATATCTCTCTTGCTCTACGCATCTGAACGTTGGCGGACAGAAAATTCTTCCACTTATCGCAGACCAGCGCGGCCTGCTGACTCTTGGCGGCGTCCTCAATGGCCTCCTGGAGGTCTCGGGCGGGCTGGTGCGCGACGCGCGGTTCCCCGTCGTCGACGAGGTCGCAGAGAATCCGCAGGCCCACTCTCAGCGCGCCAGGATGCTTGCCGTGCAGGAAGCAGTTCCGGTGCCGGACGAGTATCAGCATGGCCCGGGAGAAGGTGCCGTCGGAAAGCCCGCCCCGCGCGCGCATGGCCACCAGTTCGCGAAAGGTGTTCTCCTCGCCCGCAGAGTGCAGCCTTTCAAGTCCGAGTCCGCGCTGCGGACCGAAGTCCCAGTAGGCCTTTCGCTCGGCCCGGTCGGTGAACGGGCCGAGCTCTCCGAGGAAGACAGCGGCGCCTTCCCAGGCGGGCCGGAACCGGTATGGTACTATCCGTCCGCTGTACTGGGGCATCTTCCGCCGGGTGCCGTCGTCCGGCCAGCAGAACTTCTCGGTGGCCCCGGCTATTCTCTGCCACTTGGCCTTGAGTTGGGGGTAATCGGGGTGGGCCTTGACCTGATTGACCCGCCAGCCGTCACGAAGCCCCCGCCAGTTGGCGCCGGCCAGCAGAGCCAGGGCCACCAGGGTCCCGCCGATGGCCATCCCTATCCACGCTTTCACCGTCCGGGACACGCTGCTCCTCCTCCCGTAGGAAGGCGCGGCAGGAGCTCCGGTTCGGAAAAACGGCCATATTCCGAAAAGCCGCTAAAGCAACTGCCGAAGCGGCCGATTTGTCGTTTCCCGGCCGAATTGCGATTGCACTTCGTGCAGACGCTTCCCCCTGGAAATCAGGGTTTTCCGCCCGGATTTCCGGTTAAAGAACTCGCCTCCGGCCCGATGTCCCTAGCGTAAGGGAGATAGAAAACTCCTTGCCGCGAAGAGGGCCGGAGGGTTGCAGCTCCGGCCCTTTTCCATTGGTCTTTCGCGGGCGGGCCAGCCGCTGCTCAAGTACTGGCCTGGCTGCCTCCACACCGCGGTGCTCCACGCAATCACGCTGGCCGACTGTATGTCCTTCTGGGGTTGTCGTAAAACCACATGTTCGCTATTCGCATCGCCTCATCGAAATCCATACGTCCGGCGTCGATCCTCCTGGCCAGCGCGCGGGCGACGTTTTCCTTGGTCATCTTGAGACATCCGTACACATTCTCGATCTGAGCGCCGTAGTCGGCGCCGAACGCTGTGATCTTGTTGAGGGGGACCATGTCGAGGCACTCGTCTATCGCCCGGATCGTGGTCTGCTCGGAGATGGCGTGCGCCCAGGTGAGGTTCAGCGAGACGTTGGGAAGCATCGTCGCCACCATGATCGCCTCGCGCACATAGGGCATCCCCAGGTGGAAGAGGTCGAACCTGATCCGCGGGTGTCTCTGGGCCACCGGAATGAGGCAACCGGGCGCCAGGGTCCGGAAGTCGCCCCAGACTCCGGAGTGCACCGCGACGGGCAGGCCGTGTTTCTCGGCGAACTGGATCCCCCGCTCGTAGATGACGGAGGTAAGCGGCGCGGTCACGGCCGCGGGATTGGTGACGTTGACCTGCTTCAGGCTGCCTTTGTGCAGCGCCTGCATTATTTCCTGCGCCTTCTTCCTGTCGGGGTCGTAGCCGGGGAAGGATCTCGACTTCACGCCCCACACGCCTCCGGCTATCGCCTCCTTCTTCTCCTCGAATATCCACTCAAGATACTCGTCGAGGTCCGGTTCCCGCTTGCCCGCAATCTCGCCGAAGTACTCCTGGATGAACCCGGTGTCCGAGGGAAAGAAGCTGCTGATCACCAGCAAAGGGTTGATGAGCTTCCTGTCCTCTTCGTCGTACTCCTCCGGCCTGTCCCGGCAGGCGAAGACGGTTTCGACCTTGCACATGTCCCGGAGTATCTTGTTGTATATCCCCGGAGTGTTGGCCTCCTGGAGCCGGTCGGATATCTCCTCGAAATTGTCGTCATCGAGGCCCTCGTAGCCCAGCACTTCCTCTATCCATATCCTGGCGGGCCGCAGCAGCGAAGCGTGCTTTGTTGAAGGGTAGTGCTCCCGGAAGAGCTTCCACTTTTCGCGGACGGAGATTCCCTGTTTGCCATAATCGAACAGCCTGTCGCAGTCCTCCGGCGACATGCCCGCGGAGGCCAGCGAGATCTTCGCGTACTGGGAGAAAAGGATCGAGAAATCGATGCGCATGCCCGTGCGCTGCTTCTCGGGCAGCAGGTGCTCGTGGGCGTCGATTACCGGAATGCCCGCCAGCGACTCGACGAGCTTTTCCCCCGTCTGGTTCAGTTTCGTGTCGTGTCTTTCCTGTGTGTGCTGGTCCATCTCTTTCTGATGCTTCCGCCGTTAACCGTTGCTGCGCCGACCTGAACGTCCTTCTACCGCGCCCCCACCAGCGTGGGTGTACCGGCCCCGATTTCCTGAACACTGAGTCTGCGCTGCGGAAGGCGTCGTGTCAAGCGGCCTTCCCCCTTCAGCCCGGCCGTCGCGCTAACTGGGCCCGTCGCGCGGCCGGGGCAAGACCCTTTTCACCACGGAGGACATGGAACCGCCTTCTTCAGCACAGAGGCACCGAGGTTCCAAGCCAGTTTTCAGCTTTCGGTTTTCAGTTTTCGGGGCTCCTGAACACCGAACACTGAGCTCTGAACACTCACTCTTCTTCGAGTCTTGGTGTCTTGGTGGTTGATTAGCCCAGTGCATGTGCCGCCTGTGAACCAGCAAGGTCCGCCCGGCGCGGGCGGCGAGCTTGGGATCGAAGCCGACTACGAAGTCCAGCAGCCTGTTAACGGCCAGTGACGCGCCGAACTGTGCGGCCGTGCGGCGCGACGCAGGATAGGCCTTGTCCCAGGCCTTCGCGTAGATGAAGGCCCAGCGCGTTACTTCCTCCCGGGGATGGCCGACTTCGCCGGCAATCGAAATGTAATCGGCGCCGTGGGCCACGCGATGGGCGGCGTAGGTGATTCGCCGCACCAGCTCTTCCGGCGCTTCTTTCTCACCACCAAGACACCAAGACACCAAGTTGGAGCCCGGGTCGCGGGAAAGCGCGCTGGCTTCGCGAGCGGCTTCCGCCGCGTTGGAGCCCTCAAGGTTCTTGGTGTCTTGGTGTCTTGGTGGTTGATAACGTCTTCGCTCGACGTGGCGGCGGTGAATCAGCAGCTCGCGCGCGGCGTTTTCAGCGGCGGTTTCGTCGTCGCTTTTCAGCAACAGGCAAAGGCCCGCGAGGGTTTCGCCCTCGGCTTCCTGCAAACGCAGCTTCTCGGCGCGCTCGGACAGCGGGCCCCAGACCTCGGGATGATCAATGCTGAAAGTAACCAGGTCGCCGGCGCTGGTCCCGGTGTTCTCGGCGATAGATTCCCAGGAGGCGCCCCGCGCGCGCTGGCGGGCGGCGTCGATGAGCACCTCGCGGGGGAAGGGGAGTTCTTTCACCACGGAGGACACCATATCCGGCTGCCTGGGCTCCTGGATCACCGCTGCGTTCCCCAAACGATAGCTTTTGACATCCTGTCAAACCGGCGAGGTTCCGCCCTCCCTGGCGTGGTTATGGCAACCGACTTGCCCCTCGTCGGGCACCTGAAGCGCCGCTCCGAGTGGCAACCTGGTCTGGATGTCCGCGGCCCAATCATATCTCTTCTCTCGTCCTTCTTGGCGTCTTGGTGGTTCAATAGTATTATACAGCGAACACACCCGAATGTCAAGCAGATAATACAGAATACTGTTGAGAAAGAGACAAGTGACTGATATAGCGCTGCTTACATGCACCAGAAAACGGAGTTTAGGGCGAGAATCGCTGGTTGAGATGTCCGAAAAACAGAATTCCAGCTTCGGGGTTGACCCCGGGGCCCCGGCGGGGTATGTTGCTAGAGAGGCAATGGGAGCAGGTGGGGCTGGGCAATACTGGTGAGGTGTAACCGGAATGCCCGGGTTTCGACGGTTCGACAGCCTGCCTGACAGAGAACGCTTGACAAGAAGTTCGGGGTGAGGCATAAGTATAGTGGTCGGAGATAAACACATGCCGGAAGGACTCCCCGAGGCGTGGCTAGCTGTCTATGAGTACCCCGGCGGCCCCAAGATGGTAATGGGCATACACTCCAGCCGAGATGAGGTCGTGGAAGAGCACGGAGAGCCGGGCCCTACGGACTGGGCTGACAGCCCGGTCCTTGCAGCCGTCAAGGACGACCCCGCCCTGGACGTCGTCCACGAAGGTTTGGGCATGGCAAACGGCGCCTGCGTCACCGCACGGGAGAATTGGTTCACCCGCTACTCGGAACTCCTGGAGCCATTCCTGCACGACCCGAAAGCCACGAGAATCTTCACCTACTCTGGGAACCGGCTGCCCGACGCATACTCGACGTTTTACAGTTCAGCCGACGGCCCCTGCCTGCTCCCCGAAGGACATGAGTGGCCGGTCTGTAAGGGCTGTGGTGAACGCATGCTGTTCATCGGCCAGTTGGACTTCCGGGATGCCCCGCTCGATCTCGATCTGCCGGGCAAGGCCCTGGTCTTCCACTACTGCCTGGAGTGCATGTCCGAAAATGAAGGCCACTACTCCCTGGTCTGGCTCAACGCCGAACCCCGCTGGCATGGCGAAGGTGGGGGCAAGAGTCCTGTGGAACTCGGACGGCCCTGGTTGCTGACCGATTACCCCTACCCCGGAGACGAACTGGAGAGTATTGGCGACCCGCAGTTCTCCGAGGAGCAGTCGCTCTACCTCAACTTCACGTGCTACGCCACCAAGGTGGGCGGCCACGTCTTTTGGATTCAGGACAAGGACGTTTCTCTGGACCGCAACGGCAAGCCAATGATGTATATCGGCCAGTTTCTGGGCACCGACGACGTCGAACTGGGTGACTCGGGGATAGCATATCTCTTCTACTCCCCAGACACCCGTGAAACGAAGCTGCGGATGCAGTGCTTCTAAGCCCCATGCCCGGCTTGCAGGACAAACCCAAGCAATAGAGCCTGCGTAATCCGGGGACGGTTTATCCATTTCCGCTCTTCCCGTAGACATCGCGCAAGCGCCGCGATGGCGGGGAGTGGGTTACAGATGTCGCCGGGAATTATAATTGACGGCCCCACCCGGGAGGGATAGGCTCTCCCCGCCGGTCACGGCTCGCGCCGCGTCGGCAGGCCACGGGGGGGGATATGTCAGCAGCCCGTCAGGCCGGTTCCGCGTACTGATGACCGGAAGGAGATCCGCCGTGAAACTGACCCGTCTGTCGATAGTGCTTGCCCTGTTCGTCTCGCTGCTGGTCGCCGCGCCCCGGGCCCGCGCCGGGGAAATCGAGGAGGCCCTGCCGGAAACCACGGTCTTCCTGCTCAAGGTCTCGGACTGGACCAAGACCGGCAAGGACCTCGACGGCACCGCCCTGGGCAAGATCCTGGCCGAGGAGGACGTCAAGGAGTACCTCAAGGGCCTCAGCAAGGTCATGACCCAGATGGTCAACAGGCTGGAAAAGGAAACCGGCATCAAGAAAGAGGACTTCCGCAAGGCCTACGGGACGGAGATCACCGTGGCCTTCCTGGGCATGGAGAAGCTCCCCACCGGGAAGGTGGAGCGCAAGATCAAGGTCAACCAGGCCTTCGCCGTCGGCTCGCTGCACGTCTATTGCGAGGCCCAGGCCATGTTCAAGCGCAACGACTGGGATGGCAACGGCGTGCTGGAGTACGCCCCGGACTTCAGCAAGCTGCACAGCACCAAGGACGGCGCCGCCGGCCTGCCTATTGACCTGATCGACGCGGCCTTCGCCGCCGCCAAGGGCCCCAAGGGGACGCCTAAGCACGGCTACGTCTTCCACGACATGAAGACCATCGCCGGCAAGAAGATCAACTGGGTGGACGATCACGGACTCTGCGCGGTGCCCGCCAAGCCCGGCAAGAGCGGCAAGCTCACCTTCATCATCAACACCAACGGGACCGTATTCTCCAAGGACACCAAGGGCAAGCCGGTCCTGGATTATCCCAATGACCCCGTGAAGGCCGGCTGGAAGATCGCCGTGGCGGGCTCGACCGCCACTCCGCCCCCGCCGATGTCCGTCGGGATTCTGGCCAAGGTGGGCGACGCAGATGCCGCCGGCCGGGTCAACGCCACCATTCGCAAAATGGCCACCAAGATCCCCGGAGAGGTGAAACCCTTCACCTGGGGCAAGATCAAGGGCACGCGCATCTCCAAGGACAAGCTGAGTCTCTACATCTTCCGCGCCGGGAACCACCAGGCATGGTTCTTTGCTTCCGGCGGGGGCGTGAAGCAGGTCAAGGAGCTGGCCGCGGCCCTGGCGGGCGCGAAGCGCGAGAAGTCCCTGGCCACCAGCGCCGATTATAGGCTTTGCCGCGGGAAGCTCGGCGGGCGCGCCGACGTCTTCTGGTACCTGGGCTTCAAGAAGGGCCTGGAGCAGGGCATGAGCCAGGCCCCGGAGAAGGAGCGCGCGGACGCTGAGAAGATCCTCAAGGCCCTGGGTGTTCGGGACTTCATCGCCGCCGCCGGGACGTTGAGCGTGGAGGCGCCGGGCTTCCGCAGCCGGGCCTTCATGGCCTGCAAGCTGGGCGAGGAGGGCATCCTCGGTCTGGTGGGCGCCGAGCCGCTGCCCGCCGAGTTCCTGAGAATAGTGCCCCCCAAAGTGGTAACCATGCAGGCCGGCTCGCTGCGCATCGACCGCTTCATGCCCCTGCTGCGCAAGGTGCTGGCCTCAGCCGACGAGGGCAAGGCCCTCAAGGAAATGGAAAAGGGCCTGGCCGAGTTCAAGAAGCAGCTGGGCTTCGACCTCGAGAAGGACGTTATTGGCGCCCTGGGCAACCGCGCCTGCATGTACGTGCTGCCGGCCGGCGCGGTGGGCGGCAACCCGCTGATGTCCTCGGTCAACGGGCTGGCCATCGTCGTCGAGGTCAAGGACGCCGCAGCCCTGCGCAAAGCGACCGCCAAGATGACCGAGCTTTCCAAGGCCGCGCTGGCCGAGACGCTGGCCGGCAGGGAGGGAGGCGTCGCCGGCGCGCCCCAGCCGGTGACTACCTTCGAGTACCGCGGCCAGACGGTCACCGCCTTCAACATCGCCAACATGGCCGCTCCCGGCTACGCGATCACCGACAAGTACCTGATCATCGGCGGCAACGTCCAGACCGTCAAACGGGCCCTGGCCCGCCTGGCCAAGGGCAAGGACGCCCCCGCCGGGCTGACCGAGAGCGACGCCTACAAGAAGGCCGTGGCCCGGCTCAAAACCGAGGGCGCCTGCGGCATCGGCTTCGTGGACACCGCCACCACGGTGCAGACCGGCATGGCCGGCATGGGCATGGTCATGGGCCTGATGGGTCCGGCCATCTCCGCCGCCCGCTACCGGGTTGGCGGCGTCCGCCGCGCGGTCGCCTCGGCCAACCTGCGCCAGATCGGCCTGGCCATACACATGTACGCCGACGACAACGACGAGATATTTCCCAAGAAGGACCTGGGCGTGCTGATGCCCAACTACATCGACAACAAGAAGGTCCTGCTCTGCCCCGGATACGGCAAGCACGCCGCCGACGGCATCGACTACGCCTACGTGGCCGGCCTGAAGGCCATCGACCCGGGCACTTTCATCATGGCCTACGAGAGCGTCCCCGACAAGGCCGGCAAGCGCCTAGCGGTCTTCTGCGACGCGCACGTCGAGAGCCTGAGCAAGAAAACCTTTGACAGAATCTGGGCCGAGCAGACGGCCAAGCTCAAGAAGCAGGGCCGCAAGGTGACGCTGGTCGAGCCCAAGGGCGTGGCCCGCGCGGCGGACGCGCCGTTCGGCGACGCCGAGCTCAGCGAGGAGACCTTCTTCAAGCTCATTGAGCAGCTCACCAACCCGGCGACCATGCCCCCGCCGGACGCGGTTACCAAGCACCTCTTCCCCGGCGTCTCGGTGACCCGCAAGGTGCCCGGCGGCGTGTTCCACGAGAGCTTCACCCCGCTGGGCTTCGGCGGGGGATTGGGCGGAGGCGGCGGCTCGCCCCAGAACCTGGCCACCGTTTCCATTGTCGCGGCCATCGCCATCCCCAGCCTGCTGGCCGCCCGGCGCACCTCGCTGGAGACCAACGCGGTGGGCTCCTGCCGGGCCTACGCCGCGGCCCAGACCATGTTCCACCGCAACGACTGGGATGGCAACGGGGTGCTGGAGTACGCCCCGGACTTCACCGCGCTGTACAGCACCAAGGATGCGGCCAAGACGCCCATCGATCTGATTGACGCGGCCTTCGCCGCCGCCAGGGGCCCCAAGGGACCGCCTAAGCATGGCTATGTCTTCTACAACATGAAGACCATCGGCGGGAAGAAGATCAACTGGGTCGACGACTTCGCGCTGTGCGCCGTGCCCGCGGTCTACCGCAGGACCGGCTACCGCACCTTCATCATCAACACCAACGGCACGGTCTTCGGCATGGACACCGGCGGCAACAAGCCGGTCTTCGACTACCCGGCCAACCTCGTGGCCGCGGGCTGGATAATCGCCGAGTAGGTAGGCAGCAGAGGAGACACGCAGGTGATTAGAGCACTGTTGGCATCGCTGGCCCTCGCCCTGCTCCTGGTCGCCGGGCCCGCGCGCGCGCGCGGCGGCGAATTGGAGGAGGCCCTGCCGGCCGACACCGTCCTGGTCGTGAAGTTCTCGAACTGGACCAAGACCCGGGACGCCATCGAGAAGACCGCGCTTGGCAGGATTCTCGCCGAGAAGGACGTGAAGACCTACCTGGCCGGCTTCCACAAGGTCATGGACGATTTCTACGCCCGGCTGGAGAAGGCCACCGGTCTCAAGAAGGCGACCTTCGAGAAGGCCTACGGCACGGAAATCGCCATGGTCAGCCTGGCCATGGAGAAGGGCAAGGGGACGGAGGAGGTCCCCGGCGGCGAGTCGCGCGCTCTCGCGGCCACCTCGGGCTATCTGGCCAGGGTCGGCGACCCCGCGGCCGCCAGGCAGGCCGAGGCCGCCATCCGCAAAGTGCTGGTCGGCGCGCGAGCGGGCACGGCCTTCGACTGGGGCGGGGTCAAGGGCGTGTGCGTGAAGCGCTTCGTGACCGAGCCGTCCTTCGACCTCTACTGCTTCCGGGCCGGGGCCTATCAGGCCTGGTTCTTCGCCTCCGGCGCGGATGTCAAGCAGGTCAAGGAACTGGCCGCAGCGCTGGCCGCCGGCAAGCGCGAGAAGTCCCTGGCGGCGAGCGCCGACTATAAGCTGTGCCGCAAGCAGGTGGGCGCCGGGGCCGACCTCTTCTGCTACCTGGGCACCGCCAGCGTGGTGAGCCAGGTCCGCACCCTGATCCCCGAGACCGAGCGCGAGAAGTTCGACAAGTTCATGAAGATCGCCGGCGCGGACGGCATCCGTGCCGTGGCCCGCACGGTGAGCGTCGAGCCGCCGGGCTTCCGTACGCGGAGCTTCGCGGCCATGAAGCCGGGCAAGGAGGGGCTGCTGGGCCTGGTGGGCACCGCCGCGCTGCCCGCCGGGTTCCTGAAGCTGGTGCCCTCGGGGGCCACCATGGCGGTGGCCGGCAGCGGGCACCCCGACCGGATTCTCCCCGCGATCCGCAAGATAATGGTCGCGGTCGACGAGAAGAGGGGGCCCCGGGAGTTCGACCAGTTCCTGAAGGGGTTCAAGCGGGAGTTGGGCTTCGACCTCAAGGAGGACTTGTTAGATGCGCTGGGGGAGCGGTATTGCTACTACATCCTTCCGCCCGGCGCGACCGCCGGCAACCCCATGATGGCCCAGGTCAACGGGATGGTCCTGGCCGTGGAGGTCAAGGACGCAGCCAAGATGAAGGCCACCGCCGGGAAGTTCGCCGAGATACTCAACAAGATGCTCGGGATGTTCGACCCCGCCGGCAAGGGCCCGGTGACCAGTTTCGAGTACCGCAAGCAGAAGCTCTACTCCGTTGACATCGAGGGCATGGCCAATCCCGGTTTCGCGGTCACCGGCAAGTATCTGTTGCTGGGCGGCAACGTGGCCGCGGTCAAGCGGACCGTCACCCGGCTGGCCGCCGGCGATAAGGCCGCCGCGGGACTGCTCGCCGACGAGAAGTTCAAGAAGGCCGCCGGACGGGTCAAGACCGCCGGGGCCTGCGCGATCAGCTATCACCACGCCGCGAAGGACGTGAGCACGGTGCTGTCCCTTCTGGACATGCTCCGCCGGGAGTTGCGTGGCGAACTGGAGCGCGCCCGGGACCGCAATCCCGAACTCGACAGCATGAGCAAGTTGGCCAACATCAACCAGGCCTGTCGCACCTGGGCCGACGACCACGACGGGAAGTTCCCCGCGAAGCTGGACGAGCTCTGCCCCGAGTACCTGACGAAGCGCAAGCAACTCGTCTGTCCCGACTACGGCAAGCACGCCGCGGGCGGGGTGGACTACGCCTACGTGGCCGGCCTGAAGAAGGCCGACAAGGGCGACTACGCGCTGGCCTACGAGTCGGTGCCCGCCAAGGACGGCACGGTCAACGCCCTGTTCCTCGATGGTCGCGTGCAGAACCTGGCCCTCAAAGAGTTGAAGAAGCAGCTCGCCGCCCAGCGGGCCGCGCTGGCCAAGGCCGGCCGCAAGCTGACGGCCATCGAGCCCGCCGGCGCCGCGCGCGGCGAAGTGATCCCCGAGGTCATCAACAGAAAGATGATGTTCGACCTGCTAATCGCGCTGGTCGAGCCCCGCAGTCTGCCCGCCGCCGAGGGCCTGGCGAAGCACCTTTTCCCCTCGATAGCGGTCACCCGCAAGGTCGAGGGCGGGCTGCTTTCCGAGAGCTTCAGCCCGGCGGGCTTCGCGCTGCGGGCCGACCCCGTCGACGCGGCGGGGATTATCAGCCTGGCCGCGGCGGCCAGCTACCCGGCCATGGTCGCGGCGCGCCGCTCGGCGAAGATGGTAATGAGCAAGTCGAACCTCCGCCAGATCGGCCTGGCCTGCCACATGTGGGCTGACGACAACGACGAGATCTTCCCCAAGAAGGACCTCAACACCCTGGTGCCCAACTACATCGACAACCGGAAAGTGTTCCTTTGCCCGCACTACGCCAAGCACGCCACCGACGGCATCGACTACGCCTACATCACCGGGCTGCGGGCCACCGACCGGGGCAGCTGGGTCATGGGCTACGAGGTGCGGCCCGGGAACGGCGGGAAGGTCAACGTGCTCTTCTGCGACGCGCACGTCGAGGCCATGACCCCGATCAAGCTCAAGCGGCTCCTGGCCAGGCAGTTCGGCAAGATGAAATCGGCGGGGCGCAAGTACTCGGTGGTCGAGCCCAAGGGGCTGACCCCGGTCTTCAAGGCCGCCAAGATCAAGCCGGTGGGCGTCAAGAAGCCGAAATAGCCCGGCGCCGCCGGGCTTGACAGCATTTTCCTGGGAACTAGAATCCGGCGCATAACCTGAGCCGGAGACGCCATGGTCCCCGCCGAACTCACCGCCGAGCGCCGCGACGAGATGATCGAGAAGGCCGCCCGCGCGGTGGTCAAGCGGCGCCTGGAAAGCCCTGCGGTGGCGCTGCTTGAGATGCACAAGCCGCTGGCGATGATCGGCAGCAATCTGATGATGTTCCTGACCCCGCTGGCCGCGCCGTTCATCACCTGGAAGCGCTGCGACGAGCTGGCCTTCTTCCTGATGGACCGCGACAATGTAGAGAAGCTGGCGGCGCGCATCGAGGAGCTCGCCGCCGAGCGCGGTGCGGGGGCCGCCGCGTGACCGGCCTCTTCGGCCCGCCCCTGGCCGCCCTGCCGCCGGTGGTCCATGCCAGCTACGCGATGTACATCCTCGCAGTGCTGTTCCTGCTGCCCGCCCTGCTCTTCATATTCCTGGCCAAGCGCGGCCGGGAGTTCTACATACGAAGAATCCCGGGCATCGACGCCATCGAGGAGGCCATCGGCCGGGCCACCGAGCTGGGCCGGCCGATGATGTTCTCCACCGGGCTGACCGGCCTGAACGCGCTGCTTTACGCCCTGCTGGGCATCGTCACCTACGTGTCCAAGAAGGCCGCGACCTACGGCTGCCGGCTGATCTTCCCGCAGTGCGACTATCAGGTCATGCCCATCGTCGAGGAGACCGCCCGGGAGGCCTACCGCGCGGTCGGCCGGGTCGACCAGTTCAACCCCCAGGACGTGCGCTTCCTGTCCCCCAGCCAGTTCGCATTCGCCTCCGGGTACATGGGCATCGCCCACCGCGAGCAGGCGGCCAGCTGCTTCCTGTTCGGCTCCTTCGCGGCCGAGAGCCTGATCCTGGCCGAGGCCGGCCAGCAAGTCGGGGCCATGCAGGTGGCCGGCACGCCCACGCTCACCCAGGTGCCCTTCTTCCTGACCAGCTGCGACTACACCATCATCGGCGAGGAGGTCTACGCCGCCGGCGCCTACCTCTCGCGCGAGCCGTCCCAGCTCGGCTCGATCCGCGGGCAGGACGTGTCCAAGCTGGTGGTCCTGGCCATGCTTATGGTCGGGCTGGGCTTCGCCACCGTGATGAGCATTGCGCGGCGGGACACCCTGGAGGGCCAGGAGCTCAATAACCCATTCGCGCGCATACTCTACGCCCAGCCGGGCCAGAAACGGGTGCTGGCCCGCATCGAGGCCCGCGACAGCTACGCGCCCAAGCCCGCGCCGAAACACGAGGACCTCGAAAAAGTGCTGGCCGTGGCCCGCAAGGAGTTGGCCTACACCGCCAAACTGGTCCGCGGGGAGATGCGCGTGCGCATCGCGGAGCGCCTGGCCGCCGAGGAAAAGGCCCTGCGCGCCGCCCTGCCGCACTTCAAGGCGGGCCCGGGGCGCACGGAGGCCGAGGCGGTCGCGGAGCGCCTCAAGCTCATAAAGGAACGCGCGGAGAAAGAGACCGGACTGCGGCTCGCCGAGAAGGCGACCGACAAGGAACCCGCCAAGAAGGAGAAAGTCTGGGGGCTCAAGGAACTCCTCAAGGAGCGGCTCCCCGAGATGGGCGAGGCCTCCCGGGCCAAAGCCCGCCAGCGCGCCGCCGAGCTCTACAAGCCCGAGGTGGAGCGCCTGGCCTACTGGGTCTCCCAGCAGAGCGACGCTGGCGTCAAGAAGAGATGCGGCGGCCTGGTGAGGGCCGCCGAGGCGCTGCTGGCCGACGGGAAGAGCACCTCGCCGCGCATCAGGCGCGCCGTCGAGCGGGCTCGCGAGGCCTGCTACGACGCGCACTTCGCCGCGGCCAAGGCGGACTTCAGCAGGGCCGAGCGCGCCGCCGAGGAAAAGACCCCGCGCTTCCTGCTGCGCACGAAGCTGCGCACGAAGAAGGTACTCGACTCGGCCGTCAAGGACGAAGTGAAGGCCAAGGAGAAGGAGATAGACGCGGCGGTCAAGAAGCTCATGGATACCATCGCGGAGTGGCTGGGCCCTGCGCTCGCCGCTGAGTTCCACAAAGAAGTGGAGGACGTAGCCCGCAAGCTGGAGGAAGACAAGATCCGCAAGAGGCTCGCCGGGAAGATCGAGAAGCCCACCCCGCTGATCCTCGACGGCACCGAGTCGGTCTCCGGCCGCGGCCGGCCGCTGCCGCTCTCTCACAAGTGGGAGGTGGTCAGCCTGCCGGGCATGACCACGGTGGCGACGCCCGGCAAAGCGCAGTCCAAGGTGATCATCCCCAGTCCCGGCGGTTACATCCTGCGCCTCGCGGTCGACGAGAAGCTGACCGCCGCCAAGAGCGATAGGCTGGGCATCGACGGGGAGGTGCCCTCCAAGGTGGAGCACAAAAAGATAACCGTCGGGTCCGAGCAGAAGCTGTCTTGGCGCCCGGCCAAGGACGCCGTGCTCGGAAGCTGCAAGGTCCACTGCGAGACCAAGGGGCTCGGCCCCCGCCAGGACTTCATGAAAGTGGAGAACCGAGTCGTCGACGCCGAGAGCAAGCAGTGGGATCCGGACAGGAAAAGAGACCCCAAAGAGAAAGACGGGCATCCCGTCAAGCTGGTCTTCGAGGAGCCCGGTCTCTACCGGACCACTATCATCGTTCGCTACCGGCGCAAACCCGTCGCGGACAAGGCCGCCGAGAAGAAGCGCCAGGAGGCCGCCGCCGCGGCCGGGGCCGACGAGAAGGTCAAGGCGGCCCGCAAGCGGCTGGCCCTCGAGCTCAGCGACGTGCTCGATAGCCTCAACCGCGTCAACAGGCGGCTGGGGGGCATGGAGAAGCTGGCCGAGAAATACAAGGAGCAGCTCGGTGAGTTCGAGAAGAAGAAAGGTCGCCGCCCGCCATCGCCCGTGCTGGTCCGCAGGCGCAAGGAGCTCACCGACGAGAACTGGCCGGACCGCAAGGCGGCCATCGAGCTCTACAGGTACGTGAAGGACCTGCGCGAATGGGTCACGGCCAGCACCAAGTACGCGGCGCGCCTCAGGGCGCAGGCTGGCATCCTGGGCACCGGCAAACTGGACCTGCCCGCCGCGAAAGACAAGAAGAAAGAGGAGAAGAAGCCGGAGCCGCCCAGGGGAGGCCAGAAGCCCGACGGGCCCAAGAGGCCCGCCGGCCCCAAGCTCAAGGGAACGCCCGAGAAGTACGTTGCCGGGGACGAGAAGCTCAGCTACCGGCTGGCCGCCGAGGGCGGCGAGGGCCCCTACAAGTACAAGGTCGAGGGGCTGCCCGAGGGCCTGAGTTTCGACGGGACCGACACGGTCAGCGGCACGTTGAAAGCGCCGGGTCCGCACAGCGGCGCGGTGACTATTACCGACTCGAAGGGCGCGGTCGCCAGGGCGACATTGACGCTTGGGATCTCGCGCCCCGGCTGGAAGCGCTACCGCATCAACTGGACGGTGCTCGACCCCAAGGCCGACTCGAAGTCGCTGGAGGTTTTGGTGGAGGAGGCCCCGAGGCGGCTGCGCCCGCCATGGAAGCCGATCCCGGAGAAGAAGGACGCCGATAAGAAGAAAGCCGGCGGGGAGGACGGGAAGTGAGGCGCCGGCTGGTGGTGATCGTCACCCTGCTGGCGGGCATCTACTACTTCTTCGAGTTCTTTCTGCCCCGGCACATTATCATCGGCGACTTCGACTTCATGTGGAGCCGCTACGACCGGAAGATCGGAGACATCGCCAGGGTGATGTTCGTGCCGGCCATCGCCCTGGGAATCATTAACCTGGTCCGCATTCACGGCTACGCGTTGATCCGCAAGCGCAAGGGCTGGTACAACTCCCTGGCGCTGCTGGTCTTCATGTTCGGCACGATGCTTGCCGGTTTCTGGGGGCACTTCGCCGAGAATCCGGCGGTGTGGTCCTTCTTCCAGGACTTCCTGTTCAAAGGGCTGATGAACAACCTGGGCTCGGCGATGTTCAGCCTGCTGGCCTTCTACATCGCCAGCGCAGCCTACCGCTCGTTCCGGGTGCACAACCTGGAGGCCGCGCTGATGATGGCCGCAGCGCTGCTGGTCATGATCGGGCAGATACCGCTGGGTTTCTTCATGCACGAGAATATTCCCGTGGCCCGCAACTGGGTGATGACCAAGGTGAGCACTCCGGCCTTCCGGGGCATCCAGTTCGGTTCGCTCATCGCCGGGCTGGCCATGGCCGTGCGCATGTGGCTGAGCCTCGAGCGTACGTCTCGGTCGGGAGGGCGGTAAGGTGGCCGAGAAACAAGCCTCCCCCGCGACCCCCTGGCTGCTGCGCATCGACCGGCGGCTGGTCTACCTCTTCGTGCTGGTGGCCCTGACCCTGCCGCTGCTCTTCCCGGGCATGACCACCAAGCCCGCGCCGCTGAAGAGCGCCCGCAAGCTCTTCGACAAGGTCGAGGCCATCGACCGCGCGCGCAACGAGACCCAGGCCAAGGGCGAGGAGTACAACAAGATCGTCCTGGTGGTCCTTGACTTCGGGCCGCAGACCCGCGCGGAGCTCTACCCCATGGCCGAGGCGGTGATCCGCCACCTGATGATGCGCGACATCAAGTTCGCGATCATGACCCTGGTGCCCGACGGGGCCGGCTACTGCGAAGACATTCCCGAGCAGCTGGCCCGTGAGTACGGCAAGGAGTACGGGGAGGACTGGGTCAACTTCAGCTACCAGCAGGGGTACCTGTTCGTCGTCAAACCAATGGGTGGGGACATCCCCGGGACCGTCGGGCGTGACGTCAAGGACACGCCGCTGAAAGACGTTCCCTGCATGAAGGGCGTCAAGGACGCCAGCGACGTGGCCCTGGTGGTGCACATCTCCGGGCTGGTCGGCTTCGTGGAGCTCTGGGTGCAGTACTTCGCCAGCGAGAAGGCCCGGCCGGACATCGCCCACGGCTGCACTTCGGTGTCCATCCCCGACGCCTTTGACCTCCTGGAAAGCGGCCTGTTGGTGGGGCTGCTGGAGGGCATCGCCGGCGCGGCGGCCTACAACGAGTTCACCGACGAGGTCCGCGCCGAGGACGACCCCCCGGTCAATCCCGACGCCCGCCGGCACATGACCAGTCAGACGGTGGCCCACGTCCTGGTGGTGATCTTCGTGCTCCTGGGCAACGTCGGCGTGGTCTTGGGCTTCCTCCGCCGCCGGAGGGGGACCGGACAATGACCCACGACTGGACGGTCCTCGGGGTTCTGGTGGGCGGCATCTGCGTGATCGCCATCTACAGCTTCCTCTACAAGGAGAACCCCCTCTACCGCTTCTTCGAGCACGTCTTCATCGGGGTGGCCACTGGCTACGGCGTGGTGCTTACCGGGATCATCTTCGTGTGGCCGAAATTCCTCAAGCCCGCCCTGGGGCTTGACCTCAAGCCCTGGGAGAGCTTCAACCCCTACGAGCTGCTGATGTTCATCCCCTTCATCTTCGGCTGCGGCATTCTCTTCATCCTCAGCCGCAAGCACGGCTGGATCGCGCGCATCGTGATCGGCGCGGGCCTGGGCATGAGCGGCGGGCTGGCCTTCAAGGGCTTCTTCGCGCACTTCGTGCCCCTGGTGGTCGACAGCTTCAAGCCGCTGGTGGCCTTCACGCCGGGGCCGACCGGCGGCCAGCTCGACTGGATTACCATGATCGAGCACTTCATCTTCATGGTCACCCTGCTCTGCGTGATGACCTACTTCTTCTTCAGCTTCGAGCACGACAAGCCGGTCATCAAGCAGGCCTCCATCGCCGGCCGCTACCTGATGATGATCACCTTCGGGGCCTTCTTCGGGGCCACGGTGATGGCCCGCATGGCCTTGTTGATCGACCGGCTGCAGTTCCTCACCGGCGACTGGGTCCGCGGCATGCGCGAGTTCTACTGGCTGCTGACCGGAGGCTAGA
>CBDUSI010000036.1:0-36178 GCA_965370045.1 uncultured bacterium | reverse complement strand
TTACAAGCCCATCAACCCCTCAAAGTGGTCCCCTTTTGCAGGCCCCCCACCAATCTGGGCTTGCGATACGCCGACGGCCTTCGCCAAGGTGATGGTCGTGGCACCCCGTTGCTTCATTAGTTCATGAACACGCCGGCCGATGCCTCTGTTGAAGGTCCGAATCTGTCCGGCAGATCTACCCACGTTGCGTAGCTTCTTCCTTGCCATGTATTGTCCCTCCTGAGAATGAATACTAGCAACAGCCAGGCACTTGGTCAAGGCGCGGTGTTGAGTGCCCGATCAATGTGCAACAATAGGCGGATTGCGGTGCTGGCCAAGCAGTGGCCGCATTGCTGGTGCCCGGACCGCCGGATCCCCCTTGACTTTTACCTCCTCGCCGGTATAATGGGTTGCTGAAGGTTGAGAAGCACCGCGGCCGATTTGAAGAGCAGCTTGCAGGGGCCGGAAGATACCTGCTAAAGCGCCGAGTGGGAAGTCTGTGCCCCGGCGCTGAGAAGCCGCCGGGGCGTTTCTTTTTCCGGGAGGAGGTGCTGGCCAGATTGAGGAACTGAACCCCATCAAGATGCGGCGAGAGACTTGGCTCAATGACCCGCAGCCAACCGACCGGCAGACGACCGGCACGGTGGCCCAGCCATGACGTCCCCTCGCACTGCGAAGACAGATGCAGAAGGGAGAGGATCAATGGGAGGAGGAGACAGCATGTCGCACGAGCACGAGAGTGCGAACACAGAGAAGCGGATCGCCGCGGGCGAGGCCGAGCTCAAGAAGTGGAAGGAGCGATTCTCCAGGGGTGCCAGGATCAAGGACACCCCTTTCAGGGTGACCGTGTCTCTATTGAGGGAAGACTCCGCCTGGGAAGAGATAACAGTGAGCTACACGAGCCGCTTTGCGGCGGGCACCTCGGCGCGCGGCCGCATCCCGCTGGTTGCGCTTGTTCGGGCCGGTGAGTTGGCCCGCGAGCTGGCAGATGCCAAGGGCGCAGGTGGGAGTCGAGGTCTCACACGCTTCGTGCCTCCGCCGAGGGACGAGCCATGCCGGTAGGCAAAGGCTATTTCCTTGCACCTGATGGTGAAGTCATCGTGATCTTTGAACACCTCAGCGCCGTCGAGGATGCCCCCGGGCGTTTCGGGTTGGAGCCCGCGGACCTGATGCCCCAAAGCGAGGCAGAGCGGGTCAACCGTGAGCTTCGTCGCCTGAGAGTACTGACGCAGGTGCTCATGAACGGCTTCGTTCGCGTGAGGTTCTCCAAGCGGCGGCGTGTTTGCGAGTACTACGCCAAGACCCTCGAAGAGGAGGCCCAGCGGCGCGCGGCCATCGACGCCTTCCTAAAGCGGGAAGGCGTTGAGGGAGCCATCGTCAAGAACATCTACCATGAAGGAGTGGACGGGTAGTCCAAGGCTGCAGAACTTGGCTTGCGGCCTCACGAGGCGCGGGATAGGATGCCGAGGAACTTCTGAAGGAGCAACGAAGGCAAGGATCGACGGAAGGAGGTGCCCCGGAGACCGGGTGCTCTGCACCCGGATTGTCCCCAGGGATGTCCCCTGGCGCTGTCCAAGTCTTGTCCCCGGAAATGTCCCCACCGATGCGCGTTTCGGGCCCAGATCCGGAAAAGCCTACTCGCCTATCCCCCAGATGCAGGGGCAGTTACGACCGCGACTCCGACCTGCGATCTCCCCTCAAATGCCCGGAGGTCGTCGCTCATAACCCGGAGGTCGCAGGTTCAAATCCTGTCCCCGCTACCATAAGAACGACAGGGACTTGCAGCGATGCGGGTCCCTGTTTTTTTGCGTAAAACCGGCCTCGTGTACAGTGCTTTGTCAGGTGCTGCTCTTCACTTCTTCTTCTCAGCGGCAGGGGCCTTGGGTCCGCCCGGCTTGGGCACCTGATACTCGTAGATGAACCGGGATCTCTTGCCGGTGACGTACATGACGTCGTGGTCCTTGAGCGACCGGATGGCAATGCCGTCAATGATCTTGCTCTTGAGATCCTCGGGGCCAGCGAACGTCTCGATCACCTTGCCGCTCTTCAGATCAATCCGGAAGAAGCGGTTTCGATACGCTCTGTGATAGCTCGAAGCCCAGATCGTGCCGTAGCGGTCCAGCCCGATGTCTTCGATTCGGTAGAAGCCGGTGACTTTCAGCTTCTTGGTCGTCTTCTTGGTGGCGGGGTCATACCACAGCAACTGGTTGTCCAGGCCGCGACCTTCCGCTGTGTAGATTATGGCCGTCTCGGTTCCGGGCTTGAGGGGACTGTTGTCGCGACAGGAGCCCCAGTCCGTTACACCCAAACCGCTGCCCACGACTTCCGCCTTGTAGTCCTTCTCGTTCAGCGTCAACTTGAAGATGGAATTGCTCTTGGCCTTTCCTACCTTGTAGGTGAAATTGTAGAGAACTCCTTTGAACCAGACGGCGCTCTCGGTGTGTGATTGATGCGTGAACTTCCAGGTGTTCACGACCGCGAACTTCTTCTTGGGGTCCAGCTTGGTCAGCCCCGTCTTGGTGGTGTGCCACAGGTAACCCTTGTAGAAATCCAGCCCTTCCGAATACGTGTCGCCATTCGTGCCGACATGGGGGTACTTATTCAGAAGCTTCAGACTGGGAAACTTCTTTGCGGTCTTGGTCTTGGTCTTGGTCTTGTCGGCCCCCTCCGCCAAGACGCTTATGGACAGAGCAGCCACAAGGAATGCCAGAGCTGTGCCGCGTGTACCGATCATCGTTTCCTCCTTCCGGCGCCCTCGGCCGCCGGTTCAAAACAGTATACCACGCCCTCGCCGTTGGGGGAATAGTAGAGACGGCCGTAGGCCGGCGCGGGCGTCGGGCATGCGCGGGAATTGAACGTGTACATCCACACGACTTTGGTCCTGGCTGGCGCTTTCCTGGGCGACCGCTTCTTATCCGGCTTTGTTGCCGGTGCCTGCCCGTCAATTTCTACGCGTCCGGCGAGATGAGGGCCAAAGCAGGCATAGTGCCCGTACCACACCCCATTGGCGTAGGCCGACCACGTGCAGGTATGCGACTCCATGACACCACGCTGGCCCTTGCTTTCCAGATACAGGTCCGTCAGCGCTTGCAGGTGGTAAGCCAGAAAGTAAACCTTCTGCGGCGGGGCGGGCACTCCGTCAACGGTGGCTGCGCCCGCGCCGGTCCAGAGGTGCTTGCCGGTCTTGGGGTCCAGCGCGTGCCCGCCCTTCTCACCGAAGACGACGAGCGTGCCCTTGCGAAACGCGTTGCGCCCCCGTCCGTAGGGGACATACTCATCGTTCTTCCATAATACCTTGCCGGTCCCAGGATCCAGCGCCATGGTGGTGCCGGTGTTCTCGGCCCTCTTCTTTCCCTTGCGACGGATTGGCGCGCACACCGACAGATAGAACTTCCCCTCGCCGCAAGATGTAGAGAAACGGAACGCGCTGTCAGAAATCGTTCCGTCCTTATCCAGCGCACCCTCATGGCGTCGCTTCCAAACCTCGGTGCCGTCTTTCAAGGCGTAAGCGGCGACCTTGATCGCCCCGCCGCCGCCATTCCAGCAAGCCAGAACCTTTCCGTCCTGCACGGCCACTCCGTCCGCGTTGTTGTATTGGTAGCCGAACCTGCTAATCGGCTTGTACCAGAGCTTCTTGCCCGTCTTGGCGTCGTGGCACCACACGCCCCCGTTCTTGTTGGTAGTCCTGTGCTGGTTCTTGCCGCTGCGCAGGACCAGGAGCTTGCCATCGGCGTAGGTAGTTCCGTGACACGATTCCCCGGACGGGTGATACGTCCTCCAGATGATTTCTCCGCTCTCCGCGTCCAGCGCGGTGACCTGCCCCATCCGGGCCCCGAGGAAGACCTTGCCCTCGGCGACAACCACTGAATTCTTCATGACCCCCCAGACCCGCGTCTTCCACTTGATGCGAAACGGTGGCTTCATCTTGGTGTCCGGCGAGACGCTCGAATACCCCATGTCCCCCCCGAGAGTATGCCACTCGTGGCCTTTCAGCTTCGCCCCCGGCCACGCGCGCGGCTCATATGCCTTCTGGGGGAGTGCGACTGCAATCGCTGCTTCCTGGCCCTGGCCCAGACCGTAAAGGATCCCATCCTCGCCGCCGAAGAAGACCTGACCTCCGGAGATTGCCGGGGATGAAGACACCGCTCCGTTGGGCTTGCCTGCACTGAGGGTTGCGAAGGTCCAGGCCGGCTTCTGCACGTGGCTCCCTCTCCTCTTGGCGACAAGCTTCTCTCCGAGTGGCAGGAAGTAGACCTTGCCGGCTTCGCTGCCCACGGCCAGGTGATCCTTGGCCAGGGCGGGCGAAGAGTGGAACATGCCATAGCCCAGAACAGAGCTCTCGGTCTTCCATATGGCCGCGGGCACACGTTTGCGGTCGGCCGGAAGAGGCGAAGCACACACGTCTCCCCGGTAGAACCGGCCCTTTCGATAGGACAGAGCAACACGCGAATCGTTGAACCGGTGAGGGAGGAGCTTGCGCGCCTTGCGCTTGCCCTTCGCGTCGCGCTCGATCACGTAGCATACTCCGTTCTCGGTGTCGAAGGTCTGTATCGCAGCCTGCGAACCGTCGCCGAAGGCCGGTCCGCCAGTCGGGTTCCTCAGTTTCAGGCTGTCACGCAGACGCACCGTCGGACCTTCGTCGAGCAAATCGTGAACCACTGACTGGGGTCCTTTGTAAGGGACAAGACGCGAGCCCGACCGCCCTATCTTCTTGTCCGGTCCGCCAAGAAAGAGAATCTCACCATTGCGAACGGCGAACTCGACGTAACTCGCCCGCCCGCCCTGGAAAGTCCAGACAACCTTGCCGTCGCGGTTGATCTTGACGAGCTTGCCGTTGGTCGTGCTGAAGTAGATGTTGTCCTTCTCCACGGCCGGCGCCGCGATCACGCCGCCGTCGGCCGGCACTTTCTTGATCAGCTTACCCGTCTTGGCGTCGAGTATGGCCAGATGACCCGCACTGGAACCGATGAATACACGGCCACCCGATACTGCCGGGGAAGAATGATTAGCCACCCCGCCGATGTTCATTGTCCACAGCACCTTGTTGGACTTGGCATCAACGCAGACCACGTTGCCGCGGGCATCCTGGACGTAGACCTTGCCGCCAACGACGGCCGGCGAGGCATATATCGGAGACGGAAGACGAACCGCCACCACACGCTGCATCGGGAACTTGAGGACTTCATCCGGAGCATCCCCGGTGCGCGCCGAGTTGCGTTTGTACTGCGGCCAGTCAGCGGCAGATCCAACATTCGACAGTATGAAGAATGTCAGGACCAGTCCGGCAAGAGATCTCAGGCCAGTCTTCATCCCGCTATTTCCCTTTCGCGTAGCTGAATCCATAGACATGCCCGTCGTCGGAGCCGACGACGATGAAGCCACCGGCCGCTGCCGGGGCGGTCCAGAACTGCGCGCGGCTGGGGTTGCTCCACTTCCAGACCTGCTTGGCCGGCCCGTCGGCCTTCTCATCCGGCAGGCGGCGGGCCTCCAGCACGCCCCTGGTCGTGGCCGCGATGATCAGGTCCCCCGCGACCAACGGGGTTTCCCGGAGTTGGCCATCGAACATGCCCGCGCGCCCGAACTTGGGGGCCTTGATCTTCCGGTTGGCGACCACATCTGCCAGCCGAACCCCCACATTGCATCGGCCGGCGATCACCTTGCCGCCGTTGAACGCCGCGGCCCCGCCGTCACATGCCACCGACATCCGGTCAGCCTTTGCCTTTCCGAGAACCTTGCCGGTGGTGGCGTCTCGCAGAAGGTCGATTCCGCCGTCCCCGGTAGCCGCCAGAATCCCGCGATAGATCGCCACTCCGTGTGCGAGCGGTGCCGAGAGCCCGGGTGTGTATGCCCTCGGATCGTAGCCAGCCAGGGGCTTGCCGGTGCCCAGGTCAATGGCATGGACCTCCTTGAACTCGCGGAGTCCAACATAGACAACGCCCCTGGCTACCGCAGGCGCGGCATGTACTTTCGTGCCGGGAACGTAATCGGCCGGCCGGTAACGCCAGTACTCCTTGCCATCGCTGAGCCGCACACAGTAACAGTGCCCGTCCCAACTGCCAAAGACAACTCGCTCGCCGACAATCGCCGGTGCAGAGCGGATGTGCCCGGCAGTCTTGAACTCCCACTTGGGCTTGCCGGTCTTGGCGTCGAAGGCACGCAGCACACCGTCGTCGGCGCCTGCGACCACGATGCCCTTGGCCACAGCCGGCGCGCAACGTATCCATGCGCCTACTTTGGCGCTCCACTTCTTCCCGCCCGTGGCCAGATCCAGAGCATAGAGTTCCTTGCTGTCGCTGCCGACATAGACCACGCCGCCGGCAATCACCGGACTGGAGCGCACCCGCTTGCCGGCCTTGAACTTCCAGGCCTGTTTGATGGGCAGACTGACCTTCACATCCAGCCCGCAGCGCTCCGGGCAACCCCCGTACATGGGCCAATCCGTGCCGCCCTTGGGTTTGCCTCCCGCCTCCGGAGTGCCGGGCTTGCCGCCGAAGGGCTTGGCCAGGGCGGTGAGCGGTCCGGCCGGCTTCGCCGGCGCGGCCTGCGCCTTCGGCATGTCCTCGGCTTTCACCGCCTCGAAGCAGTACACCCATCTGTCTTTTGAAGGAACATGAAGCCTGCCATAGGCCAAGGCAACCTTGGCGCAGGTGCTGGCGCCAATGGCGTTCCGCCACACGTACTTGCCGGTCTTGGCCTCCGCGGCAGCCACTACCAGAGGCATCCTCAGCTTGCCCCTGCCGGTGGCACTCACGGAGGCGGAGTAGACGAGGTCGCCGGCAGCCGTCGGGTCGCCGCAACCTGTGGCCCTGCCGTGGGCCGGTCGAGGAAGGTCCCAGACCTTCTTGCCCGTCTTGCGGTCAAGGGCCGCGAAGTTGCTGTGGGCGCTTATCATCAGGAGGTCACCTACCACGCAGGGGGTGGTCTCGGCGGTCACTATCGTGAAGGTCCTGGTATTCATCGGCGAGTTATGGTGCGTGTGCGTGCCCTTTCCCCAGTGCCAGAGCTTCTTGCCGGTCTTGAGGTCGAGCTGCCACAGGCCCTGTCGGCCCTCGGCCGCCCACACGGCCTTGCCGTCGCTGCCCACCTGCTGAGCGGCGCAGATACCCTCCTGCCGCCACACTTCCTTGCCGGTCTTCGCGTCCAGGGCAAACACCGCCTTGGTGGGATAGAAGACACTGCTGAGCACCATCCCGCCGGCTACCGTCGGAGCGGAGATAATGCCTTTGTGAGTGCGCACGTAATTCGGGTCGCTCGTCGGCGGCATCTTCTCCGGAACGGGAGCCACACGGGTGGACCAGATAACCGCTCCGGTCTCGACCTTGAGCGCATCGATGTAGATGCTCCCCTTGTCTTTCCTCGCCTGGAAGGTCACGCCGTCATGGAAGGTGGGTGCTATGTATAACCGGTAACTGTTCAGTTTCTCATGATACTCAGGTTTCTTCCAGAGATGCTTCTTCGTGGCGACATCGTACACGCTGCCGAAATCGATGATGCGCTTGCCGTCAAAGGCCGGCGGGCCGGACCTCCCGGGCCGATACGCGCAGATCTGCTCACCTGTCTCCGCGTCCAGCACCAGGCCGCGCGCGTGGACCTTGCCCCCGGCTACGAGTATGCCGTTGAGCTGTGCGGAACCGCTGTCCTGATTGGCCCACTTCAGCCTGAAGGGCGGCTTGATCCGCGGATCCTGAGAGTACGCGGTCATGCCGGAGTCCCCGCTGATCATCGGCCACTCATGCTTGGCCTTGCCGTTGGGCTTCTCGCCGGCCAGGGCCGTCGTGGCCAGCAACAGAATGCAGCCAGCTATCAGTCTGGCACTTAACATCTCGTCTCTCCTCGCGGGCTACCTCCACCGGGCCAGCCACTTCCAGCAGCTGGCCTCCTGTGGATATACCCGTCACTGGGATCCACGGCTATCGCTCCCGCCCCGGTACTGCTCCCGGCTTCTTGAGGACCCGGTCAATGAACTTGGCAGAGGCTGCATCGCGCGCGTCCGGAAGCCGGGCGGTCCGGCATGCTCGGGGACGCCACGCGAGGGGATTCTAGCAGCACTCTTCGGGACCCGCAATGTGCCTCGCTCCTGAGGGGGAGGGGGGCATCAATCCTCCCCCGCCGGTGGTTCCACCATCAATTCGCCGCCGGGCAGGCCCGCTATAACCAAATTCCGCCCGGGCAGGGCCTTGTGGGCCAGCGCGATTGCGTGGAGCACCGCGGCGCGGACAAGGAGTCCGAAGCGATGCATAAGCGTAGTGGGCAGAAGTGGTTACAGCAACGATGCCGGAGCAGGAAATCGGTGGGCTGGAAGCCCGTCGGGGTAGTACCCCGGTAAGTGGGCTCGACAGGAGGCAGCTCTCTTTCTAACATCCCGGGTGGTCCCGAAATGGGAGCCAGGCCGGGAGGGGGTTCGGATGGAAACAGCCAGAGTCCGTGAGCGCGGCCCGGAAGGGTCACCTGGAAGACGTCGGACGAAGAGGGCCTCGCTGCCCGCGGCGATCGCGCTGGGCGTGCTGGCGGTGCTGGGGGCGGCCCGCTCCCCGGCCGGTGAGGACCGGGCGGAAGGACTGGCCCGCGCGCTGGTCGCGGCCACCGGGACCCGGGCCGGACTGTGCGTCTGTCTCGGGGCGACCGACGGCCGGCTGGAGGCGGCGCTGGGGGCCAACGGAGGCCTTCTGGTCCAGAGCCTGGCTTCGGGGCGCGCGGCGGGGCGCTCGCGGTCGGCGCGAGCGGCGAAGCCGACCTCCGCGCCAAGCTGGCCGCGTGCGGCGTCAAGGCTTCGGAGCCCAAGCGGGCCGGGGGCCTGCTGATCTTCAGGAAACCCCGCCCCGCTGGAATGGCGGAGTGGGGCCACCCCAACTATGACGCCGGGGGAGGGCGCGTCTCCGCGGAACTCATGGAGCTGCCCAACCGCCTGCGCTGGACCGCGGGGCTCTCCTACTCCACGGGCGGCGACATCGCCTCGGGCTACCGGGCGCTGCGTTCCGCGGCCGGCCGCAATTTCTACTTCCTGGACCCCACCCAGATACTGCTTCCCAAGGGCGACAAGTCCCGCAACGTGCTGGTCGCCCGCGACGCCTTCAACGGCCTGCCGCTCTGGAAGCGCCGCACCGACCTGATCTCGCCCAGCACCTTCGTGGCCGCCGGCGACCGGGTGTACGTCACCGACTCCGCGGGCGTCCTGGCGCTCGACGCCGCCAGCGGCAGGAAGGTCATGACCTACGGGAAGTTCGGGGCCTCGGGGCTGCCCAAGCAGCTCCTGCTGCACCGGGAGGTTCTACTGATGGTCTGGCCGGACAAGCTGCGCGCCGTGGACCCGGCCAGCGGCAAGCTCAAGTGGAAGCACGACCTCGAGAAGGGCATGTACTTCACCGAGAACTACTACTACCGGACCTTCAACTCGGTCTACGCCGAGGACGACGGCGTGTTCTTCGCGGTCTCCAGCGTTCCCTACTGGTGGGGCGGGCACGGCGCCAAGCCGGCCGCGAGCGTCAAGGTCGAGCTGCGCGCGCTGAGATTCTCCGACGGCAACCCGCGCTGGAAGACGGACATCAGCGAGCGCATGCGGCGGGGCGCCGCCAAGGTCATCGAGATGCGCAGGAACAAGTTCCTGTTCGTCAGGAAGGGACTGCTGGTCTTCGAGCTCACCACCAAGGGACGCGCGAGCATCACCGCCTGCGCCTTCTCCGCCGCGGACGGAAAGTTTCTCTGGGAGTACAAGGCGGACTGCCCCAAGGTCCTGGGATACACGGCCCCGCCCGCGACGCTCCACGCCGGGGGGCTGGTGTGGATCAGCGTCCCCTGGACCCGGAAGGGCAAGCGCGCGGTCATGAGCCAGAACGAGATGCTGGGGCTGGACCCCAAGACCGGCAAGGTCGCCCGCCGCTTTCGGATGACCCAGGTGCTGGGCTGCTGGCGGGACCTGGGCACCGAGAACTACTTCATCGCCGGGCGCCCGCCGGATTTCATCTCCTGGAAGGACGGGTCGATCAACCCCTTCGACGGCGTGCGCAACTCCTGCAAGGTCGGCGCCATCGTGGCCAACGGCATGTACTACACGGTCCCCAACAAGTGCCGCTGCATCAACGACCAGATCCGGGGGTTCGTGGGCTTCGGTCGCGCGGAACCCCGCAAGCCGGAGCACCCCCTGATCAAGGGCCCGGCCTTCGGTTCAGTCCCCGATCCCCAATCCAAGGCCCCCCGCGCGGACGACTGGCCGGCCTTCCGAGCCGACCCCGCGCGGAGCTGCCGGGCGCCGTCGGCGGTCCCGCGCGACCTCGAAGCGCTGTGGTCGACGCAGGTACGCGGGCAGAAGGCCCCGGGCCGGCATCTGCGCTACGAGTGGAGCGTCGACCCCCTGGGCGGCGGCGCGCTGACTCAGCCGGTGGTAGCCGGCGGCACCGTCTTCGTGGGGGACGTCGACTCGCACCGCGTGGCCGCCCTTGACGCCGGGACCGGCAAGCTCAAGTGGAGCTACGTCGCCGGCGGGCGGCTGGACACGCCGCCGACGATTTACGGCGGGCTCTGCCTCTTCGGCTGCCGCGACGGGTGGGTCTACTGCCTGCGCGCCTCCGACGGCAAGCTCGTCTGGCGGCTGCGCGCCGCGCCCGAGGAGCGGCGCATAGTCGCCTTCGGGGGCCTGGAGTCGCTCTGGCCGGTCTACGGGGGAGTGCTGGTCGAGAAGGGCAAGGTCTGTTTCGCCTCGGGGCGCTCCAGCGCCTCCGGGGGAGTGCGGGTCTTCGCGGCGGAGCCTGCTTCGGGAAGGGTGCTGTGGCGCAAGACGCTGGAGGCCAAGCGCGCGCCAGGGAAGCCCAAGAAGCTCAAGGTCCCCACCGAGTGCTGCGGCGATGCGCTGGTCAGCTCCGGCGGCGAGTTGATCCTGGCCTCCAACGTGCTCTGGCGCCTCAAGCTCGAGAGCGGCGAACACACCGTCTCGCATCCCTCCAAGCCCAAGCCGCGCATCCTCCACGCCGGGCGGGGGACCTTCCTTCTGGACCGCTCCTGGCAGTGGTTTGGCGCGGGGGCATACATCAACGGGGCCCTGCGCTACGGCAACCTGCGCTCCACCGGTCAGCTGGCGGCCTTCGGCACCGGGAAAGTCTACCTTGCGGGCCGGACCTGCTACTGGCCGACCCGGGGCAACAAGGGGACCTTCGACACCGCGATCCGGGCCGTGGACATCGCGAAGAACGAGAAACTTCCGGCCAAAAAGGTCGCCGCCGACTGGCAGGTAACCGTCCCCCACCCGCTGCAGTTCCGGGCGATGATCCTGGCCGGCGACGTGGTCTGCGCCGGCGGTCCGGCCGACGGGCGGAACCCGTCCAAGGGCGTGCTCTGGCTGCTCTCGGCGAAGGACGGCACGGTCCTCAAGAAGATGGAACTGGCCTCGCCGCCGGTCTCCGAGGGCCTGGCCGCCGCGGCCGGGCGACTTTATATTTCCTCCGCCGACGGCAAGGTGACCTGCTACGGGAAGAAGTGAGCCCCCAGAGGTGAAATCACCACGACGATTCAAGGTTGCTTTGTCCATGCTTCACGAATGGGTGCGAGGAAGTTCGCATGCCTTCCGTACAGCTTCCGGGTTTCTCCACAGATGATGCCACTTGGCGTTCTTTCGAACTCGCAGGACAGCGATATCTCTTCGCCATCGGCAGTCGCCGCCACCAAGCTTAGTCCCTCTTGCCGGTCAGGGGAATCTGCCGCGCGAGTAGATGGCCCCTGGGGATCAACTGGCGCAAACCATGCCTCTGAGATTGCGATGATCTCGTCATAGCCTTCGTGCGCAACTTCCTCAGCCATTCTTCGCCACAGCACGTACTTCTCTTTCTGGTCGGCGGGATTCAGTTGGTGCACAGCACCTTCGCCCCGCTGACTGCTGAGGATCACTATGCTATTGTGATAGCCGTCTGTACATAGCATGTGCTTTGCAGTGTTGAAGAATCGCCCGGCTTTCTCTTCAAGGTTCTCTTCCCCCGACTTCCGAAACTCCTGAAGTGCTCCTTCGCCGTAGTGCGCCTCGAGCGCCTCAATTCGCCGTGCCGAAGGCAGTTCCTGTGAGGTGCTCACAGGACTTACCTCTGCGAAAGTGTCCAAGGTGAACCATTGTGTCCTTGATCGGTCCACCAAAAGGGATAGCTGGCGCAGTCGGCCTTGTAGGCCACTGGACCTGCCGCCGACCAGACTATCTGCTTCTTCGAGTAGGCGAGAGAGAACTCCGGCCCCGTGGAGAATCGCTGTCAGGATCTCCTTGTTGTCCAGATCGTTCGCAACCCACCTACGCTCCACTCGCACAAATCCATTCTGCCGCAAGTCTTCTGTGATACCCTTGAATTCTATCTTGCGGACTGCGATCTCCGTGGGCAGGCAAGGCGGGATGTCGAAGTCCTTCACAGGCGGCTTGAAGTAGCCAGCGACGACTGACACTCGCAGGCTGCTATGGGCTTCCAGATCTCCCTCCTTCACGACTGTGTTTCGCGCCTGAACGAGCCACTTCATTACCGGATCTGTCTTCATCTTCGCCTGCCAGCTTCCGTACCATTCGTCAAAACCTTCTATGGCGGGCTTGTTCTTTTGAAGGACGAATGTCACACTCCTCAGCGCCTGAAGACAAGCGTTGACGCTACGCATGAAGTTGTCGGGGATGCCGTAGTTATCCGCAGCCTCTGCCAAGTAATGCATGGCATCGACCAGCCGTCTGTATGGTGCGGCAACAGCTGTGGACACTTGGCCTGCCCCCGATCCTTGTACCACTCTTGGCCGCAGTCGCAGGCGCTCCTGTTCACTCTTGAGGCAGCAGCGCTTATACTTCTTGCCGCTTCCGCAGGGACAAGGGTCGTTACGCCCAGGTCTTGCAGTCATTCCCTATGCTCGCGGGTTATGAGCCCGGCGGCTACTTGCTCTTCGCGCGGAAGGCCTTCTCGCAGAAGGTGACCACCGCATCCTCGTCGGTCAGCTCGGGGACGCGTTCCGCGGTGAAGACCACCTGGTCCACAATCGGCACGCCCTCATCGTCCGCCGTCCAGGCGACGATCAGGACGGGCGCGGCCTTGTCCTTGGGGTTGATGTACACCTCGTAGGCGCTCTCTCCCATCACGGAGGCCGCCGCATAGTCGGTCATGCCGTAATGCTTCTGGATGTGCGCCGCGAGTTGCCCGACGGTCATGCCCACCATTTTCTTCTGCGGCGGCTTGGGTGCCTGGGCGTTCCCCTTCACCCTCTCCGGCCGGCATCCGGCGCACACCGCGAGGCAGGCCAGAAGGCCCACGCACAGCGCCTTTGCCAGGGTTCTTGTTCCGTCACCCATCATCAGGGTCTCCTCAGCGTTGAATGGTCAGGGTGGTCTCCGCCCCCTGCTTGATCTTGACCTTCTCGACGGTGACCAGGCCGAACTTGTCGGCGGTCACCGTACCCGCCCCGCCGGCCGAGTTCGTCCACTTGAATTTCTCACCGGGCTTGGCCTTGAACTTCTGACAGCGCCGGGGGGTGACGTCGGCGGTCATGTCCTCCTTGGCCTCGCCATTGGATATCACCGCCGACCACTTGTCGGCCTCGTCGACCACGCCCTTCCAGACGAAGCCCACGTTTATGCAGCCTTCCTTGGGGCCTTCCGGGCCGGGGTCGTCGTCGATGGAGCTGTTGCCGAAGGCCGGATAGCTCTTGTTGCGGGCAAAGAGAGCAGCGGGGTAGTACTTCTTGAGCAACTTGAACTGCGTGCGGGCCGAGCCGTGGCCGCCGTTGTCCCACCCGAAGCCGAAGCCGTGGTGCCCGGCAGTCAGCGCTTTGGCCAGCGCCACCTGGTTGGGCCACTTGCAGTAGCCGGCGCTGTCATTGCCGCCGTGGCGCCCGCCCACGTAACAGAAGAAGGCCAGATCGCCGGGAGGCCCCTTCACGAACTCGATCATGTTGACGTGGTCGAAGTACTCGGTCTTGCCATCGGGCAGGTACGGGGTCTTGCCCTTGAGGTAGCGCGCGGCCTTCTTGTTCAATACTTTCTTGGTGGTCGGAGAAAGGAGCCACAGCTTCTTGGGGCCGTCTATGCTCATCAACCAATGCAGATGTCCGGGGGTGGTCGAGGCATAGAACACGGCGAACATGCCGGGCCGGCGCAACCCGAAGACCGTCGATCCCAGGCTGCCCATGGACTGCCCGCCGGCATCGATCCGATTGGAGTCGACCGCGTACTTCTTTACCACCCAGTCCATCATCCACTTCAGGCGCTGTTCGGTGAAGAGGTAGGCTCGCGGCTCGGTGTCCTTCGACCAGTAGGGCTTGCAGAAGTAGCCGACCCACATGGTCTCCAGGGCGCGTTCGCCGCTGGGGCGGGTGGTGGTGTCGCGGGGAGCCAGGAAGATCTTGTCTTTGCTCTCGTAGACCACGAATATCCCGGGCTGTCCCGACCGGTAACCCCACTTGGGGGCGAAGAACAGGTACTCGTCGCCCTTCTTGTTCCTCCACGCCTTGCTGCTGCAGCTGCCGTGGAGCGCCAGCCTCATGGGCAGGCCCTTCTTGCCGCTGGTCTTGCCGGCCCCGTTCTTGCGGTCCTTGGCGGCCATCTGAAGGACGGGCTGGAACGGCGCGACCTTCTCCACGACGGGCTCGGTCGTGGCGCTCTTGCCGGGCACGACCTTGCCCACCGGCTTGAACGCCAGGTCGGTGACCACCACCGCGTAGTAGCCTTTCCCGTCCTTGGTAACGGTGTGCACCCCGACCCCGGTCCACAGGGGCAGCGGTTCGCCGCCCGCTTTCAGCTTGAGGGTGGGTTTCTTGGGGTCCAGGCGGTCCGCCTCCGTGAGGTCCATGCCCAGCAGCTTGCAGGAGTTGTTGAGAATCCCCTGGATCACCCGCTCCGCCCTAGCCAGGTTGGCTTGGGTTATGGGCGCGTCCGAACGGTAGAGGGAGTAGCGGTACTTGGTGCCTTCCTTGCCTTCGGCCGCGTCCTTCCAGGTGACGAAGGTCTGGCCGTGGCGGTGGAAGGCCTTGATGCCGGTGACCCCCGGCTCGGCGGCACCGGCCAGGGGGACCAGGATCGCGGTCAGGATGCAGGCCAGGGCCAGCTTTCTCAATTCACGTCCCTCCTTACCGAACAGTTCCCAGAGGGCGCTTCCAAGCCGTCCCTCCGACCTGCTCCGCCCGCGATTCTCGTCACCTTGGGCCTGCGTTCAAGGTGCTTCTCGTATCCGCGGGGGGGGCCACCGTTCCTCTAGCGGCAGCTTGAGCAGCCGCCGCTCGGCCAGAAGCCGACGACGGTAGGACATGGGAAGTCTCCCGTAAAGGGCAGCGACAGTCATCCAGAATGGTGAGGTCGGGTCAGGTTGTTACCGTGATAGGACTTGCTCGGTAATGCCGACGGAATACTAACCCATCTCGGATGGAAGGGGGAAGCCGACTACTTGGTTAACCTCTTTCGGTGTTCGTGCTCAGCCTTGTTCTTTTTCCACCAGGCCTTCCAGGCCTTCTGGAAAGATTTCTGCTGACCCCGGATCGGTTCGCGCTGCCGCGGCTCTTCAACTGGACTGGCACCCGCGATCCGGCGCAATGCGCTGTCGGCGTGACGCCAGACCGCAACCCACTCGACATGTGTGCCGCCCACGCCGGGCACGCGAGAGCGAAAGATGCGAAGGTACGGATCCTCCAGTGCCTTGAGCAGAACAGGGATTGCCCTGCGGTCACGGTACTTGCCCAGCACCCCGCAGGCCAATCCTCGTGTCAAGCCTTCCTCACGCCTGGGATTCTTGAGAAGTCGGTCCAGTGTGGAGATCACGTGAGGGACCACTTCCGGCGCGTCAAAGCTGTCGCGGGCCGCGAGGAGCGCGTCGTGTACGACTTTGCGCTCGGTTGACGCGAGCAGCTTGGGAAGGAGAGCCCTCTTGACGGGTGCTTTCATCGTTACCGTGATCGCGCCGCTCTTCAGGGTGCCGGGGGCTCTCCAGGCACCGTCCGTCGAAGATATCTTGCGTGTGGGGAGCAACCCGGCCCGGAGTCTTAACGACTCGCCAGCGGCCAGCGCAGGCAGGCCGAAGGGCTGTGGCTGAAGGTAGCGCGCGGGCTGGCGCTCGGCGGCCTCCGACGGCAGCTCCAGCCGGAACTCTTCGCTGAACCGCTTGCCAGGCTGGAGCTTCATCACGGCAGGTCTGATGACTTTGACGCGTTGCGAGGCATAGATCGGATAGCAGGCATAAAAGGGCTTCCCGTCCTCCTCGCCGCCGAACATCACGCGATAAGCATTGGCACCCTTGTGGACGGGAACTTCAATAGGCGCCTTGCCGGTGTTTTCGTAATGAATGCGCACCTTGAACGACATCTCTCCAGCACGGAGCGTTACCTTGGCAGGCGCGAGGCCCACTCGGAGGCCGCCTACTGTTCGGCCCCAGGAAACAGCCCTGGGCCTAATCTCAACTTCGAGCGACGGCGAAGCAGGCAAGTCGACCAATCCCTGAGGCGTGTTCTTGTGCCCTCCGAAACGGACCGCGTATCGACCGGGCGTGCGCAGCGCGTAGTCGGTCGCAAGGTCGAACTCGCAAAGCACGCGCGTTTCTCCTGCCTTGAGGATAGTGTTGAAATCCAACGGATACGTTCGTTCCCCAACCGCCTTCCCGCGGGCGTCCGTAACAGTAATGCGTCCCCGGTACTGGCTGGCTATCGTGTTCTGCGCGAAGCTCTTACCGTCCTTGTGGCGAAGCTCCAGACGCGCTGGAATCTGCTCACCCGTAGCGAACTGTCTTGTAGGCACCGTGAGTCGAGTCTGCAACCCTTCACGGGAAGGCTTAGACCAGGGAAGATTGTCGAGGAAACGGCGCTTCACCTTGGCCGTTTCGGCCTTCTCGGATTTCTCTGGCTTCCCCGGTTTCCCTGTAGCCTTTTCCTTGCATCCCATGGCTATGCTTACCACGGCAAGGACCATGGCAAGGAATGTGCTCATCTGTGTGTTCAACCGGACCATGAACTCTATCTCCTTCAATGGAGGCTACGATCTTGCCCCGCCAGTCATCAATAATATACCCCGCCCGGCCGCACATATTCCACTTCACGCCACCCGCTTCTCCTTCGCTTCCTCCATAGCCGTCCGCTCCCCGCCGCTGCACTTCCTCCCGTGGGCGGGACGCCATCTGTCTGGATTGGCAAGCGTCCGTCACCGGGACCATTGACTTTTGCGCCGAGCGGCCCTACAATTCGGGGTGAGCATGCTGGCGACCGCATAACCGATTCGAAAGCAAAGAGTTATGCCCCCAGCGCGCCGTCTGACGGGGAAACGGAATCGTGTGCGGGATAGCTGGAATCTGCGGAGTGGGCCTCCCGGAAGCGCCGGCCGAAGCGTTGCGGCGCATGCTGGAGGCCATCTCTCACCGCGGCCCGGATGATGAAGGAACCTGGTCCGCCCCCGATGGCGGCTGCTTTCTGGGCCACAAGCGCCTGTCGATCATCGACCTGGCCACCGGCCACCAGCCCATGACCAACGAGGACGAGAATCTCTGGATCACCTTCAACGGCTGCATCTACAACTACCAGGACCTGGCCCGGCTCCTGGGGCAAAAGGGCCACCGCTTCCGCACCAGCAGCGACACCGAGGTGGTCATCCACGCCTACGAGGAGTGGGGACCGGACTGCGTCGCGCGCTTCAATGGCATGTGGGCCTTCGCGATCTGGGACTGCCGGGAGAAGACCCTCTTCTGCTCACGGGACCGGCTGGGCATCAAGCCCTTCCACTACGCGTGGGACGGGAAGCGCTTCGCGTTCGCCTCGGAGATTAAGGGGCTGCTGGCCGCCGGGGTCGTTGAACCCAAAGTCAATGCCACCGGGCTGCGGCAGTATCTTACTTTTCAGTTTTGCCTCGACGAGACCACCCTGTTCGCTGGCGTCGAAAGGCTGCGGCCGGGGCACAATCTGCTGCTGCGGCCCGGTAAGGCCCCCCAGGTGTCCGCCTACTGGGACTTCTCCTTCGAGATTGACGAGGAGCACGACGAGGCCTACTTCGTCGATCAGTTGGAGGCGCTGCTGGAGGACGCGGTGCGCCTTCGCCTGCGCGCCGACGTGCCGCTGGGCGCGCACCTCTCCGGGGGGTTGGACTCTTCGACGGTGGTGGGCTTGAGCCGCCGGCTCCTGGGCGACGCGCCCATTAAGACCTTCACCGGCGCGTTCCGCGAGGGCGCGGCCTACGACGAGAGCCGCTACGCCAGGCTGGTCGCTGAGGCCAACAGCACCGAATACTTCGAAACCTATCCGTCCGCCGGGGACTTCGCCGCCTGCATGGAGAAAATCATCTGGCACATGGACGAGCCGGCCGCCGGACCGGGGGTCTTCCCGCAGTACTGGGTCTCCAGGCTCGCGGCCGGCAACGTCAAGGTGGTGCTCGGCGGCCAGGGCGGCGACGAGATATTCATCGGCTACGCCCGCTACCTGCTGGCCTACCTGGAGGAATGCATCAAGGGGGCCATTGAGGACACCGCCGGCCGCGGCCGATACGTGACCACCCTGGAGACCATCGTTTCCAGTTTGCCCAGCCTCGAGAAGTACGTCCCCATGCTCAAGGATTTCTGGGCGCAGGGCCTTTTCGAGGAGCCGGCCCGCCGCTACTTCCGACTGATGGACCGCTTCTCCGACGCCCGGGGCTTCCTGGCCGCGGACTTCCCCGCCGACTCCCAAAGGACCTTCGAGGAGTTCCACGCGGTCTTCGAGGGCCGCGGCTCGGCGGCCCTGGTCAACCGCATGATGTGTTTCGACGTGAAGGCCCACCTGCCCTCCCTGCTGCACGCCGAGGACCGCACCAGCATGGCCTGGGGCCTGGAGTCGCGCGTGCCCCTGCTCGACCACCGCCTGGTTGAGCTGATGGCCGCGGTGCCGCCGGTGATCAAGTTCCGCAACGGCCAGCTCAAGGGCCTCCTCCGCCAGGCGGCGCGGGAGCTGGTGCCCGCGGAAGTCATGAATCGCAAGGACAAGATGGGCTTCCCGGTGCCTTTCTCGTCATGGCTCAAGAACGAGCTCCGCGACTTCGTCTCTGACGTGTTGCTCGACAGGCGCTGCCGTCAGCGCGGGCTCTTCAACTCCGCCGAGTTGGAGAAGGCGCTGGCCGCCCCCCGGCCCTTCAGCCGCTCGCTGTGGGGTGCGCTGTGCCTGGAACTCTGGCACCGCAAGTTCATCGACGGATAAGGAAAGCCGGACATGAGCGAATCCTCGCGCGAAACGGCCGCGCCGAAAGTCGGCCTGGTCTACCATCCCACCTATCTGGAGCACGAGACCGCGCCCGGGCATCCCGAGCGGCCGGCGCGGCTGACGGCGATCATCAAGGGGCTCGAAGAAAGCGGCCTCTACGCCGAGCTCGTGAAGATCGATCCCCGGCCCGCTCCAGAAGAGTGGGTCGGGACCGTGCACACCGCCGAGTACATGAAGCGCGCGAAGGCCAGCTGCGCCCGGGGCCTCGATTACCTCGACACCCCCGACGTTTCGATATCCGCGAAGTCTTACGACGTCGCCCTGCTGGCCGCCGGCGCGGGTCTGGCCGCGCTTGACGCCGTCGTCGGCGGAAAAGTGAGCGCCGTCTTCTGCGCGGTGCGTCCTCCCGGCCACCACGCCATGCCCGACGAGGCCCTGGGATTCTGCATCTTCAACAACATCGCCATCGCCGCGCGCTACGCCCAGAAAGAGCACGGGTTGAAGCGGGTGCTGCTCGTGGACTTCGACGTGCACCACGGCAACTCCACCGAGGCGGTCTTCTACGCGGACGGCTCGGTGCTGCACTTCGGGATCCATCGTTATCCCTTCTACCCGGGGACCGGCGGCGCCGGGAATGAGGGACAGGGCGCCGGCCTCGGCTGCAACATCAACGTGCCCCTTCCGGCCGGCGCGGACATCCACGCCTACCGGGAGGCCTTCGCGAACAGGCTCAAGCCCGCCGCGCTCGAGTTCAAGCCGGACATCGTGCTGATCTCCGCCGGGTTCGACGCGCACCGGGATGATCCCCTCGGGGGAATGATGCTCACCTCCAACGACTACGGCGAGCTGACCGGGATGATCAGGGAGATCGCCGAGGAGTGCTGCGCCGGCCGGCTGGTTTCATTCCTGGAAGGCGGCTACGACCTCGATGTCCTGGCCGAGGCCGCCACGGCGCATGTCAAAGCATTGATCGGACGGTAGCCCGGCAACCGGGGAAATCAGAATCTAGATCCCGGAAGGCCGGGCAGCAACGCGTAAGTCGCTCGTATACGCGTGTTACGATAATATACACTATTCTGGCGATTTGTGGCTATTCTGCTTGACATTCGCGGTAGTTCGGTGTATAATACATGCAGGTGAGGATGATGAGCGATATGACGCGCGAGCAATACGAGGCCCTGGCGCTGGAGCGCCTGGCCGAACTGGCCCGCAGCGAGAACGAGCGAATCGCCCTGGAAGCCGCGCGGACGCTCCTTGTTCACCTGCGGCTTTCTTTACCACCAAGACACCAAGACACAAAGGACAACGGAGAGGCTGGTCGCGGCGAGGCGGTCAATCACGCTCTCGCTTCTCTGCCCGCGCTCCCGGGGTACGGGTCCGTCGCGGCGGGGGCCGTTTCGCAGGAAGGTGAGGGATGTTCGCGAGACAATAGTTCTTCTTCGTGCCTTGGTGACTTGGTGGTTGAGAAAGACATCGAGAAGGCCCGGGAGCACGTCCTGCGGGCCATGGACAGGTGCGCGGGGCTGCTGGATCACGAGAACCCCTTCGTCGTGCTTCGCGCCGCGCGGGAGATATTGCAGCACTACCGGCATCTGTGCCGCGAGCGGTTCAAGTGGGTGGCCTGGTCTGAGGTGAAGGAACGCGGCGAGAAGAAGCGGCGGGGCGCGGCCGCGCTCGCCAAGGTCAAGGACCTGGGCCGCGAGCTGGCGGGGATTCGCAAGGCCGCCTACCGCGAGGAAAGCGGCGTCGAACCCTGGGAAGAGGCGTTTGAAGGCGGGGAAGAATACCGGGTCTGTCCGCCTCCGCCGATTGACTGGGACGCCACTCAGGAAGGCCCTTCAGGGTCTGCCTCCCACGCCGAGGAGGAAGGCGACCCCGAGGAACGCGGACCTCCGTGAGTTGGTTGGCGGTAGTTGGTGGTCGGTGGATCGTGAATGGTGGGGAATGGAGCGCTCCCTCCTCCGGACTCCAGACTCCGGACTCCAGACTGAGTGTTCTTTGACTTCCGCCCCTCCGGGCGACATACTGGATGGGGAGTAATGGGAGCCGGGGACAACGGGGCTTGAAGAGAATGGGCGAAAGGTTGCCTTGAAGGAGCAGCGTTCAATGGACGACCGCAAGTCTTCGGCAGCAAGGCGAAAACATCCGGTGATACTTGTCTGCGCGGCACTCATCCTGTTGGGGGGAGTTACTGTGGTGCTCTGGCGCTCGATGTGGTCGCCGATGCCAGACACCAAAGCCTTACCCAAAAACGGTAATGCCAGCACCAGTAAGGGGGATGGCGGGGACAGCCGAGGGCAGGAGGCACCGGTCGGTGCCAGCGTTGTCCTGCCATATGGAGCCTCCCCCGAAACACCCCAGATACAACTTGATTTCCAGAGGCGCGGACGAGATGGGCAAGTAACCGCCCGTGCGGTCGCCAGGATCGAGATTCTCTCCTCCGATCCATCATGGGGATGTATCTACAATGTGGGTGGCAAGGCCGCTCTGCGCATCGCGGTAGGCGAGGAGCAGCAACTGCGGCAGTTGAAGGTGGGGCGACGTTACGGGTTTCGCGGTCACAAGTGTTCCTTCGTTGTGCCCGATGTGTCAAAGGGGAAAGTGAAGCGCATCCCGATCCTCCTTGATGATGCGGCAGGAGTTTCGGGGGGGCATTCCGGTGACGCGGTGGCTGTTGAAAAACTCCAGCTAAGCGGTAGTGTCGTCGTGCGGAAAGGGAAGGAACATGGTCTTCCCGAGTCGCTGCAGGTCTGGCGGCGGATCGAGGGAGAGGCCGCCGCCAGGTCTGCGTATGGGTACGTGGGCAGGTTGAAACCTGACAAGAAGGGTGGCTTTACGGCTTCGTTGTCGGCGCCCGAGGATGCGCAACTGGTCATCATCGCCGACAACGGGGAGGCGCTCAGCACGTCGAAACCGGCTTTCTTCGTTGGTCGAGCGGAAGTCCCCGCGGGCAAGTATGCGGGCGTGAAGGTGCTGCTGGAGGCAGTACCTATCAGGCTCCTCTCTATCCTAATCAGGGACGACAAAGGCAAACCTCTGAACAACCTGAAGGTGAGTTTCAGCGCGGACTTCCCGCTTTGGGAACGGGGCAGGCCAGTGGCCAGAGACATTTCCATCTGGGAGGAGTCGTTCACGGTGTCCACCGATCCTAAGGGACTTGCCAAGTTGCCGGTGATTCGCCACCGCAAGGGCAAGTACTTCCTGCGGGTCGACGCGCTGGACTCCGGGGGAAACGCCTTGAGCAGCGCCAAGACCTTCGCGGGCACGGATGCTCTGAAGGCCAAGGCTCCCATGGTCTGGACGATCAGGCGTGAAATTCTCAGCATACAGGTCGTCACCAAGTGGGAGGAAGCATACTCGAAGGAACCGTTCAGGTCGTTTATTTATAAGCGGAGCGGTCCAGAGATCGAGATCAAAGGCGTGCCCTATAGTTCCGAGTACATAACCAATATGGGTCCAATGAGGTGGTTCGACCTCAAACCGGGGAAGTATCAGCTACGGTTCAGAACCAAGATTTTCCGAGCGAACTTCAAAATCACCGGTGGGACCGAGCATGTCACCGTTCCCGCCGCTGGCAAGCTGCCCGTGAAGCACACGCTCATGATCATGCCGAAGGATCCGAAATCCTTCAAGTTGCCCGGGGTGCGGCCCAAAACCGAACCCAACAGGAAATCCGGACCCGCTGACCGATAAGACGCCCGACAGAACGGGCGGACGGTACGTCCCCCGCCAACAACTGACCACTGACAACCGGCCACTGACCACCGACAACTGACAACTGAAAACAGGCCCCGCCCCCGCGTCCCTTGCAGCCGCCTCTCCCGTCGGCTACAATCCTCCCCTCTGGGGGGAGGAATCTGAAGATGGAAGAATCGATCAGCCGACTGATCCGGCAGATGGCCGAGGGTCCGGCGGGCAGCTCTATTCGCCAGGAGGCCCAGGCGGCGCTGGTGGCCACCGCGCGGGTAATCGTCGAGAGCCTGCTGGAGCTGGGCAACAGCCAGGACGAGGACTTGCGCCTGGCCTCGCAGTCCGCGCTGGCGGACATCATCATGAGCATCCACCAGGCCAGCTTCAGCGCCCGGCACAACCCGCCCGGGGCGCCGCTGCTGGATAAGGCCCCGGGCGGCTCGCGGCTCTTCGGCGAGGTGGCCATCGGCCGGGGCATGGCCAAGGTCGAGGACGTGCTCCGCGCGCTCAACGTCCAGAAGCGCGAGGTGCTGGCCGACAAGCAGCCCCGGCTGATCGGCGAGATCCTGGTCGCCGAGGGGATCCTCAACTCCGAGCAGGTCAAGACCGTGCTGATGGACATCCGCGGCCGGCTGCTCAAGGGCATCGAGCAGCAGTTGGCCTCCGCCGAGGAAAACGAGGTCTAGCAGGCCGTGCGCCTCGCCGAGTTCCAGAAGGAGATCGGCGAGACCTTTCTGGAGCGCGACGCCGCCCGCGGGACCATGGGCACCTTCGGCTGGTTCATCGAGGAGGTCGGCGAACTGGCCACCGCCCTGCGCGAGGAGCCGGCGGGCTCGCCCGCCCAGGCCGAGGAGTTCGCCGACTGCCTGGCCTGGCTGGCCAGCCTGGCCAACCTGGCGGGAGTGGATCTCGAAACCGCCGTCGCCAAGTACGCGGCCGGCTGCCCGCGCTGCCGGGCCAAGCCCTGCGGCTGCCCCACGAAAAAGTGACCGGGGCGTGACGGGAGCGGCCGGCAACACGTCACTATTATGATGAAGAGGCTAAGACCCCACTGGAAAGCCGCCGCCGCCACGCTGCTGGTCGTTGCGGCCTGCGGCTGCCCCCCGCCGACGGGCGGGGGCGGGGGAGTGCCCGGCGGCGACCCGCGGCCCTTCGCGGTGGCCATGGCCCGCTCCGGCGGCCGGTCGGGGACGCGCCTGGCCGTGGCTCCCGGCAGCGTGGTGATACTCGACGGCGCCGAGAGCGGCGTCGACCGCGGGCGCGCGGAACTCAGGTACGCGTGGAAGCAGACCTCCGGCCCCCAAGTCAGGATCGCCCGGCCGGACCTGGTGCGCACCGAGTGCCGGCTGGCGGCGGCCGGCACCTACCGCTTCGAGCTGGTGGTCACCGCCAGGCGCTTCCGCAGCCGGCCCTCGCCGGTGATCGTGACCGTCCGCGCCGCCGCCGCCGACGGCGACGACCCGCCGAAGAACGGGGGGCGGCCGCCGGCCGCGGGGCGCGAGGCCAGCTTCGCGCTGCTGGAGTCCAACGCCGAGGAACTCGTCCGCGTCTTTGGGGCCAAGACCGGGCTCACCCTGCGAGTCGAGCCCGGCTGGATGCGCCCCGAGGAGCTCAAGCTCCGTCCGCTGACCTTCATGGCCCGTCGGGTCTCGCCGGACCTGGCCCTGGAGATGGCCGCGCGCCTCCTGGGCGCGGACTACGTGCGCGATCATCGGGACGCCGCTTTTCTCACCCGGGGAATGGGCTGGCTCAAGCGCCAGCGCCAGGGGGCGCGCTTCTACCCCACCGTGCGGCTGGGCGAGGAGAAGCTGGCCGCGCTGGCCCGCGAGAGCTGCCGGGGCGCGCTCTTCGCCCGCCCGGGTTCCAGCGTGGTCTACGACCGCCGGCGGCGCGGGATACAGGTCATCGGGCCGGTCTCCATGCAGGGGCGCGTCGAGGCGCTGCTGGCCGCGGTGGCCCCGGAGGGCCGGCGGCTGGCGGCGCGCCCGCCGCTGATCGCCGACGAGCGGCGCCGCAACTCGACGCTGGCCCGCCGGCTGAAGCTCCTGCTGACAAACAAGGAGCTGTCCGAGGTCGGGCTTGAGCTGGGGCGGGTGCTGAAGGCGCCGGTCGCCTGGGAGGAGCCGCCCGGCGACAAACGTGTCGCGGTGCCGCGGGTCTCGCTGCGCGGCGGCGGGCGGCCTGCTCGCGAGGTGCTGGCCGAGCTCGCCAAGAAGGCCGGCTTCAAGGGCTTCTCCTGGGTCAAGGGCGGAGGAATCTGGCTGTACCGCAGCGAGCCGCGGCCGGCGTGCGCCGAGCACCTCTGGAGCGCCGCGCGGCTGCGGGCCTACCCGATGGAGAAGCTGCGCGCCCGGGGCATCCTGCCCGGCGCCGTGCTGCACTCCATCAGGAAGAAAGTCTGGCCGGCCACCTGGCGCGACCCGGCGACGCTGTGCGCCTACTACAAGGCGTCCGACAAGCTGATAGTCATCCACTCGCCCGAAGTTCAGCGCGAGGTGCTCCGGCTGCTGCATGACTTATTGGAAGAGAAGCCCGCGCGGCTGCGGGAGAAGAAGAAAGGATGATCACCACCGATTCTCCTGGATCTGCCAAGCGCGCGGGGCGCATGTACGTGTATTGGGGAGTGGCTTTCACCCTGCTCCTTGCTGCTGGACTCTTCTGCTGGCTGGTGGTGGTGCCTTTCCTCCATGCGCGAGCTGCAATCGAACGTGCTAGAGCTGGTCACTACGAAAGGGAAATCGCGGCGCTGGGCGGGCCAGGAGACGCGGCGAGGGCCCTGAATATCTACACCCGCGCACCGAAGTGGATGGCGGGCAGGAAGTCTCAAGCGGCTGGCCTGCTGGGCCATTGCGGAAGACCCGCTATCCCGATCCTCGTGCGTCTCCTGGGAAGCGAAGACAGCCGGGTGCGGCAGGGGGTGCTGGGGGCGTTCGCGGAGATGGGGCCGCAAGCGATTGATGCAGTGCCATCGCTTATTGAGGCCTTGGGCGATGAAGACGAACACGTGCGTGCCTGTGCCGCCACGGCTCTTGGGCGCGTTGGCCTTGACTCGGAGGAGGCGCCTCCGGCGTTGACAGGGGCGCTGAGCGACAAGTGCTGGTTTGTCCGCAAGTATGCCATCCAGGCGCTGGCGAGGATAGGTCCGAAAGCCAGCAGTGCCGTTCCCGCGTTGGTTGTGGCCACTCGTGACGGCCACAGGAGCGTGCGTGCAAATGCGATCCAGGCGCTGTTCAAGATTGCGCCGAGGAAACCTGAAAGCATGGCGGCATTCACCAGTGCTCTTGGCGACAAGGATAAGTACGTGCGCTCTTGGGCCGTCACGGCGCTCGCCCCGCTCGTACCGGACAACAGGGCAGTTGTTCGGAGCTTGCTCGGACTCTTGAACGATGAGGACCGCTTGGTACGGTTTGAAGCCGCTCACGCTCTAGCCAGAGACAACGGCAGTATGGGCAGCGCGATCCCGGTACTCGAAGACGCTCTGAATGAGCGGGACGAGTCCGTTCGCCGAGCCGCCGCTGAGGCTCTGAAGAAGATCAAGGCCGCGCAGGAGAAGGAGAAGTGACCGCCCCCGCCCCTTCCCCAGTTCCCCACAAGCCTACACAGGCGGCCGCACCTGTGGAAAGCCGTCCAGGACCGGCTCCACGCGGAAGAAGGAGCGTCGGCGATTCGGAGGTCGGTCGCCCCCGATGGTCGAGGTGCAGGTGGTGGGTCACCTGCATTACGGTTCTGCTCTTCGTTGGAGTAGCACTCCTCATGAACCTGGGGGCAACGACCGTCTGGGTCGCGTATTCACAGGCGGGGGTCGTGCCTGCAGACTACCCGGTAGCCTTCTATCAGAGGACCGGCTGGCCACTTGAGATCTATGAGTTCGCGGATCTTTCGGCAAGGGCAGATGATCCGGAGATCAAGCCGCTCACACTGACAGCCATCTCTTGGCACGAGTACTCGACCCTCTACGACAAGAAGTTCGATACCGGGATGTGCACTACTTCCGAGACGTGGAAGCTGCAAGGCATCGCGATGAACGTATGGATCGAGGCGGCAGTGTTCGGAGCCGTGGCGCTTTGTGCGTGGTGGCTCTGTAAACTGCGAGGGAGAGGGAGCAGGGAATGACCGCCCCCGCCCCTTCGCCACGGGAGTCTGAGGAGCCACAGGAGGCAAAGTGATGCCAGTTCCCACTCGTACTCACCTCGTTCTGGCGGCGGCGTGCCTCTGCGCTTGTGCATCATGTCGGGGTCCCGAGCCCGCGCCAGGCAAAGCCACGCCACGCGATGCCTTTCACCGAGTTCAGAGCATCGGCATTTTCGGGCAGAACCAGTGGTTGGTTTGGGTCTACCGGGATGGCGGAGGCCGTATCGTGCAGGGACATCGCGCTCGTGCTGACCGGACCGCACAGATTCCCAAGGGAGCGATCGACTTCCAGAAGGTCCACAATTCGCTGCGTGCGCTGCCGACCTGCAATCCGGCAACCACACCCATCCGGTACGAAGTCACGTTCCAGTACGGCAAGGGCACGCCCAGCCGCAGCTTCTTCGTTTCTGACACATCGGTGGTCGCCGGACTGTTCATGAAGGCGAAGCCGCATGCTCGGAAAGGCTTCAAGGACTTGGACAAGCTCTGGCGGGGCAAACCTCCTGTGCCTCCGAGACAGAAGGAGGAACCATGACCTCCCCCGCCCCTTCCCCCGGACCTGCTAAGCGCTCAAAGCGCCTGTATGTGTATTGGGGTGTGGCGTTCACGCTGCTTGCGGTCACGGGGGCGTTCTGCTGGTTCGTGATAGTACCTGTTCTCAGTGCGCGCGAAGCAGTTGATCGTGTCCGCGACGGACGCAGTTGGAGCCAAGCCGCAAGGCGAGAGGTCCAACTGCTGGGCGGGCCCAGGGAAGCTGCCCGGAGCCTGGGACTCTACGTTCGTATGCCGGCTTTCGTAGCTCCTGATCCTGCCGTGGCAGCGAACATGTTGAGTCTTTGCGGCTCGGAAGCTACCGCTGCGCTCATAAGCCTCATAAAGCATGAGGACATCAAGGTCCAGAGAAGGGCAGTGTGGGCCCTGGGCCAGGTAGGTGATCCCCGAGCGACTGGACCACTCATACTGTCGTTAACACATACTGATAAGGATATGCGTTGGTTTGCCGCCGAAGCGCTCGGCAAGATCTGCGATCCATCATCTGCCGACGCTCTGAACTCCGCTCTTGAGGATGAAAGCGACCGGGTTCGCCGGAGCGCAGCTATAGCATTGGGCAATCTAGGGGATCGTAGGGCCAGCGATCCACTCATGGCACTTCTGAAGGACAAGCCGCCCATAAAATGGGACAGGCGCCACCCCGTGGTGCGGGCTCTCACGCACATCAAAGACCCCCGGATACCGGCCATCTTGATCCCCCTGCTGGAAGACGATAACTATGCAATACGTTTCGAAGTCGCCAAGGCTCTGGGCATACTCCGAGCCCCGGAAGCGATCCCGCCCCTGATGGTGAGGGTACTACAGGACAAGAACCGGGGTGTCCGCGCGGAAGCAGCGAAATCCCTGGGTCTGATCGGGCACGAGAAGGCGATCCTGGTCTTGGAGCCAGCTCTGAAGGATAAGAGCGAATATGTTCGAGAGGCGGCCGCGGAGGCCCTGAAGAGGATTAGGGGAAAGCGCCGCCGGCGAAGCGGAAATGACCACCGGGTGCCGGCTACTTGATCTCCACCTTGGCGCCGGCGGCCTCCAGCTTCTTCTTTATCTCACTGGCGCGGTCCCATGCCGCGCTCTGCTGGATGAGCTTGGGGGCGCTGTCCACCAGTATCTTGCCCGCGTCGGGGTCCAGCTTGAGGACCTCGCAGAGCGCGGCCAGCACCGCGTCCTTGTCCTTGCCGACCGACAGCAGCACCACGTCGAACTTGGTGCGCCCGGCCCTGGGGCCGGGGGTCGCCACGCCCGCCGCGGCCCAGTCGGCCTTGGCCCTGGTCAGCATCTCCGCGGCCCGCGGCGCGTTCTGCTTGCGGACGCAGCAGATCAGCGAGCGCCGGCGGCGGCCGTCGTCCTTGTTGCGCCAGCCGAAGAAGCGGAAGCCGGCGGTCTCGCGCTCGATGCTGGTCTTGTCAGGCTTTTCGCTGAGCTCGGCCACGAAGGCCCGCAGCTCACGGCCCAGCTCCTGGTTGCCGGCGAACTCCGGCTCCTGGATCAGGTCGACGGGCGCGGCGCGGTCAACGTCAACGTAGACAGCCAGCTGCAGGCCGGTGAAGCGGCCGCCTTCATACTGCAGCTCGACCCAGGCACCGGGGTACTCGGTCTCCTCGCCGGGCCGGCGATAGCGCCAGGAGGTCTCGAAGGAGAAGCGCCAGGGGTCCGGCAGCGGATCGGGCACCTCGCCCTTGAGGCTGTAGCGCCTGGTCCAGCCCTGCACCGTCACCCGCGGGCCGGTGGGCGCTTCCGGCTTCTTCCTGGCCTTCTTCATCTGGGTCCAGCCGAACCAGGCCAGCCCGCCCAGGAGTGCGATGATAACTATCGCGGTGATCGCCGTCCCGGCCCCGCCGCCCTTGTGGCCGCCACGGGTCTTTCTCTCGCGTGCCATGAACGTTCCTCCTCCCGCCGACGAAGTTAGCGCCGGGCCCCGCGCGCGTCAAGTGACCGGTCGGCCCCCAGCTGGGCGGTGGCTCTCACCGCGGGCGCTTCCCCTTGCCGAGGCTCCAGAGTTTGCGCCCGGCGCTCTTGGCCTCCTCGGCGGCGCGGGCCACGCTCTCGCGGTTGGGCGACGGATCGGTCCCGTACATGGGTTTGGCCAGGCCCCGGCGGGCGAGCTCCTCGCCGACGTCCCGCCACTCGCCGCTTTTCGGGTCGCGGACCTGGACGTAGGCCAACAGCCGTCCGTAGCGGTCGAGCTTGCGAGACCCGAAGCGCAGGCGCACCTCGCGGCCCTCGACCAGCTCGCGGTTGGCCGCGGTGGCCTCGGTCCCGAAGGGCCGCTGCACATCGACGACCGACTTGACCTCCGGGGTGTTGACCCCCGCGTAGCGCACGTAGATGCCCGGCTCGATGATAATGGTGTCGCCGTCAACCACGTGCCGGACCCGGTAGCTCCGGCCCTCCCGGTAGGAAAGCTCGAAGCGCCCGCCCCGGCCCCGGCCGCGGCCGCGGCCCCCGGGGAAGCGCAGAGCCAGGATCGCGCCGAGCGCGCCGAGGATCACTCCGCACAACAGGAAGAGCAGATTGCGCTTGTTCATTGCGGTTGGCTCCGTCTAGTGAACAGGCTGAAAACCAGCCAGCCAGCGGCGGGAATCGCCAGGGACACGATCAGCACCCACTGGCGCCCCTCAGCGTGACCGCCCAGCTTCGCGCCGAGCAGCGCGAAGAAGAGCGCGAAGGGCAGCGTGCCGACAAGCAGCGCGCCCAGAAAACGCGGAAAGCTCATTCGCGACAGGCCCGCCAGGCAGGAGAGCGTCTCGGCCATCACCGGCACCAGCCGCGAGATCACCAGCGCCGCCGGGCCGTACGCCTCCAGCCAGCGGTCGAACTTCCCGGCCTCGGCGGGAGTGACGAACCGCTCGAAGGCCTTGCGGCCCGACAGGCGGCACAGCCAGTAGCCGGCGAGGTTCCCGGCGAGCATCCCGCCCGCGCCGGCCAGCGCGGCCAGCGGCCAGCCGGCCTTCATGCCCGCGGTGGAGATCACGATGCTGCTGGGCACGGGCAGGACCAGGTCGGCGGCGAGCAAGCCGAAGACCGCGGCGGCCAGCGCCGGGCGCTCCAACGCGCCCAGCCACTCGCCGGCCCACTCGGGGGTAAGCCACCCCAGGGCCGAGGCCACCAGCCAGCCGACGATGAAGAAGGCGGCGAGTCCCGCGGTCAACAGGGCAATCCGGCGCACAGCACCTACCCGAAGTCGGGTTCCTCAAGCGGCTGGGGGCAGTGCGCCGTCCGCCCGCAGCCCTCGCAGAGCGCGCCGTCCCATATGGAAAGGAAGAAGCGCTCCAGGCGCCCGACCAGCTCGGGACTCGAGCTCCAGATGCCAGCCTCGAAGTTGCGCCGCCGCTCGCCCTTGGCGCCCAGCCCCGCGCCGGTGAGGTTGGCGGTGCCCAGGTAGGCCCCGCGGCCGTCGACGATGGCCAGCTTGAGGTGCACTCGCGGGCAGCGGCGCATGTTGAAGTTGGGGTGCTTCCAGAGCTCCGTCGCGCGCAGCTCGGCCAGGAAGCTCTCCGAGGGCACGCCGGAGTGCAGCAGGCGCACGGCCACGCCGGCTTCGGCCTTCGCGCCCAGGAAGACCGCCAGGGATACGAACTCGCCGAGCGCCGGGGACGACTCCATGAGCATGGCCTTGAGGTTGGCGGTGGCCAGGTCCAGCGTGCTCCGGGCGGCGGGCAATTCCGTGCAGACCACCCGCTCGTAGAGCTCCTCGTCCTCCAGGTACTCGGCCTCTATCCTCATTGGCCTTCCCGGCGGAACTCGTTGCGGAAAAGCCCCAGGTGAATGCGGTCGACGAAGCTGCCGCCGCGGAGCTGGGCCTTGCGCTCGATGCCCTCCCTGACGAAGCCCAGCTTGTCGTACAGGCTCAGGGCCGCGGCGTTACCGGCCAGCACCGAGAGGTTCACCCGGCGGAGCCCCAGGTAGTCGAAGCCGTGAGCCAGCACCAGCCGCACCGCCTCGGTGCCGATGCCCTTCCCGCGGACCTCGGGCTCGCCGACCAGTACTGCCAGCCGCGCGCTGCCGTTGACGCCGTCGATGTTGCGCAGGCCCACCAGCCCCAGCGGCCGGCCGGAGCCCTTTTCCAGAACGAGCAGGTTGAGCTCGTCCTTCCTGTCGGGCTGCGCGGCGATCCACTGGCGCTCGCCCTCGGCGCTGGCCGGCAGATCGAACCCGAAGGGCACCCATACTTCCGGGTCGTTGAGCCAGCGGGCCAAGTCCGCGGCGTCCTCCGGCTCGGGCGGCGCCAGGAATATCCGCTCGCCGGTGAGGAAGGGGCTGCGCTCTTCCCGCGTCACTATTTGTCCTCGCCCTTCTTCTTGAAGATGTCCCCGATGCCCTTGATGGTCTTCTTGACGTTCTTGCCGGTGCCTTTGATCACCTCGCCGCCCTTGGTGCCTACGCCCTTGATCACCTTGCCGGCACCCTCAATGGCGCCGAGTCCGCTGTTGATCGCCAGGCCGCCCATCATCTTGCCGACTTGGTCGGGACGCTTGGCCGCCTCCTTGACCACCGCGCTGAGCACGCGCTTGATAAGCTGGGCCATGGTCATTTCGGAGTCCAGGTTCTTGATCTCGATTTTCGGCAGCGTCGCGCTGGCCTCCCTGCCGCCCATGAAGGTGGCCGAGAGACTCAGCTTGGCGTCCTCGATGAGGATGCGTCCCACATTGAACTTCATCTCCGCGCCGGCGGGCTCCGGTTTCTCGGGCTTCTCGGGCTTCTCGCTCTTGCCAACGCCGTACTCGTCGAGGGTCTCGTCCAGATTCTTGATGAGCCTGTTGAGATTGGAGCCCTTTGTGCTACCCTCGATGGTCACCTGCGGCTGGCGGATGACGATCTCTGGCACCTCAATCACGTCGCTGGTCAGCGAGCCCATCTTGATCTCGATGCTGACTTCGCCGAGGTGCAGGGCCCTGGGAGTCTTAAAGCCCTCCGGATTGGCGATGGTCAGCCCCTTGAGGGAGGCCTTGCCCCCGGTCAGGGACACGCTCACGTCGTCCAGGGAGACCGGCACCTTGAGCGCGTGACTGCCGCCCTCTTCCACGGCGGCTTTGACGCCGGAGTCGATGCTCAACGCCAGGGCGACGACTCCGCCGATAACCACCACCAGCACGACGACCAGAGCGATAAGCAGCTTCTTCTTCATTCCGCAGCCTCCTCAACAGGGACCTCTGTTTCTTCCTGAGAACTCTCCTCGGCAGTGCCCGTTTCTTCCTCAGTCTTCCCGAACTTCACCCCGGCCAGGCTGGCCATTCGCGCGGCCAGGGCCTCGACCAGCTCGGGCGGCCAGTTGCCGGGGATCCCCAGCTTCCAGTCCGCGCCGGTGGCCCGGCCGACCAGAATGCCCCGGTAGCTCCCGCCCCGGCGCTCGGGCAGGCTCACCCCCTGAATAGTGGGCAGGCTGGCGTCGGATATGTGAAAGCGGCGCAGCGCCCGCCAGAGCAGCAGCCTCGCCTGGGAGCGCGCCGAGTCCACGGTCAGCAGCCACCCGGCGGGCCCCCACAGCAGGGAGGCCAGCACCGCGCACAGCGCGGGCGCCAGGGAGAGCACCAGGCGGAAGTAGCTCAGCTCTGGCTTATCGCCGCTCAGCTGCCGGAAGCAATAGGCCGAGAGGCCCAGGCCCAGGCCCAAGGCCCATGGACGAAAAGAACTGCCCCCGCAGCGCATGGAGAGCACCCCGGCGCGCTCGCGGACCCCCGGCCAGCCGGGGAGCTCCGCGGCGCCGGACTTCCAGCCCTCGGCCAGCCGCCCGACCGCGCGCCGGCAGCGCCAGCCCGCCAGGGCACGCAGCGGTATGTACGGAGTCAAGAGCAGCACCGCCAAGCCTGACATGATGAGGGTTATCCCTTCCGGCTTGTCGCTGTGCGCCCAGCCCCGCCAGATCAGGACTGCCGCGGCGCCCGCTATCGCGCCCCACACGACCCAGGCGGTTATCATCAGGAAGCGCCGCTTGCGGGGCACCGCTCCCGGAGCGCCGCTCTCAGTCACGCCTTCTCCTCCCCGGCCAGGGCGAGGACCTTCGCCGCGAAGGCCTCGGCCAGCTCCCCCGCGCGCCCGGCGTCGCCGGCCTCGGCGATGATCCGGACCACCGGCTCGGTGTTCGAAGGCCGCACGTGCACCCAGTGGTCGTCCCAGTCGAGGCGCAGGCCGTCGATGTCGTTGGCGCGGACCCGGCCGTTCTCGATGTCCGGCTCGGCCTCGGCGGCCAGCCGGTCCAGGACCCGGGCGATCCCGGCGCGGGGCAGCTCCACCTTGATCTTTTCTATGTAGTAGCGGGGCAACTCGGCGACCAGCTCGGAGAGCTTCCGGCCGCTCTTGGCCATGTGCTCCAGTATCAGGACGATGCCCACCAGGCTGTCGCGCCCGTAGTGCACCCGCGGGTCGATGACTCCGCCGTTGCCCTCGCCGCCGATGACCGCGCCCAGCTCGCGCATGCGATCGGCCACGTTGACCTCGCCGACCGCGACGCGCTCGCAGGCCGCGCCGTGGCGGGCGGCCACGTCCTCGGTGGCCCGGCTGGTGGACATGTTGATCACCACCTTGCGCTCCTCGCCGGCCGCGCCGCCGCGGCAGGCCAGCACGTAGTCGGCGGCCAAGGCCAGGGTGTACTCCTCGCCGATGAACCGGCCGGTCTCGTCCAGCACCGCCAAGCGGTCGGCGTCGGGGTCCTGGGCGAAGGCCGCGTCCACGTCGCTCTCGGAGGCCAGCTTGCAGAGATCCTGGAGGTTGACGAACTTGGGCTCGGGGTCGTGGGGGAAGAGGCCATCCGGCGTGCAGTGGATGCGGGTCAGTTCGCAGCCCAGCTCGTCGAGGAGCCGAGTGGTGATCTCCACGCCGGCGCCGTTGCAGCTATCCAGGGCCACGCGGAACTTCCTGGCGCTGATGGCCTCGACGTCGACGATCTCGAGCACCTTGGCGAGGTGGATCCCCGCGGCGCGCTCGTCGGTGCGGACCTGGCGGATCTGGTGCCAGCGGGCGTGGCGGAACTCGCCCTGGTAGTAGAGGTCCAGGAGCTGCCGGCCCTGCTCGGCGTCGAGGTAGCCCCCGTCGGAGCCGAAGAACTTCAGCGCGTTCCACTCGATGGGATTGTGGCTGGCCGAGATCACCACCCCGCCGTCGGCGCCCAGCTCCTCGATCATGATCGCCACGGTGGGCGTGGTCACCACCCCCAGGTCGACGATCTCGCAGCCGGTGGAGAGCAGCCCGGCCAGCACCGAGTGCTTGACCATCTCGCCGGAGACGCGCGTGTCGCGGCCGACCACCACGGTGGCCGGCTTCTCCCGGCCCTCCGGCCCGCCCACGTAGGACCCGAAGGCCTCGCCCATGCGCATGACCAGCTCGGGCGTCAGGCTCTCGCCGATTATCCCTCGCACCCCGGAGATGCTGATCATCAGCTCGCCCATGGCAGACCCCTAAGCTTCCACGACGGCGCCGAAGATGCCGACGGCCCGCTCGCAGTCGGCGCGGTCCAGGTCGTTGTGCAGCACCAGGCGCAGCATGGCGCTCAGCGCCCCCACCGGGGGACGCACCAGGGCCAGCACCCCCCGCTCGGCCAGAGCCCCCTTGAGCCACTGCACGTCGCGGCCCCCGGGACCCGAGTGGTCCAGAAGGACCATGTTGGTCTGCACCGAGTCCATGTCCACCTCGATGCCCGGCAGCTCCGCGAGCCGTTCGGCCAGGAAGCGCGCGTTGGCGTGGTCCTCGCCCAGGCGCGCGGTCATCTCGGTCAGCGAAATTATCCCGCAGGCGGCCAGCACCCCGGCCTGGCGCATGCCCCCGCCCAAGAGCTTGCGCAGCCGGCGGGCCTCGTCAATGAAGTCCGCCGGGCCAACCAGCACCGAGCCCACCGGGCTGCAGAGCCCCTTGGACAGGCAGAACATCACTGAATCAAAGGGCGCGGCCAGCCGCACGGCGTCGATTTCCAGCGCGGTCGCCGCGTTGAAGATGCGCGCGCCGTCGAGATGCAGCGCCAGTCGCTTCTCGCGCGCCGGGGCGATGATCTTCTCAACGTCCTCGGGGGAAAGCACCGTCCCCCCGCAGAAGTTGTGGGTGTTCTCCAGGCACAGCAGGCGGGTCCGGCCCAGGTGCAGGTCGTCCACCGTCCAGGTGGCCACGTCCCGGGGGGAGAGCCGCCCGGCCCGGTCGGTGGGCAGGGGTCGCGCGGGGATGCCCCCCACCAGCGCGTAGGCGCCGGCCTCGCTCACCCAGATGTGGCAGGCGTCGCCCACCAGTGCCGCGCCGCGCCGCCCGGTGTGGACCATCACCGCCAGGAGGTTGGCCATCGAGCCCGAGGGCACCAGCAGAGCTGCCGCCTTGCCGAGCTTCGCGGCGGCCAGCTCCTCCAGGCGCTTGACCGTGGGGTCGTCACCGAGCACGTCGTCGCCGACCTCGCACTCGGCCATGGCCTTGCGCATGGCTGGCGTGGGCCGGGTCACCGTGTCGCTGCGCAGGTCGATCAGTCCGGTCATGCGTCAGGCTCCAGCGAGGCGGGCCTTCGGGGCCGGCACGGTTAACCCGTGCCGACCCCTCCGCGCCGCGTTTCAGGTTGCCCGCTTCACTCGGAAGCGGCCGCCTCGGCTTTCTCCTCAGTCTTCTCCTCAGTCTTCTCTTCGGACTTCTCTTCGGCGTTATCTTCAGCCTTCTTCTTGGACTTCTTTGCGGGCTTCTTCTTGGGCTTTTCCTCTTTCTCGGCCTTCTCACCGGGACTCTCTTCCTT
>CBDUSI010000035.1:0-38124 GCA_965370045.1 uncultured bacterium | reverse complement strand
TTACAAGCCCATCAACCCCTCAAAGTGGTCCCCTTTTGCAGGCCCCCCACCAGCTTTGCCCCTTGACCAGCCAGCGGGCGCGCGTCCCCTCGTCGGCCAGAAGCCCCTCGCGCAGCGTCCGGGCCCAGGTCCATTCCCCGGTCAGCCCGGCCTTCTCCGGATGTTCCCGTTTCAGTTCCTCCAGCTTGCTCATATGCACTCCTAATTCATCTGGTAATAGACTTGTCGCGTGAATGCAGCCCCGCCGTGAGCCAGTCCCCACCAGGCCAGCGCCAGGCTGTAGACGCAGTCGTCATGCAGCGATGCCGGCGCTCCGTAGCGGGGCTGGCCCGTGAGCGAAAGCTTGTATTCGAAGTCGCGCATCTCGCCGACCAGCACGGCGAACTCTCCCCCGGTGGGGATGCGCACGGCGCCGCTTTCCACGCCGACGATCAGGTTGCCCACCAGCCGCCGCTTGCGCTCTTCGGTGAAGAGATAGTTGCTCACGGAGGCGCCTCGCTCGCCGAGTGGCTCGATCAACGCCGGGCCCACGCCGCTGGCGTCCGCCCAGACCGGGCCGGGATAACGCCGCACCACCTCGGCGAATATCTCCGCCTGTTGCAGATACTCGACGCGCTGAAGCCGCTTGAGGTGGCAGACTCGCCCGCTGGAGAGCGCCACCGTAACCAGCACCGACCAATCCTGCTGTTTGGCGATGTCCAGCCCGTGGACGTACTTCTCTCCGGGCCGGGGAGGAATCCCTTCGCCGGGCACCAGGCAACGCTCAAGTCCCCGGAAGACCGCGGCCATCGACTCCAGAAACTCAGCCTCGTACTCCTGTCGGAACCAGTCGGCGGGGAGCTGCCCGCGGGCTGCTCCCCATTCCTCGGAAGAGAAGTACGGGCTGGTGTTGCTGGACATCTGCCAGGAACGATAGTCCGGGTCGCCGTCCGGGCCGGGCTGTCCCTTCTTCCACTCGCGATACCACCAGTTGCGGCCCCGCGGCGTGCCGGCGCGGAGCACCCGTCCGCCGCGGTCGGAGACGGTCGGCCGGAGCGCCCGCCAGGCGCGCTCCGAGATCATCCCGGCCTCGTCGATTGCCAGGAAGTCGAGTCCGCCGCCGCGGAGATTGTCTTCCCGGTCCGCGGTGCGCAATTCGATAAGCCCGCCTCCCTTCACCCAGTAGCGGCGGTCGGTGCGATGGACTTTTCGCATCACGTTCTTACCCAGGTCGAGGATGCCCCCGGGCAGGTCCCAGGCTTCGTTCCCCACCTTGAAAGTGGGCGCGACCAACCAAACGCGCGGACTTCGCCCGTGAGGGTAACTCCTCCTCGCTGCGGCCAGGCACTCGGCAGCCACCAGCCGCGTCTTGCCGAAGCGACGCCCGCAGCAGACGTCGCGGAAGCGGGCGTCGCTTTCGCATATTTCCCGCTGCCCTTCGTGCGCGGTGAAGGGAACTTCGTGCGCAGCAGTTTGTACGACTTTCACTCTGACCATAGCGTCCCCGACCTTCGGTCGATACTCGAGTAAGCGGGCCTACTGTCTGACGTTCAACTCGGGCCAGGCAGGGCACCACCCGTCCACCGGGCGCCAATTGCCCAGCTGATAGCAGAAAACACGCTCACGGGTTTGTCCGTCGACGTTCACTATCCCCTCCACCGGTCCGCGGACCCGGCAGTTGGCGCAGCACTCGCAGCCGGCATTGGCGGCGACGCTCATGTAGGCGCCGAGCTTCTGCTGCAGGGTCTCCACGGCGCGCGCCAGCTCCAACCAGGCCTTGCCGCGTTCGGTTTCGTCGCCCATGGCACCTCCCAAATTACATGTACCCCCTCATTAGTTATGTGAGCACCTGGCCATGAAACGCCGAACCTTATTGCCAAAGCGCTTCAGATAATGGCTCGCCGTGGAAGAATCTATCCCCAATTCCCTGGCAGCGTCTATTAATGGAAGTCCTTGTCTGTAACGCAGATGAAGCAGCATCTTCTGCCTGGGCGAGGCCAAGCAAAGCAATGGCTCGAAGATTCTCCAGATTTCCTGCGTGGAGGCCAAGAACCGCGGATCAACATTCACATGGAATATCCGCAAATCACCTTCCGCAATGGCTTCTTCAATAACATAATGATCGCTCATGTCTGGCCCCCCTAGTTGATCGTGCCGTCCCATCTTTCCGAGAAATCAAGCCGCCGCGTTCGTGCACTCAGCCGTAGTCAACTCCTCTCTTGCGTTTTGCGAACCACTCTTGCCAGTCCCCGTAAGCCTGTCGATACGCTGCCTCGGAGCAGAAGCACTCGATCCAGGCGTCGAGGGCGACGCGTCCGGCGCAGCGCAACTCCGGGTGCTCGGAGCGAAGCCAGCGAGACAGGATTCCGCGCGCCGCGCGGCGATCATCCTTCTTCGCCCACTGGAACATCCGACGGACCAGGTCGCCCGGGTTGCTGCGAAAATAGTCTTCGGCCTCCTTCCAACTGATGTCCCCGGCGAGCTCCTCCACCCGCGGACGTTGAGCGGGCGGGGGATCGCAGTAACCCGGCGGCGGGCAGTCCCGACACGCTTGCGGCCCCCGTGCCTTCCTCTTCCACATCTCGCACCTCCTTCCATAGAGAAGACCATTGTGTCGGGCCGGCATTTGGCGGCCCGGCTGATGAGTTTCGCCCGCTTTCGGTTTGTTCCGATTTTTGCTTGCTTCCGAGCACAGAACTGTATAGAATAACAGTGGAAGAGCTGATGCAGGCACCGGTCAGCTTGACGGCGCGACGGCCAAGGGAAGCGGCAAAGGGCCGCAGTTTTGGGGGCAGGATGAATAGTCGTCCTCATCTCAGTCTCCTGTGTCGGCCAGAATCTTTGTCTGCGTCTATCTGTATTATACACGATAGTTCGCAGAAGTCAAGTAACATTCTGCATAAAATGTGAGGAGGGCTCTCATGCCACGTAAACCCTATTACTGGAGGCAGTTCCCGTACCTGCTCGAAGCCGCCATGCGCCGGGCGAACCTCTCTCAAGCCGAGGCCAGCAGGGCTCTGAAGATGAGTCCGTCGGCCATGAGCGAGTGGCTCAGCGGCAAGCGCTGCCCGCGGATAAACGTGGTGCGCCAGCTTGCCAAGGTGCTCAAGGCTCCTATTAAGGCATTGACCGGCCAGGGGCGGCTGGAGAACCTCTCCGGGGGCGTACCCGGTTTCCAGAGCATTCCTGTGTTTCAGGTCGCGGCGGGAGCCATCTCCAAGCCCAAGCGGCTCGCCGACGTCATGGACCTCAACTTCACACGCACACGCTGGGAGTGCCGGCTGTGCGGCAACAGCTACGAGTTCGACGGCATGTCTGAGTGCCCCGTGGACGGCGAGCCGCGGCCCGGGCCGGCCGACCCCAGGGTCATTGCCCGCAAGCGCATTGAAAAGTTGGCGTGCAGCACTAAGCCAGAGCGCGAGGAGGTCGAGGGCAAGGTCAGGGAAGTGCTCGAGGAGATGCAGGCAGAGGGCCTGGTTGCCTTTGAGAACCGCGAGACCGTGGAACAGTCAGTGATGCAGCGCTTCGGCGTGTGGCTGGGGCGGCTGGAGCCGCCGCGCGACGACGAGGACGAGTCGTAGGACGGAACTCAGCGGCGCGAGCTGCCCGCCCTGGCGGGACGGCGACCGCGGCCCGTCGAGCGGAGCGGATGTCCGGAGCGGCCGAGGCGCGGCAGGGCCAGCGGTCCGCCGGGACGCCATACGGAACTGCGGTTACGGCCGGATTCCTTGGAGAAGTAGAGCGCCTGGTCGGCCCGGGAGATCATCTCGTCGCCGTTCGCGGGCTGCTCAGCCGTGGTCAGGTCGGTGAGCCCCACGCTGACCCTCACCGGGACGGGCGCGCCGTTCTCCGAGCACATTTTCAGCCCGGCGACCGCGCGCCTCAAGCGCTCGGCGGTGCGGCCGGCGGCGGTCTCGTCAGCGTCGGGCAGTAGCACGGCCATCTCCTCGCCGCCGTAGCGGTAGGCGCGGTCGCAGGAGCGGATGTGCGCGCGCAGACAGTCGGCCACGCCCTTGAGAATCACGTCCCCCGTGGGGTGGCCGTGGGTGTCGTTGACCGCCTTGAAATGGTCGATGTCCAGCATCAGGAGGGCCAGCTTGCCGCCGGCGGGCAGCGCCCGGCCCAGTACCTCGCGCAGGTCGCAGAGCAGTTCGCTCTTTAGCAGCAGACCGGTCAGGCCGTCGAGCTTGGCGCGCTGAACGTCCTCGTCCTTCTTGACCACTAGGCCCAGGTGGCCGGCGGTTTCTTGTAGAAGCTCCTCGATCTCCTCGAGTTCGCGGCGGGCCAGGGTCTCTGACGGCAATAGCAGGCGCATGGCCCCGGTGATAACGCCTTCGGCCATAAGGGGATAGCTGACTGTCAGTGCCGCCCCAGCCTGGTCGTGGACCCGGAACACCTGGCGGTGCTCCAGGGCTTGGTCCGCGCCCACGGGGTCGAGGTCGAGGCGGTGGAGTTGAGCGTCGAGAAGCTGCTTGGCCGTGGGGCCGCCGCGCTTGGGCCTCCGCTGGCGGTTCAGGCTGAGCTCGGCGAAGCCGACTGCGTCCTTGCCGAAGCAGAGGTCCGCGCGCAGCAGGCGCCGGTCGCCGCGCGAGCTCTCGCTGACCTTGCGGCAGGTTAGATGCGAAGCGTCTGTCTTGCCCGCCGTCACCGGCTTTTCGAAATAGACGTACAGCTCCCCGTCGGCGAGCTGGTGCAGCGCGGCGCTCATGGCCGGCAACGCGTCGTGACCTTCGGGGGTGAAGAGTTCCGCCTGCACGGCGTCGGCGGTCTGGGCCACGACGGCCAGCAGTCCACGGAAGCGCTGCGCTCGGCTGCTGACGTTGCCGGTGCGGTGTATCTCTCGGATGAGCGCCAGGCTTTCGACGTTGCCCTCGGCGGCGCGGGCCCGCGCCAGGTACATTGAGCACTTCTGGGCGAGGTCGCGGCACTCGGAATCCAGGCTCTCGGCGCGAATCCGCGCCAGCGCCGCGCGGTAGCAGGAGAGCAGCGAGTAGAGACCGGCGGCCCCGGCCAGCGCCACCATGTACCAGAGCAGGTCGACGTCGCCTTTCGGACGGGAAATCAGGATGGCTGCGGTGCCAGCTGCGGCGGGCAGCAGGGCGACCAGCGTCCCCGGGCCCAGCAGCGACCTGAGCGCAGCCAGGCGGGGTCCGGCGAGCAGCAGGCTGATCCGCCGGCTCTTCACGGCCCGCTCTCCTCCGGAAGGGGCAGGAAGTAGGGTGCCAGGCGCTCCGCAGCGCCCGGGCCGAGCACGTCGGGCTCGTCGATTTCAGTCAGCCGCTTGAAGCCGCCGCGCTTCTGACGGGCGTTGATAATCTTCATGGCCCGTCGGGTTCCGATGCTGGGCACGAGTCCGAGCTCGCGGGCGGTGGCCCGGTTGATATTCAACTTGAGCTGCAACTCTTTGGGCGAGGGTCTTGCCTCCGCGGCCCGCCGCTGCTCGAACCACCACAGGGCGCCGAGCGCAGCCAGCGCGCTGAGCGCCAGCGCGGCCAGAACGGTCCAGCCGACGGGCGACCTGAGGGACGCGGCGGTCCCGCTTTCGGGCGGTGTTTTCAGAGACTGCATCAGATTATTATCGGTCGTCTGGCGGGGGCGACTTGACGGAAAGCGGTTAAGGGGCTGTTTCTCCCTCTTGCCAGTCGTCCGCCAACCAGACCCTCACGGTGCCGTCGCGGCTGGCCGAGGCCAGGCGGCGTCCGTCAGGGCTGAAGGCCACGGAAACGACCCAGTCGGAGTGCCCCTTGAGCTTGAGCAGTTCCCGACCGGTTTCAGCGTCCCACAGGCGGACGGTGCCGTCCTTGCTGGCCGAGGCCAGACGCCGGCCGTCGGGGCTGAAGGCCAGCGAATAGACGCGCACGGCGTGTCCGTGAAGAACCTTGTGCTCGCGGCCGGTAGCTACCTGCACGACGCGGATCCTGTTAATGAAAGCGGCGGCCAGACGCTCGCCGTCGGGCGAGAAGGCCACCGCCCAGGAGGTGGTTCGCGATCCGGCGCCGCCGGTGACCTTGCGGATTTGCCGACCGTTGACCACGTCCCAGACTCTGACCGTGCGATCCTCGCCGCCTGATGCCAGGAAGCGCCCGTCGAGGGAATAGGTCAGGGCGCGGACGGTGCCGGCGTGTCCCGCGGGGCGGATCAGCTCCCGCCCGCTCGCGACCTCCCAGACCTTGATGGTGCCGCCGCTGCCGCCGGCCGCCAGCTGCCCGCCATTCGGGCCGAAGGCCAGAGTCAGTATCTCGCCGGGGTACTTGAACTCGCGCGTCAGCTTCCCGCTGGCCGTTTCCCGGAGCTTGATCCGCCCGCTGGCGCCTCCGGAAGCCAGATGCCTGCCGTCCGGGCTGAGCGCCAGGTAGCAGTCGGGAAGCGGCGCCTCGGGCCAGCGCAGGATCTCTCGTCCGGTCGCCGGGTCCCAGGCGGCCACGCCCCCGGAGCCGCCGGCGTAGAGCCGCCCGCCTTCGGGAGCGAAGGCCACCGAGGCTATCCATGTCATGTCCGCGGAAAGGCGCAGGTAGGTTCGGTCCTGGCGCGCGTCCCAGAGCTTGAGCATGTGTCCGAAACCCAGGGAAGCCAGGCGGTCGCCCTTGGGCGACCAGGCTACTTCGCTTACCGAGTCCGCGTGGCCCCGCAGGCAGAGAAGCTCCTGCCCGCTGGCCAGCTCCCACACTCGTATCGTGCGGTCCACGCTGGCCGAGGCCAGGCGCTTGCCGTCCGGGCAGTATTTCAGCTGGCTGATGTCCGCCGTGTGTCCGTTGAGCGTGCGGACCAGCTTGCCGCTCTTCGTGTTCCACAGCCGGATCAAACCGAGCACGTCGCCGACTGCCAGCAGCTTGCCATCTGAGCTGAAGCGCAGAGCTGAGACCGCCTTGGTGTGCGCGGCGATCTCGTGGAGCTTCTTACCGGTGGTCGCCTGCCAGATGCGGAGCATCTTGTCGGTCCCGGTGGTGGCCAACAGGTCTGGCTTTCCGAACGCCAGTTGGCTGACTTGCCCCGCGTGGGCCTCGAAGCTCTTGATTCTCTTCCCCGAGCGCGCGTCGGTCACATGCACGAAGCCGCGCGCTCCCTTTCGGGCCAGAAGCTTGCCATCGGGGCTCGGTGAGCCGAGCCGCGGGGACCCCACGGGAAGAGGCTGAGCTTCCCGGTAGCTGCCAGTGCGGGCATCGAAGGTCAGCAGTTGCCCGCCGACCTCGGCCGAAACCCGCGAGCCGTCGGCGGCGAAGCGCAACTTGGTGGGCGGGCCCGACAGCCGGATCGTGAGTAGTTCCTGGTGGGCCTCGCGGCGCACGCGGCCCCATTCCCACCCCCGGAACTCGGGGGCGCAATCCATGAGGATCCGGTCCGCCTGAGCCACGTTGGCATCCTGGGCGTAGCTCTGAGCCAGGGCTATGTTGGAGTAATAGAGCTGGCGAAGGCTCTGGTTGCGCTCGCGCTGCAGCCTGCGGATGTTGCCGGCCACCACCGCCACCAGCAGCCCCAGGGCGGCAATCGCCACCAGGCTGGCGGCCTTGTGGCGCACTATCTGGCGGCGTACGAGGTAGACCATGCTCGCGCGGCGGGCGGCGATGGGCTGGCCGTCCAGGAAGCGGCGGAGGTCCTCGGCCAGTTGCCCGGCGGTGCGGTAGCGCCGGGCCGGCTCCTTCTCAAGGCACTTCATGCAGACGGTGATAACGTCCTCGGGCAGGCGCATGCCGCCGCGCCCGGAGGGAGGCGAAGGGGTTTCCTCTATGTGTTTCTGGATCACGCCCATGGCCGAAGCGTCCTGGAAGGGCGGCCGCCCGGAGAGCAGTTCGTAAAGCACACAGCCGAGGGAGTATACGTCGGTGCGGGCGTCGGCTTCCTTGCTGCGTCCGGCGGCCTGTTCGGGGGCCATGTAATGGGGGGTGCCGATGGCCAGGCCGGTCTTGGTCAGCTTGGCGAGCTGCCCCTGGCCCTCCAGGGAGGCGGTCTTGGCCAGCCCGAAGTCGGTGACCTTGGGTTCGTTCTCGGGGGTAATGATGATGTTGGCGGGTTTGAGGTCGCGGTGGACGACGCCGCGGTTGTGGGCGTGGTCCAGGGCGCGGGCGACTTTCTCGACGATTTCCAGCGAGCGGCGCAGTCCGGGTCGTTTGTCGCGGATGAGTTTGTCCAGCGGCTGTCCCTCGACGTAGTCCATGGTGAAGTAGTGTCGGTCGTCGTGGACCTTGAGTTCGTAGATGGGGACGATGTTGGGGTGCTGGAGCTTGGCGACGCTGAGGGCTTCGCGGAAGAAGCGCCCGATGTCGTTGCCGGAAGCGTGCTCGGCGGCGAGCAGCACTTTGATGGCCACGGTGCGGTCGAGCTTGGGGTCGACGGCTTTGTAGACGACGCCCATGCCGCCGCGGCCGAGCTCCGAGAGTATGCGGTAGCCGGCGAAGTACTTCGGCACGGAGCTTGTCGTGTCGGAGGGCCGGAGCTTGAGCTTGAGTTGGGGCGCATCGGCGCCGGTGGCGGTGGACTTGACGTCGATGGTCTGGGTTTCGCCGAAGGACTCGGCGCGAAGCGGAGCGGCGCAGTGCGGGCAGCGCACGTCGCCGGCCTCGAGGTCGAGGTCGAAGGACTTATTGCATAGCGGACACTCGGCCTTCAAGGTTCAGGATATCCCTTCCGGCATCATCGTCATCCGGCCGCAGGCCTGAACTCTCGAGCGGCGCCGGCCTCGGGCTTCTTCTCCGGAGGCTTCTTCGACCCGGCGGCGGCCTTGCGCCGCTTAAGTATCTCCTTGAGCAGCTTGTACTCGCGCTGGACCGCGGCCTCCGCCGGGAAGCGCTCGGCGGTGATCCGCGCGGCTCTTTCGGCCGCCCCGTAGCGCTTTTCGCCCAGCGCCGCGTAGGCCGCCCGGAAATAGTGGGGCAGCGGCGGGGACTGGTCGCAGAACTTGCGGAACTGCTCCTCGAACTCCGCATCGGTCATGTACGCCGAGGCGTCACCCAGGCTCCTGGCCATCATGCGGTAGAGTTGGCCCCAGTTGCGCTTCTTCATCAGTTGGAAGCTCTTCTCCAGGCCCGCCCAGTTCTTGGTGATCGCGTCGCGCCGGACCTGCATGGAGAGGATCGCGAACTCCAGCCCGCCAAGCGCGCCATGCTTGCGGATCTCGGGAACCGCCTTCTCCAGCGCGGCCAGCACCTTGACGGCCTCGGCGGTGCGCCGCTCGGCCGCCGGCTTGCGGGCGTCCAACGCCACCCCAAAGAAGTGGTTGTAGGCGTGTATCGAGACGCGAATCCACTTCCAGTCCTCGTCCTCCAGCCCGGTGAGCGCGGCGCCCCGCAGGTGGTGGGCCCGCTTGGTCGAGGGATAGGGCCCCGCGGCCAGCAGCCGCTGCAGGGCGTAGGCCCGTCCCTTGCGCGCCGCGTAGAAGATGGCCAGGTCCGCGTACTTGTCCATGTGGTCGCCGAAGGTGTCGCGCTCCTTGAAGTGCCGGGTGGCAAAGTGCTGCTCGAGCAGCCCGTCGAGCTCCTTCGCGGCGGTGGTCTCTCCCTTGCTGAGCTTGCGCCCGCCGCGCTCCATATCCCGCATGGAAAGCAGAATCGTGGCCAGCCCGGTGACGTTGTTGCCCCCCAGCCTGCCGGCCCGGACCAGGGCGCGGGTCGCCGGTTCGGCCACCTTCCAGGCGGCCCAGGGGCGGTCCAGCGCCCGCAGCATCCCGGCCGCGCTGAAGCGCAGGCCCGCGTAGCGTATCGCCTTGGGCCCCGCGGCCGCCGCGGCCTTGTCGATCTTGCCGCCGGTCTCGATCATCAGTTGGGTGGCGGCCTTGCGGTTCCCCGAGCGCTCCAGGTATCTGGCCAGGCGCAGGTTCTCGGTGAGCCGGCCCTTGACGTCCTCGGGCGACAGCTTGGCAATGCCCGTCTTGGTCCACTTGATGGCCAGGGGCCACTCGCCGAGCTCTCGATAGAGGGCGGCCAGCTCGAAGATGGTTGCCGGATCGGTGTCGCGCTTGACCATTTCCTTCATGGTGTCGCGACCGGAGGCGATGTAGGCGAAGTGCCAGTCGCGCTGCACCCGGATCAAGGTCTTGGCGTAGGCCGGGTCGACGAACATGCGCGTGCCCAGGAAGTAGGGCGTACGGGTCTGCTCGCCGGCGAAGCGCAGCAGGAAGCAGATGGAGCTGGCATCGAAGGCCTCGGTGCGCTGCTGGTCGAAAGTGGCGAAGCCGGCCTCAATGACCTCGTCCAGCTTCTTGGCGCGGAACTGGCGCGGGGGACCGGTATCCACCGAGGTGAAGAGGTAATCGCCCCCCTTCTTCTCCACGAAGCCGCAGATCGCGTGGGAGGGCCGGCCCAGCACGAAGCTCAGCCGCTTTTGCCGGCGGGTGATCGCCTGGTAGAACTCGGCCAGGTCATCGCAGTCGGCGATGAATCGCCCGGCGATCTTGCGGTCCAGCGTCTGGTAGGCGTCCTGGTGAACGTCGCCAGTGTTCTGCTTGTCGCCGATCAGGAAGGGATAGGCGGTGAGCGGGCTGTCGTAGGTGTACTTGACGAAGTACTTGAACAGGAGATGCAGTTCGCCGGCGCTCTTGAGGGTCTTGGCGCACTTGTCGATGAAGGCGTCCTGGGCCTTGCGCCGCGCCGCGCCCTTGCGCTTGCCGAACTCGGGCATGTCCAGTCGGCCGGCGGGAGTGACCAGGCCCAGGGCGTTGCCCAAAGAGTCGGTTAGCAGTACGTGCGGCGGGAAGCGCCACTCCGGCCGGCCGAAGTGGGCCTTCAGGGACCTCATGTTGTCCAACTCCGCGGCCAGGCGCCAGCGCGTTTTCTCGAAGACCAGCTTGTCGGATTCGGGGTCCCAGCTGGCCACCTTGCCGATGGACTGGTGAACCATGTGCACGGCTTTGGGGCTTTCCATGACCGGCCAGGAGGAGTGCTTGCCGCTGAAAACCGTGTGCACGAAGAACTGGCTCGGAAACTGCGGAGCGCTGTGCCGCAGGGCAAAGGTGGTGGTCCCCGCCTTGGCGTCATGGATGCGCCACAGGCCGCGGCCATCGGTGTTCCGGCCCCACTCTAGCTCATCGCCGGCATCCGCCTGGCCGGTCAGGTTCGGATAGAAGCGGGTTATTGCCTTGTAAGCGGTGCGGTAGGCGGCGCGCTCGGCGACCAGGCGCTTGGCGAGCTCCGGAGCGTTCTTCTTGATGTAGCCACGGGCCACCGCCTGACGGCAGAAGGGCCCCGGCAGGAAGTCGCTGGCAGACTTTCTCGGTCGGTAGGAGGCCTGGACCATAAGGACCAGCATGTCGCGCAGATCCTTTCCCGCGCGCTCGTCGGCCGAGATGGCCTTCTCCAGCTTCTGGGCTGCCTCAATAAAGGTTCCCGCCGCCTGCTTGCGCGCGTCGTTCCTGGACTCGAACGTCACGTTCCACACCCGGTCGGCCACGCACAGCAGCGGCCCGACTTTGCGGGGCAGGATCGCCGTGGGCGCTGGCCCTTGGAGCACCGCATTCCAGGGGGAGGCCGACCAGGCCTCCTCCCGGCCGGACTCCTTGAGCGTCTTCGCCAGGAGCGGTGCCTGGGCCATCTCATAGCGGATCAGCGGGCGCCGGTCCTTACGGGCTTTGGTAATGGCCGGGTAAGCCAGCCGGACGCCATCGACCTCGATCACGAACATGTCCCGTCCACCGATGTTAGCGACCACCACGCGATAGTTGTGATCCTTGGAGCTCAGTCTGAAAAGAGCCTTGTTCTCGTCTATGGAGTTCTCGTCGAGCTTCAGCCCCGGAGCGGCGGCGGCGAAGTCCTTGGCGATTTCCTTGAGGAGGGAGAAATTCAGGCTGAGTCCCTGGGGCAGCGGCCGGGCATCCTTCTGGAGCTCCTTGATCCATTTTTCGGACTGCTTGGCCAGACCCTTGGCCCCCGGTCCCTTGGGATCCAGCGCGGCCAGGCGTTTGCGGAGCTCGGCCTGCACCGCCGCGCGCTTGGGCCCGCCTGCCGGGGCGCTCTTGACGAACTTGTCTGTTTCCTCGCGGAACTTGAATACCGCGTCCAGCTTGACGAAGCGCGGCTCGAACTCCTTGCGGAGCTTACCGGCCATTGCGCCGGGGGCCTTGGCGATGCGCTGCCGGCCCTGTTCCAGCGCTTGGCGCGCCGAGCGGAACTTCCCTTCGTCCAGCTGCTGCTGCAGGCCAGCCAGGTGGCTCTGGAGCCCTTCCCGCCGGTCGGAGAGGTCCAGTTCATAGACTTCCTTGCCCATCTCGCGGATTAGCGTGGCGACCGGCTCGGCATCCGGTCCCAGCGCGGACACGATCCGGAGCTGGTCCTCCAGCTTGCGCCGCGTGGCGGCCGGCTCGATCTGGGCCTTGCTCTTGATCTCGCGCGCCTCGCGCCAGTGGCCGATGTGCGAGCGCAGCTTCTCGGCCTTTTTCTTCAAGTCGCCGGCCCACTCGGCGGGAATCGCCTCGGGACGGGCTTCCATCATCTTCAGCCCGTCGCTGAGCATCTTCTCGCACGCCTCCATCTCGCCCTGCCCGTAAACGTCCTCTGCCTCGGCAAAGCGCGCGGCCACTCTCTTGGCGTAAGCCTGGCGGCTCAGCTGCAGGCCCAGGTAGGTGCCTGCCACCCCGAGCAGCAGCACCAGGGGCAGGCCCACCAGAACAAGCTTGGTCCACAGCGGCCTGGGGCGGGCGGGGGGAACTCGGGAGGGGTCCAGCACCTCCGAGTCACTTACCTGCGCGCCTTCCAGCCTGGCGAAGACCCAGCCCCCCTCGCGGGGCTGGGGCGCGACCTCGGTGCCACTATCTATGGTTCCATCCACCTGGGGATGCGCCTCGCCGATCTCCGCGGAGGCGGTCTCCCGCTGGACGATCTCTTCGCCCCCCGACGGCAGCGGGATCAGGCCGCCGCAGCCCGGGCACCTGGCCTCCGCGCCGGCCAGCGAATCAGGGAACTCGGCCGGCGCTTCGCATCTCGGGCAGTTCACTTGCATGTCTATCGGCCCCTTCCGGTTTCGTGAAACGTGACAGGTGAAGCGTCTCTCGCCGCTCGTGGCTTCACTCTTCACGGCGTCGCATGTGAGATTATCGCCCACCGAGCCCCTGCTCGCAAGGGTAACATTCCTCTGCCGGGCCCAGGCTCTCTGGAGCGCCGCGGCTCTTGTGCTGCGCAGTGTCCCTCGCAGAGCAGCATCCGGTCAGCCCGTCCAGTGACTTGCGCAAGCCCTTGTTATTCGTTAACATACCGCCGGTTGTTGCGTCACCTGACTACATCGGGAGGAGGAATCGACATGTCCCTGGGTTCCGAGCTCGCTGCGAAGTTCGCCTCGGGCGACGGCCGCGTGGGGGTCATCGGGCTGGGCTACGTGGGGCTGCCGCTCTGCGTGGAGTTCGCCAAGAAACTCTCCGTGCTGGGATTCGATATCGACGACCGGAAAGTAGACCTCCTATCGCGGGGCGAAAGCTACATCGGCCACATCTCCAACCCCGAGGTCGCCGCCGCGGCGCGCTCCGGACGCTTCGAGGCCACCACCGACTTCTCGCGCCTGGCCGGCGTCGACGCCATTCTGATCTGCGTGCCCACGCCGCTGGGCCGCTCGCGCGAGCCGGACCTGTCCTACGTCGAGCGCACCGCCGAGAGCATCGTCGAGCACCTCCGGAAGGGACAGCTGGTCTCGCTGGAGAGCACCACCTATCCGGGGACCACCGACGAGGTGCTCCGACCGATTCTCGAACGCGGCGGACTCAAGTCGGGCGTTGACTTCCTGCTGGCCTTCAGCCCCGAGCGCGAGGACCCCGGCAACCCCAAGTTCCGGACCGGGAACATCCCCAAAGTCGTTGGCGGCGACGGTCCCGAGGCGCTGGAGGCCGCGGTGGAGCTCTACAAGTGCGTGGCCCCCGAGGTGGTGCCGGTTTCCTGTCCCGCGGTGGCCGAGGCCACCAAGATACTGGAGAACACCTACCGCGCAGTGAACATCGCCATGGTCAACGAGCTCAAGCTGATCTTCGAGAAGATGGACATCGACGTCTGGGAGGTCATCGAGGCGGCCAAGACCAAGCCCTTCGGCTTCCAGCCGTTCTACCCCGGGCCCGGTTGGGGGGGGCACTGCATCCCGATTGATCCGTTCTACCTATCCTGGAAGGCCCGCAAGCTGGGCGTCGACACCCGTTTCATCGAGTTGGCCGGAGACGTGAACGTCGAGATGATCCGCCACGTGACCGACAGAGCGGACCAGGCGCTGGTGGCGCGCGGCAAGAGACTGGTGGGCGCCAAGGTTCTGATTCTCGGGGCGGCCTACAAACCGGACGTCGACGACTGCCGGGAGAGCCCCGCGCTGGAACTCATCGAGGTGCTGGTCGCGCGCGGCGCCGACGTCGCTTATTCCGACCCCCACGTGCCGGTGGTGCCCGCGACCCGGGCGCACAGCTTGAGCATGGAGTCCGTGGAGCTGACCCCGGAAACGTTAAGAAGCTTCGATGCCGCCGTTCTGGTCACGGACCACCGGGCCTTCGATTACGGCGCCATCCTGGAGCACTCTTTGCTGGTGGTGGACACCCGCAACGCGTTCGAGCGGGCCCTGGGTAAGCGCGCGACCGAAAGCGGCAAGGTCGTCAAGGCCTGAGGGAGAGCGCCGCGGCAGTGGAGACAATCACTCACAGCGCAGCGGAAACCGAGTCGCTGGGCGAGCGGCTGGGCGGGTTGCTTTCCGGCGGGGAGGTGATCTGCCTGGTCGGCGAGCTGGGCGCGGGCAAGACGGTCTTCGTGCGCGGCCTGGCCCGGGCCCTGGGGTGTCCGCCCGACGAGGTGACCAGCCCCACCTACGTTCTGGAGCGCGTGCATCGCGGAGAGCGCCTGGCGTTGCGGCACCTGGACGCCTGTCGGCTCTCCGGCGCGGCGGAGTTCGAGGAGGCGGACCTGGCCGGGAGTCTCGCCGCGCCGGGGACGGTCGCCGCGCTGGAGTGGGCCGACCGGGTGGAGAGCGCACTTCCCGCCGAGCGGCTGGTGGTGCGCATCGGGAGCGAGGGCGAGACCTGCCGGCGGGTGGTCTTCACGGCTCACGGAGAGCGTTATCAGCAATTGCTGCGCCAAGTCTCAACCGGGCACTCCGCAACGGGTTAAGCGCATCAAGCCAGCGTGTCCTTGACGCCTTTATTTGCATCCTTAGAATGCACATGTGCAACAGCGGTTTTCACCTTCTTCCAGGAGAGCTTGACGTGCACCTTGACGAAATCACCACTCTGATTGACAAAGAAGTATCCACCAGCGAACTGCTGGCCAATATCGAGGCCATTCAGGGCATTGATCGCTACTTCACTTTCCCCAAGTTCATGGAAAGCGCCCGCATGGTGGTCAGGAAGCTGGCCGACTACGGCGTCGAGAGCCGCGTCCTCGAGCAACCCGCTGACGGCATCAGCCGCATGGGCGACTGGACCATGCCCCTGGCCTGGGATTGCCGTGAGGCCTCCCTGGAACTCGTTGCCCCCGAGGCGGTCAAGGGCAAGGTGCTCTGCCGGCGCTCGCAGGATCCCAACGCCGTGGCCATGTGGTCCGCCCCCACCGGGCCCGAGGGCCTGACTGCCGAGGTGGTCGGGCCGCTGCGGGTCAGTGTCGACCGGAAGAAGAGATCACAGGAATGGAAGATGGCGGAGCCGGGCGGCGACAGGCCGCTCCGCGAAGGCGAACTGGCCGGCAAGATCGTCTACACCGATGCCAGTCCGCGAAATATCAAGCCGCTGCTCGTCAAGGCCGGGGCAGCCGGGGTGATCAGCAGCTTTAGCCCGGCAAAGGAGTATCTGCCGCACAACCGCTTCTGGATCAACGGCGGGGCCGACGATTCCAGCGGCTGGGCCTTCACCGCCAAGGACACCCCCATGTGGTGCTTCATGCTCACTCCCGCCCAGGGCGGGGAGTTCGAGGCGATCCTGCGGGGGGGGGGCGTCAAGGCCCGCGCGGTGGTGGACAGCCGCCTTTACGAGGGCATTCTCCCCGCGGCCACGGGGCTGCTCCGGGGAAAGAGCAACGAGGAGATTCTCACCCTCGGTCACCAGTTCGAGATTGGCGCCGACGACAGCGCCTCCGGCTGCGCGGTCATGCTGGAGGTCGCCCGGGTGCTGGTCAAGCTGATCTCCGAGGGCAAGCTCCCCGAACCGCAGCGCTCGCTCCGCTGGCTGTTCATGAGCGAGTGCTACGGCTCGATGGCCTACGCCACGATGAACCCGCGCATGGTGCGCCGGACCCTGGCGGGCCTCAACCTGGACTGCGTGGGCGGCGACCAGCGCAAGACTGAAATGCCCCTGCCCGTGTCGCTTACCCCGGGGGCCAACCCCTCGGTGGCCGACACTCTCATCCGCCGGCTGTGCGGCAGCTACCTCTGGAAGCGGGATCCTTACTTCTCCTGGTTCACCACCGCTTTCACCCCCTGCGACAGCACCATCGGCGACCCCGCAATCGGCATTCCCGTGGTGTACCTCGGTGGCAAGGACAGGTTCTGGCACACTACCGCGGACACCATCGACAAGATCGATCCCGAGGCCACGGCCCGGGTGACCGCCTTGGCGGCGAGCTACGCCTACTACCTGGCCTCGGCCGGTTCGCCGGAGGCCGAGTGGCTGGCCGAAGAGGCCGCCTCCGACGGACGCCGCCGGCTGGCTCGCATGGGGTCCGCCTTCGCGGCCAGGCTTCGCCGCGCGGAGCCGGCCGGCCGGGGCCGCCTTCTGGGCCGGGCCGCCGAGCACTTCGCCTACCAGCGCGAAGTGGCCGCCGAGCGGGTCCGCAGCGCCCAGAAGTTCGCGGCCCGGACCGAGCGGCGCGAGTTCCGCGCCGCGCTGCGGCCCATGGTAGCCGGGCTCAAGAAACAGGCCAAGCTGGAGGAAGCCTACCTCGCCAAGCTGGCCGCCCGCCTGGCCGACGAGGCCGGCGAGAGCGCGCCGCGGCCGTCCGGGCCCCGGCGCCCCGACTGGTGGGGCCAAGCCGAGAAAATCATTCCCGTCCGCAAGGTCGCCGGCGCCCTCACTCTGGACGAGGTCCCTCTGGAGGCTCGCGAAGGCCATTACAGCCCCCGCTGGGATACCCAGCTGACCAACATCCTCTTCCGCTGCGACGGCAAACGCACGCTGGCGGAGGCGGTGCGGTTGGGAGCCCTGGACAGCGGCGAGCCAGCGGACAACGGCAGGAACTACGTGGAATACTTCAAGTTCCTGGAGCGCCACGGACTGCTGGAACTCCGCTCCGTGAAGCAGAAACCCGTCCCCAAGGACAGTTGACCCCGCCGCCCCTCCGGCGGTTTATAAGTCCTCAGGGAGGGAGATCTGTCTTGACTCGCGGCAGCCGGGGCTTTTCGCTCACCGAGATGGTGGTGGTGCTGGCCATCCTGATGCTCTTGATGGCTATCATCATCCCCACCATCGGGCCGATGCGCCGCCAGGGGCGCATGAAGGCCGGCTGCGCCTCGGTAGCCGGCGCCCTGCGCCTGGCCAGAAGCATGGCCATCGCCCAGAGCGCGATCTACAAGGTGGATTTCGAGACCTCTACTGATCCCGACGAGGTGCGCATCCACACCGGGGACAAAGACAAACCCGACCGCGTCGAGAAGCTTCCCGAGGGAGTCGACTTCGTGACCCCGACCGCAACGGGTACCTTTCAGCCGGACGGCTCCTGCTCGGGCAGCTTCACGGTGACTATCCGTGGCGAGAAGGACGACGAGTACAAGATCATGGTCAGCCCGGCCAACGGACGGGTGAGCGTGGCGAGGGTCGCGAAGTGAGGCTTGGCCGCCGGAGCCCTTGCCGCGCGGGGGGCCGCGCCGGCTTCACGCTGCTGGAGCTGTTGATAGCCATCTTCGTGCTGGCCATCGCCGTGTTCGGGACGATCAGCGTCATATACGCGGCGGGACGCAACGTCACCTTCGCCCGCGAGAAAACCGTGGCCGCGGACCTGGCCCGCACCGCGCTGGCCGACGCGCTCTACAGCGCCGAGGAGATCAGGGAAGCCAACGACGGCGCGCTTTCCTTCACGTACAACGCCACCAGCCCCGACGATCTGAAGCTCGGGCCCGCCGGTTACCAGAAGACGGGTTCTCGCCGGAGGGGCGGGGGCACGGACGAGACCTACGGCTGGCTGTGGCGGGCGCACACCTACGACGCGGCGGCCGGCCTCTACAGCCTGGACGTCTGGGTGTTTCGCAATCCCGACCGGCCCACCGTGGACTGGGGTTCCGCGCCGGACTCCGCCGCCAAGACGCGCCAGACGCTGTTCTACATGCGCTCGAAGCTGGAGAGCCGCAAGCCGTGAGCACGGAGCGACGCGGGTTTACACTGATCGAGATCATGGTGGCCATCGCCATCTCGGCGGTGCTCTTCGGCGCCTGCGTGGCCATCTACATCAACGTCAACAAGTTCAAGAGCCGCAGCGAGAAGCTGCTCTTCCTGCACGAGACCGCCCGAGGCGTCAACGTTCGCCTGGGCCGGGACCTCGAGGGGCTCTACGTCAGTGACGCGGACGACCCACCCGGCTACTACAAGGTCGAACCCAGTCCCGGGGGGGTCGCCTGCGGGGAAAAGCTGACCATTCGGGTAGCAACCGAGAACCCCGGCAAGGTTGACTACTGCACCGTGGAATACTACGTCAAGAGCGGGAATCTCTACCGGGTTCTCTCCGGCGGGGAACCGCCGACCGGCGGGTGGTCCGTCGTCGAGGAGGACTGGGTGTTGGCCGAAGGCGCCGAGAGTATTGAGTTCTCGTCGAGCTCGGTGAACCAAGGCGAGGTCCCGACATCCGTCACCGTGACCCTCAAGCTGGCCGACCCGGGCGGCACGCCCGCCTACCGGCACTTCACGGTCACGCTGCGGCCCGGCTCGGAGGAGAACTGACGTGCGCCGCGAGAGAGGAAAAGGCTCGGTGCTCATCCTGGCCCTGGCGCTGGTGGCCGTGCTGACCCTGGTGGCCACCGCCTTCATCATCACCGCCCGGCTGGAGTCGCGCGCGGCCACCAACGGGCTGCGCGGCGTGCAGGCCGAGGCCTCCTGCCGCAGCGGTCTGGCCGCGGCGATCTACCGGATAGAACTAACCGGCGACCTCTACTCCAACCTCGATGACGAGGATAAGTGGCATGCCTATTGGGAGAAAGACGAGCCTCTGGGCGTCCGCAAGGAAAACCTCTGCCCGACCTCCTGGGTCGATCACTACGGCGACGGACGCATGAAAGGTCGGCGCTGGCCCATGCCGCGCGTGTCCGTGCTCGATGGCAGCGTCAAACGGCTCAAGCGCATCCGTGGCTTCGCCGCAGAGTACTACGTCGCGGTGGCCGATCTGGACGGTAAGCTGCGTACTGGACCGAAGAATTGGATAGATCCGACTCTGCTCGCGGACGCTGATATCCAAGAGATGTACAAGAGCCTTTTCGTGGCAGCGCACGGAGATGCGCGGGCGCAGACGATAGCCACCGATATTGTCTCACGAGTCGAGCCGCTATGGTCGCTCGGGCAGATGAGGCCGACATTCTCTCTGGCCGACAAGGATGAGTTGACGTCCGCCGAGAGCGCGCTGACCACTTACCCGCGCAAGCTCTTGGCCGGGGAGCACCCCGCAGTCAACGTAAACACAGCCCGGAGGGATGTTCTCAAGGCCGTGGTCCTCAATGTTCCCGGTCTCAACCAGGATGATGGGACCGGCGTACTCTACGCCGACCGGGTGGCGGACAAGTTGATAAGCAATCGCCCCTTCGAGAGCCGCAAGGATATGGAGAAGGCGCTTGTGGAACTGGGACAGAAGGCTTGGAACGGATCGGGCACCCTGCCGGCTGGATATACGGCCGAGGATGATAAGCTCAGCGAACAGCAACTCAACGACCTGCTCAACAACCTGGCTGGAGACAACTCCGCAGCCATTGACGAAAGTGAACTCGACCGGGCCGCAAAACCCGGCCTTTACAGCCGTGACTTCGATAATTCCGAAACGGGGGACCACACTAAGGGAGACCATACTGCGCTGGCCACAGATGATGAAACCGTGGCCGCCACCTGGGGCACGGAGGTCAAGTTCGTCTCGCGGTTCTATCACATCTACGTCCTGGGCCGGACGGTGGCGGACGACGCCGAGCAGCGGGTCATGTCCGAGCGTCGCCTGCACGCGGTTTACGACGCGGGCACCAGGCGGGTCCTCTGGCTGCGCTGGAACCACGAAGCCAAGGCCAACGCGGGCTATTAGACCGCCCCGTCAGTCGGCGCGCGCTCTTTCCACCAGTCGCACGTGGTTGCTGAAGGCCCAGGCCTTCCCGGCAAGCCGACCCTCGGCACGGTAGGCGCCGGGCTCCTCGGGGCGCCACTCCAGCTTCCTTCCCGTGGCCGAGGCGACCACGCCGCCCAGTCGGCAGACGCGCAGCTCGGCCTCGATGGGGCTTTCAATCACGAGACGCGCCCCCGGGGCGAACTCCGCGCTCTGGCCCGAGCGCAGGACGCGGCCGTCGGCCAGCTCGGCGCGGAAGTCAAAGCCATCCGAGGAGGCCAACTCGTCTCGCGCGAAGATCACCCGCCCGGCCGCCAACGTCGTCATTAACTGCTTCGCCGCTTGCGAACCGTCCGCCGAAAGCGGCTCGGCGAGGCGCACGCGGTCCACCAGCCGGCCGATGATCGCCTCGTGTGGAAAGTACTGCCGCCTGAAGGGGAAGAGCCGCTTGGCGTGGTTGTCGCTCGCACCCAGACCGACGAAAGGACGAACCTCAGCTTCCGCGTCCCAGTAGCCCAAGAGCCAATCGGGCGGTCCCTTGATTCGCTCCGCCACCAGGTCCAACCTGTAGCTGGAAGGCCGGAGCAGTCGGAAGCTGGTCCCCCAGTCCTGAAGGTAGCTCCAAATCTCCACGCCCGACAAGTACGGGTGCGTCCAGTAGGGCCAGTCCTGACGGGAGCGGCCCTTGCCCCCCAGCCCGCGCCCGTCCGCGTGGGCCAGGAGCCCCGCGCCGCCCTCGTCGCGTATTCTCTCCAGCGCCGCGCACACCGTCAGGGAGAATCTCGGGGCCATTGAGGCGTTGCCCAGCGCCACCAGGTGGCAGAAGTTCTTGCGCGTCGCTATCTCGGTGGCCACCGCGACCAGCACCCGGCCGTGCCAGCCCTCCTCGCCGCCCTCGCGCGCGGCCAGGGTGTCGTGGTCGGCGATCACCACGAAGTCCAGCCCGTTCTGGGCGGCGGCGGCGGCGACTTCCGCGGTAGTGCTTCCGCCGTCGGAGTGCCGGGTGTGCACGTGAACCGCGCCGACTACTTCGCGCCGGTCGCCCAGGGGAGCCGGACCCACGGTCAGCGCTTCCGGCCCGCGCCGATCTCGGCGCCGCGCGGGTCCAGCGCGTCGCGCAGGCCGTCGCCGATCAGGTTGAAGCCCAGCACTGCCATGGTGATGGCCACGCCCGGGAAGATCATCAGCCACGGCCGGCTGGTGAAGAGCGCGCGGCTGTCCGCCAGCATGGAGCCCCAGGAGGGGTCCGGGGCGCTGACCCCCAGGCCCAGGAAGCTCAGGCCGGCCTCGCCGAGGATGTTCCCGCCGACCAGCAGAGTGGCCGCGACGATTATGGGGCCCAGGCAGTTGGGCAGCATATGGCGCAGGACGATCCGCAGGGGGCTGAGCCCCAAGGCGCGCGCGGCCAGGACGTACTCGGTCTGGCGCACGGTGAGAACCTGGGCACGCACCAGTCGGGCCAGGCCGGTCCAGCCGGTGGCGCCCAGAGCCAGGAAGACCAGCCACAGCGAGGGCCGGTCGGCAATGGCTACCAGGGCCATGGCCAGCAGAATGCTGGGAAAGGCGTAGAAGGTGTCGGTGACCCGCATCAGGCAGGAATCCACCCAGCCGCCCGCGTACCCCGCGCCGAGCCCCACGGCCAGGGCGATGACCACGGTTATACTCGTGGCCGCCAGGGCGATCAGCAGCGAGACGCGGCCGCCGTAGAGCAACCGGGCCAGCATGTCGAACCCGGCGCGGTCGACGCCCAGCGGGTGGGCCGCGGAGGGAGCGGCGGACTCCTGGCCGGGGAACTGCTCGGCGTAGCCCACCTGGTAGAGCAGCGGCCCGGCCAGCGCGGCCAGAATCAGCCCGGCCATCAGCCCGGCGCCGACCACCGCCAGGCGGTTGCGCCAGAAGCGGCGCAGCGCGCCGCGCCGCTCAGACCCGCCCATAGCGCACCTTGGGGTCCAGCCACGCGTAGGTGATGTCCAGCACGAAGTTGATGACTACGAAGACCGCCGCGATCAGCAGCATCACCGAGACGAGCAGGTAGCTGTCCCGGCCCTTGATGGCTTCGACGAAGAGCCGCCCCAGGCCGGGAAGGTGAAAGACCGTCTCGGTAAGCACCGCGCCGGTCAGCAGGCCCGCGAGCTGCGAGCCCAGTACCGTGACCAGGGGGATCATTGCGTTCGGCAGGGCGTGGTGAAGGAGCACCCCCCACTCGGAAAGGCCCTTGGCCCGCGCCGTGCGGCAGTAGTCCTTGACCAACTCCTCCAGGAGCGCCGCGCGACCCACCCGGGCGAGGCTCGCCGAGTAGACCAGCCCCAGCGAGAGGCACGGCAGTATCCAGTGGCGGAACTCGCCCGCCCGGTATCCGCTGGTGGGCAGCCAGCCGAGCTTCACGGACAGCAGGCTGACCAGCAGCATGGCCAGCCAGAAGACCGGTACGCTCACCCCGGCCACCGAGCCGACCCGCGCGGCCCAGTCCAGTCCGCCGTTGGGCCAGCGCGCCGATACCAACGCCAATCCCAGCCCCAGGGTGAAGGCCACCAGGAAGGCGCCCAGGCCCAGCTTGAGGGTGACCGCGAAGGCGTCGCGGATCAGCTCGCGAATGGGCTGGTCGCCCTGCGTGGATCGGGGAAGGTCCAGCGTGACCACGCGCTTGACGAAGACGGCGAACTGCTCGGGAAGCGGCCGATCCAGCCCCTGCCGCCTGAACTCGTCGGCGATCTCCTGCTCGGTGGCGTCGTCGCCCAGGGCCATGAGCGCGGCGTTGCCGGCCATGGTGCGGACCAGGGCGAAGCTTATCAGCACCACCAGGGCCAGGACCGGCAGGCACTGCAGCGCGCGCCGGAGGACGTAGCGCCTCAACTACTCCCCCTTCACCTTCCGGACCTTGACGAAGTCCGCCTGGGGAAGCTCGGTCCCGGTGTCCAGCGTCGTGAAGGTCAGGCCGCGCACCCGGGGGTTTATCAAGAGGTGCGCGCTGCGGTGATAGAGAAAGACCCAGGGGGCGTCGGCCACCACGCGCTCCTCAACCTTGCCGTAGGCGGCCAGGCGCCCGGGGCCGTCCGGCAGCGACCGGGCGTGTTTCAGGAGCCCATCGGTCTCCGGCGAATCGTAGTGGACCCGGTTGGTGGGTCCCTTGCGCGCCGAGTGGAAGAGGACGTACAGGAAGTTCTCCGGGTCGGGGTAGTCGCCAATCCAGCTCAGGAAGAAGAGCGGCGGGGGGCCCTTGATGGTCATCTCCTTGATACGGGCCAGGTCCACCGGGTTGAGCTCGACGGTAATGCCCGCGCGGGCCAGCTGCTGCTGGAGCTCTATCACGATGGCCTTGGCGTCGGAGCCGGACTTGTGATAGAGGCGCACCGCGGGCAAACCCTTGCCCCCGGGGTAGCCGGCGGCGGCCAGTTCGCGCCTGGCGGCTTCCAGGTCGAAGGAGTACCCCTTGCGTTTCGCGTCGTAGCCGGGCATGCCCGGGGGAAGCACTCCCTTGGCGGGCACCGCGCGGCCCTCCAGCACTTGCGCGCAGAGGCGCTGCCTGTCGATGGCGTAGTTGAGCGCCCGGCGCAGGTGGACGTTCTTCCCGTAGGGCGCCTTGAGCTGGGAGATGCCCAGGTAGTAGGTGTCGAGTTCCGCCCAGGAGTGGTGGTCCGGCCGGGAGGAGAACTCCGGAAGCCGGCCGAGGGGAATGTCGGTCATGTCCAGCTCGCCGCTCAGGTAGCTCTGCAGGCGGACGCTGGAATCGTCGATGATGTGGTAAATGATCGCGGCCAGCGCCGGCCTGCCCGCGAAGTGCTCGTCGAACCGCTCCAGAACGATGCGGTCGTCCGGCTTGTAGCTGACCAGCCGGAAGGGCCCCGTGCCCACCGGCATGCGGGCGAAATCCTCGCCCAGGCGCTCGACCTCCTCGCGAGGGACGACCGACGCCGGGCTCATGGTCAGAAGGTGCAGGAATGGCGGCCAGGGCCGCCGCAGCTTGATTTCCACGGTGTGCTCGTCGGGCGCCGACAGCCCGGAGAGCTTCTTGGGCAGATTCCCCGTTTCCTTGCTCTTGGCCAGCTCAGCGTACTCGGCCGCCCCGACCACGTCCACGACCAGCTCGCGCTTGCGGCTCACGCGGGGGTCGGCCAGGCGTGTCAGCGAGTAGACCACGTCGTCGGCCACCAGCTCCCGGCCGTTCTGGAACTTGACGCCCTTCCGGAGCTTGAAGGTGTAGGTCTTCCCGTCCGCGGAGATGGTCCAGCTTTCGGCCAGGTCCGGCGCGATGGAGAGGTCCGGAGCGTGCCGGACCAGCCCGTTGAATACCCGCTTGACCACGCCGTCGGCGTACGGACCGGTGGCCCGCACCGGGTCGAGGCTCTTGGGATTGTCGTTGAGGGGGATGCGCAGGGTCTCGTCCGGATCGTACTCCGGGCCCTTCTCGCCCCGAAAGACCAGCACGAGGAAGGCGGCCAGAACAACCGCCACCAGGATCACCAGGGCCAGCGGACGCTTCATGCTTTCGAAATCTCCTTCCGGAGCCCAGGACTCCTGGAATCTATCACGGCCGCGGGCTCAGGGCAAGAGTTTTCCTCCCCCTTGACGATGCAGGTGCCGGAGACTAGAATCAGCGGACTTGCCTAGCCGGGAGAGAGATTAGATGGCCAAGCTGATCATTAGCGACGGTAAGAGCGGCGAGACGGTTCACGAGATCACCGATGACGTGACTACCTTCGGCCGGTCGAGCATCAACATCATCCAGGTCAAGGACGAGCAGTCCAGCCGCCAGCACTGTCGCATTGAGAAGGCCGGCGATGGCTACCGTCTGGTGGACCTGGGCAGCCGCAACGGCACCGATGTGAACGGAGTCAAGGTCTCCGGCCAAACCTTGAAGCCCGGCGATACCATCACCATCGGCGAATACAAGATCGTCTTTGACGAGAAACTTGAGGTCACCGCCGATGAGTTAGGCGCCACCGTGGAGGTGGACCCCTCCGCCGTGGAGCAGGCCCTTGTTCCGGCCCAGGGAGCCAAGGATCCGCTCGCCGATCAGCAGGCTCCCCAGTTCATCCTGGAGGTCACCGAGGGCTCCGGCACCGGCACCAAGATTGAGCTGGGCGTCGACCCGGTGACCATGGGCCGCAACGCCTCCAACAAGCTGATTGTCAACGACGAGGCTGCCAGCAACTACCACGCCGAGGTCTCCAAGGAGGCCATCGGCTACGTGGTCAGCGACCTGGGCTCCACCAACGGGACCAAGGTCAACGGCGAGAAGATCGTCAAGAGCCCGCTGGCCCACGGGGCCCGCATCCAGATCGGCAGCACGGTGATCGTCTTCAAGAACCTGGGCGCGCCGACCGAGGAGGACGCGGCCTTCGGCACGGTGGTTCTGGACAGCGACAAGCTCGAACAGGAACTGGCCGCGGCCAAGCGCGGCGGCGGCGGGGCGGGCCGCGTGCTGGCCGCGCTGGTGATCATCGCCCTGGTGGGCCTGGGCGGGTACGGGATAGCCCAGCTCTTCAAGGGCGGCAACGGCCCGGTGAACGGAGGGCCCACCCTCAGCGAGGTGGCCAACTCCAGCTTCAGCGAGGACACCGACAACCAGGGCAACCCCAGGGAGTGGGTGGTTCGCAGCACCCACCCCCGCAACCGGGTCATCGTCGACACGGCCAAGGGCCGGGAAAGCGGCAAGGAGGGCGACGCAAAGTTCTCCGCGAAGTTCCAGCGCGATGAGGCCGCCAAGGTCAATGCGCGGATCGAGTGCCGCCAGGCCGGCACCTTCGAGGTCGACAGAAGCTCGGGCTACCGCGCCTCGGTCTACATGATCTGCCCCAGCGCCGAGGGCCTCTATGGGCTGCGCCTCACCTGGGTGGGCTCCGGCAAGTCGCCCCGGGAGAGCGAGGAGTACGCGACCATCTCGGGGCCGCATCCCAAGTGGAAACAGGTGAAGCTGGAATCCCGCCCGCCCAAGTGGGCCGCCAAGCTGCGCCTGGCCCTGGTGGCTTTCGGCAACATCGGCAACGTCTGGTTCGACGACGCGGCCCTGGAGAAGATGCCCTTCGAGGACGCCCCCATCGCCGGGGAAAGCGTGGACTTCGGGGGGGTCCGGGCCCGCCTGGACCGTTCCGGCCGGCTGAGCCTGGAGCGCGGCGGGATCACCGCACTCTCGGGGCTGATCGTCGCCGAGGGCCAGGACAGTGTGGCCACCGACCAGAGCCTGGCCCGCATCGATCGCGGTTTTCCCCGCTCGGAAGGCGGGAACAAGCTCTTCCAGGGCAGCATCTATGACTTCTCGCGCGGCCGGCCTTTCAACTACAAGATGACCGCCCGCAAGGGCGATAACGGGGTGCACCTGGACTACGCCTTCGGGACCCACGCCCAGGAGCTGACCCTCGACAGCATCTCCCTGAAGTTCACGATTGAGTCGGCTTTCGCCTCCGCGCCGACGATCTACACGTCGAGCGGCAAGCGGAGCTTCACCAAGGGGCAGGCCAGCGGCGTGAGTGAGCTGGTGCTCCGAGGTCCCGGGAAGGAGCTGGCCCTCAGCTTCACCCAGCCGGCCGAGCTGACCATGGTGGCCCGCGGCGAGAAGAAGGAGCTGATCGTGCTCTTGGCCAAGAGCCCCAGCCTGGGCGCGGTCAGCAAGAGTTTCTCGCTGGACTTCACCGCGAGCTCCGCGAGCGCCGCCGCCAAGAAGGCCGCGGACTTCAGCGCGGTCACCGGGCTGTTCGACGACAAGAAATGGGCGAGCTTCCCGGCAGCGGTCGCGAAGTTCCGCAGGGATCACCCGACGGCCACCTCCGAGCTCTCCAAGCTGTCCATCATGGAGCAGCAGCACAAGAAGCTCAAGGAGGACGCCAAGCAGCAGGCCGACCAGGCCGTCAAGCTGGCCAAGGGAGCTTCTCCGGAAGGCTATGACCGGGCCTACAAGCTGGGCAAGAAGACCCTGGACGACTTGAAGGACCAGTGGGCCGACACCGACCTGGCCAGCCACATCAACACGGCTATGGTCAGGCTTGATGAGACCCTCAAGACGCGCACGGGCATGGAGAGGGCGCGCGAGGCCGAGGGTTGGCTCAAGAAGGCCGAAGACCCCATGAACAAGGAGCTCTGGCTGTTCGCCAGGGTCTTCCTGCTGAAGGTGATCAAGGAGTATCCCGAGACCAACGCGGCGAAAAGGGCCAAGAAACTGTTGAAGATATGCGACAGCAACATCACGCGCGAGGAGATGATCATCAAGGAAGAGGAGCGCTTGCTCAAGGACAACCTCTTCCGGAACCACAAGCTGAACGGCCAGTACCAGAAGGCCATCGACCGCATCACCCGCGACCCGGCCTACAGGAAATACGGCAAGCAGATGAAGGACGTCCAGAAGGAACTGGCCGAGTTGCACGCCAAGCTGAAGGAATAGAACGGCCTGCTAGTCGGAGTCCTTGCCGCTGGGGAGCTTCAGGCTCCCCGGTTTCTTTCCGCGCACGACGGCCTTGAAGGATCCCCCGCGGGCCTCGATCCTGTCCGACTTCAAATGGTAGACGATCTCCGGAGCCGTCAGGTGGTTCTCGCCGTCGCGGATGACCGGCGAGCTCTTGCCGGTGAGGGTGAATATCCCCTTGGCCGGGTCGTAGGTGGCCAGCTCCGCCTCGGCCGTGCGCGTCGCGCTCCGGATGCGCACGCGCCCGGCGGCGACAATCCTCTCAACTGAGCCCGGCCGGAAAGCTCCCGCCAGCGGGTCGGGCTTCTTCGCTTCACCGGCGTCCTTGCTCTTTCCCGCGGCCTTCTTCCTGGCGGCGAAGATCACCCACAGCCGTCCGCAGGAGAGCTGAAAGCCCTTCTGGCGAAGGAGGACGTCGCCCCTGAGGAACAGCCGGCGCTTGCCCTCGTCGTAGACCGCGCCTCCGGCCGAGTCGATGCGGGTCTTCTTGGCCAGTGAGGGTCCGCTCTTCTCGGCGCGCCCGGGCGGGGCCTCGTCCTTGGCGGGGGCCTCGTCGGCCTTCTTGCGCGGGCGGATCACCGCGCTGGCCTTGCCGCGGGCCTCGAATATCCCCTGGCGGCGGTGGACGGTGAAGCTCTCCGCGGCTACGGCGTCGCCGCCCTGGTAGATCACCGGGCGCTTCTTGCCCGACAGGGTGAACCTCTCGGCCTCGAAGTCGTAATCGGCCTGCTCGGCCACCGCCCTGCGCCGCTCCGTCCGGATGATCACGCGGCCCCGGGCGCGTGCGTCGCGCGCCCGGGTCTTGCGCGTCTCGCTCTTCTTCGCGGGTGGCTTCGCGAAGATCACATCGAGTTCCCGGCAGGTGAGCTTCACTTCCCCGCGCGTGGCCACCACCTCACCGGCGAAGCTGACCCGGGAGAGTTCGGTGCCGTCCTTTCCCGGGGGCAGTCGCTTGCGGCGCGCTCGGTCGGCGCTGACCACCAGCTTGCCGCCGGTCTTGACGGGCGGAGACTTGGTCTTCGGGCCGCTGCTCTTACCGGCGGTCGCTCCCGGAGGGTCCGGCACCTCGGACGGCTCGCCGGCGAGGGCGCCGCAGGAAGCCATGAGAATCGCCAGGAGGACGAGAAGGGACGCGGCGCGGCCGGTCATTCCTCTGCCGTGATCGTGACTCGGGACAGCCCCATGTCGCCGGTGTGGGTGTCGAACCAGATCTTGTTGGCCAGCACCTGGCGCTTGTTCGGCCGCACGAACTCGGCCATCTCGTCCTCGCGGCCCTCGAGCCACAGGATCCCCGCCGGATGATCGTACCAGGCCAGGTCCCCGCGAGCCACGCCCTCCGGGGCGCGCACCACCACGGTGCCCCGGGCGACAATCAGGTCGACGAGCCCCGAGCCCTTGAGCTTCTTCGCGTCTTCCTTTGCGGGCGGGGCCGGGGCGCGGTTTGGATCAGGACGCAGTGAGGCGGTCAGCCAGCGCGAGACGGCCGGCAGCGTCAGGGGAGCGGCCCCGGCCGAACGCATGGCCTTTACCTCCGGGCTCGCCCCGCCGCGGGCGCCCGACCCGTCGCTGCGGAGGAACATCTCCAGTTCGTCGCAGGACAGCCGCATCCCCTCGCGCCGGACCACCACCCCGCGGCTGAACAGTGCCCGGTGGTAGCCCGGGTCGGTGTCGTACTCGAGAGTGCCCGGCCCCTCGGAGGTGAGCACCGTCTGGACCGGCTTCTTCGAGGGCTTGCCCTTCGCCGGTCGGCCGAGCGTCCCCTTGACGAGGTTGAGCCTCCCGGGCAGGGCGGGTTCGGTGATGGAGACGCGCACGTCCTCCTTGAGCCGCACCTTCTGGGCCCAGCGCTCGGCGACCATTCCCAGGCCCGCGGCGCTCAGCGTCCGGCCCGTGGGGCGGTCGCGCCAGACCACCTCCACGCGGACATCGCTGCTCAGCGTTTCCGAGGCGTGGTCCCAGGCCAGGGACTCTCCGGTGATGGTGACGTCCGGGTCCTTATGTCCGGCGGGCAGGCGCTCGACGAGTACGCCGCCCTCGAGCGTCCCGCTGCCCGTCTTGCGGTTGTAGTCCCCGGAGCGGCTGGTAGCCAGGAGCACGCCCCGGCCCCCGCCGAGAATACGCTTGAGCTTGACCTCTTTCAGGTGGCAGTCCGCGCCCTTGATGGTGGCTTTGGCGGCCTTGACGATCAGCACCGGCTTGCCGGTCTTCCTGTCGAAATATCTGAGCGTGACGTTGGTTCCCTGTCCGGCCTGGGTCTGGTGCGAACCGGCGCTCTTCTTCGCGGGGGTTTTTTTATCTGAGTCGGCAGCAGGAGTTTCGCCGCGGGCCGCCTCACCGGAAACCAGGGCTATCCGCCAGACCAGGAACACGGCCAGGCCCAGGGCGGCCAGCGCGATGCCGGCGGCCAGGAGCGCGCGCACCCGGCGATCCATCACTCCTCGCGGTACCTGGCCAGCACCGCCTCCCACTTGCCCTGCTTCTTGAGAACGTGCTCGGCCACTTCCCGGGCGGCCCCGGAGCCGCCGGCCGAGGCGGTTACGTAATCGGCCGCCGCGCGGACCTCGTCGACCGCGTCGGCCGGGCACGCCGACCAACCGGCGACGCGCATGGGTGGCAGGTCCATCAGGTCGTCGCCCATATAGCCGACCTCGTCCATCGAGAGTCCCAGCGAGGAGACCAGCCGGCGGAGTTCGGGCTCCTTGTCCCTGGCCCCGGTGATGACGTGCTTGATTCCCAGGTTGTCGGCTCGGTGCTGCACCGGCGGCGACTCGCGCCCGCTGAGAATGGCGCACTCCACGCCGAAGCGCATCAGGTACTTCATGCCCGCGCCGTCCCGGGCGTTGAAAGCCTTCAGCTCCTCGCCGGTCGGGCTGAAGTACAGCTGTCCGTCGGTAAGCACGCCGTCCACATCAAATACCAACAGCTTGAGCCCCTCGGCGGACACGGCTAGACCAGTCCCGCGGAGAGCAGGTCCTGCACGTCGAGCATGCCTGCCAGGCGGCCGTCGCTCTCGACCACCGGCAGCTCGTCGAACTGCTTCTCGCGCATCAGGGCCAGCGCCTCGGTGGCCAGCCGCTCCGGGCCGATGGTCCGGGGATCTCGCGTCATGTATTTCTCCACCGGCGCGACCGAGGCGTCCATCTTCTCGCGGCTGTAGTGGCGCCGGAAGTCTCCGTCGGTGAAGAAGCCAAGCAGCTTTCCGTCGCCGTCCACCACGCAGGCCGCCCCGGCGCGCGGCTTGGTCATCGCGGCCAGGACCTCGAGGACGGGAGTCTCCGGCGCCACGGCGGGGCACTGCTCGCCGCTGCGCATCAGCTCGCGGACGGTGAGCAGCTTGCGGCCCAGCTCGCCGGCGGGGTGGTAAAGCGCGTATTCCTTTTTGGTGAATCCGCGGGCCTTGAGGACGGTGAGGGCCAGGGCGTCGCCCATGGCCAGCATGGCCGCCGTGGACGCCGAGGGCGCCAGCCCCAGGGGGCAGGCCTCGCGCACCTCGCCGAGTTCCAGAACGATATCGCTGAGACCGGCCAGCGTGCTCTCCTTCGAGGCGGTCACGACCACCATCCCGGCGCCGATGCGCCGCACCGCCGGCAGCAGGCGCCGGACCTCCTCGGTTTCGCCGCTGTTGGACAGCGCCAGCACCAGGTCCTCGGCCTGGACCGCGCCGAGGTCCCCGTGGACCGCCTCGGCGGGGTGCAGGTAGAGCGCCGGCGTGCCCGTGGATGAAAGAGTCGCGGCGATCTTCTGGCCGATGATCCCGGCCTTGCCCATGCCGGTGACCACCACCCGGCCGCGGCGCTCCTTGTCCTTGCGGGTGCACTCCAGGACGGCCTCGGCCGCGGCCACGAAGTCCGCACCGATCTTCTCGGCCAGCCCGCTGATGACTTCGCCCTCGCGGGCGAAGACCTGGCGTGCGTACTCCAGATCGATCACGGTGTATTCCTCAGGAAGGGGCCCGGAAGGCTCGCGCCTCGCCTCAAGACCGCTTGAGAGCTTCCTCGACGCTGTCCGCGCTCTCGATCAGGTGGTCCAGGCTGGTCAGGGCCAGGAGCTTGCGCACCTTGGGGTTGGTGCCGGCCAGGACCAGCCCGCGATCGGCGTCGCGGAACTTACTGTGAATCGAAACCAGCGCGCCCAGCCCCGCGCTGGACATGTACAGCAATCCCGTCAGGTCCAGGATCACCCGCGCCGCGCCGGACTCGAATTCCTTCTTCAGCGCCTTCAGGAAGTCGGCGCATTCCCGCTCGGTGAGCTGGCCCACGGCTTCGAGAACCCGGCAGTCCCCCTCAGCCCGGGAACTGAGCTTGAGGGCGCCTCCGGCCTGGTCGTTCATAGGTCCTCCGCGGGGAACAGGTTACCCTCCGTAAGCATGGTAGTCCGCCCGGGGCCGACAGTCAAGAGGAAATGGCCACGGCGGAAAAGCGCTTGTGCCCCGAAACAAATGTGAATATGAGTATTGATGGCACTTACCTTCAATCGGCTCGGCCGGGGAGAATGAATCCATGTCCGAACAGCCCAATATCCTCTTCATCTTCACTGACCAGTGGCGCGGCGACTGCCTGAGCATCACCGGCCATCCGGTGGTCGAGACCCCCAACCTGGACGAGCTGGCCCGCGGGGGCACCGTCTTCACCTCGGCGTTCAGCCCCTGCCCCTCGTGCATCGCCGCGCGGGCGTCCCTCTTCACCGGCCTGAGCCCCGGCTCCCACGGACGCCTGGGTTACCAGGATCAGGTCCCCTGGCGCTACACCGACACCCTGGCCGAACTCCTGGCCGCCGGCGGTTACGAGACCCACTGCGTGGGCAAGACCCACTTCTATCCCCAGCGGCTTCCCCTGGGCTTTCAGTCCATGGACTCCTACGAGGCCCAGCAGAACTTCGACGGCAAGTACGTCAACGACTACCACGCATGGCTGGAGAAGATGACCGACGGGCGCGTCCGCGAGTTCGACCACGGCCTGCAGTCCAACTCCTGGGTCGCGCGGCCCAGCCACCTGCCCGAGGAACTGCACAACAACACCTGGGTCACGACCCGAAGCATCGAGTTCCTGCGCCAGCGCGATCGCTCGCGACCGTTCTTCCTGTTCACCTCCTTCCATCGGCCGCACCCGCCCATCGACCCGCCGCAGGTCTTCTGGGACATGTACAAGGACCGCGAGGTGGACCCGCCGCCGGTGGGCGACTGGGCCGACGAGCACGACGTGCCCATGGAGGGGGTCAACTCCTGGCGCGGAAGGCTGCCCGCCGACGTCCTGGCCCGCTCGCGCCGGGGCTACTACGCGCAGATGGCGCACATCGACAACCAGCTCGGCCGGCTGTTCAACCGCATGCGCCGGGAGCTTGAGACCGGCCCCACCTGGGTCATCTTCAGCTCGGACCACGGCGAGATGCTGGGGGACCACCACCTCTTTCGGAAGAGCTACGCCTACCAGGGCTCCGCCCACGTGCCGCTGATCATCTGTCCGCCGGGGGGACCCCAGGCCAGGGAAATCTACGATCCGCGGGAAAGTTCTCACCTCTGCGCGGCGCCGGTCACGCTGACCGACCTCTACCCGACTATTCTGGAAATTGCCGGCGCGGCGGCGCCCGGGCGCACCGATGGCCGCAGCCTCCTGCCGCTGGCGGCCGGCGCGAAGTCTCTCGAGGGCCGCGAGTACGTTCACGGCGAACACGCCCGCTGCTATGTGGAGGACAACGGCAATCAGTACCTCACCGACGGCAGGGAGAAGTACATCTGGTTCCCGCTGTCCGGGCGCGAGCAGCTCTTCAACCTGGCCAGCGACCCGAACGAGCTTCACGACCTGGCCGCCGAGGCCAGGCATCGCGACCGGCTGGAACTCTGGCGCGCGCGCATGGTCAAGGAGCTGGCGCCCCGCAAGGAAGACGGGCTCTCGGACGGCAAGAAGCTGATTGCCGGCAGGAAGGTGCCCCAGGTGCGGGCCTCGCTGCTGGCCGACTGAATCACACCTGTTCTGCGGAGCACGAGAGCCGCTGGAGGAAGATCATGCTTACCGAGGACTGCCTGGCGCGAGCCCTCAAGGCCGCCGACTGGTTCGTCAACACTCAGGTCTTGATGAGCAAGCCCCACTGGGACGCCAACCACGGGCGGCTGGTCTACACCTACCACATGCCCACCAGGAACAAGGTGCTGGGCTTGAGCTGGACCCAGGGCCGGGGAATCATCACACTGCTCCAGGCCTACGAGGCCACCGAGAAGCCCGAGTACCTAAAGGCCGCGGTCCAGGCCGCGGAGTACATCAAACACCTCCAGATTCTTGACGCGCGCTCGCCGCGCCGCTTCGGGGCCATCCGCGAGGAGGTCCCCGCCTCCTGGTACGTCTACCCCCGCGACGCCATGGAGGCGGGCCTGGGGCTGCTCTTCCTGTGGCGCATCACCCGCGACGAGGAGTACCTCTACCGCGCGCGGATATTCGGCGACTGGCTTCTGTCTCAAACTCGCGCTGGCACCGGCTGGCCCACCGGGGGGTTCTACCTGGACGAGGAGGAGGCCCGGCAGCATCCCCACAGGAGCGTATTCTGCATCGGCGGCGGCGCGGCGTTCTTCGCCAATCTCGCCAAGGCCACCGGCGAGGCCCGGTACATGGAAGAGGGCCTGCGGTCCATGGCCGAGTATCAGGTGGAGCACTTCGTCCGCGAGGACGGGGTGATTCTGAACACAGGCAAGGGCACGGCGTCCAAAGGGCTCGGTCACCACGCCGTCGAGGAGGCACACTACCAGGGCGTGGCGGTCAACGACGACTGCTGTGGCATCACCATGCTCGTCGCCTACAAGGAGCTCGGCGAGCAGGTCTACCTGGACCTGTCGGTCAAGTACGGCGACTGGATGATGGCCTGTCCCGGTCCGCTGCCCAGGTTCTCCGCCGCCCCGCTGCAGGCGCTGACCCTGCTGGACCTCGCGGAGCTCTCCGGCGATAAGAAATACGCCGACTTCGCCCGCGAGAAGCTGGCGCCTGAGTTCGTGAAAGGACAATTGCTGGACACCGGCGACCCCGCGGTGGAGGGCGCATTCCGCGGCGAGGACGAGTCGCCCAGCGCCTACGGCCCAGACGACGCCAAGGCCGAGGAGTTCGTCAACACCCGGGTCACCGCTTACGCGGCCAACGCGCTCTTCAAGCTGGACGGGAAGGTCTTCGGTCCCTACTACTCGGCGCTGGGCTGGGAGGCCGAGCGCGTGGCCCCCCCCGCGGCGGAGCTGCTGGCTCCCTACCGGTTCTAGGAAGAATCGCATGAAGGCCGTGGGAATCGTGGCCAGTCCTCGCGAGGATGGCAACACCGCCTTTGCGGTCCGCAAGGCCCTGGAGGCCACCGGCGCGGAGAGCCGGGTCTTCTCGATGAACGGAATCGCGCCTTGTGAGAGCTGCTTGCGCGTGCAAGAAGACCCAGAAATGCGTCATCAAGGACGGCATGCAGGACATCTGCGCCGCGCTGGAGGAAGCCGACCTCCTGGTTCTGGGCAGCCCCATCTACCTGGACCACGTCAGCGCCCAGGCCTGGGTATTCATCAACCGGCTCTACTGCTATCTGGGCCCGGGGGTCGAGAGCCGCTGGAAGGGGCCGAAGCGCCTCCTGCAGGTGGCTACTCAGGGAGTCGGCGACGTCAACCGCTACAAGCATCCGCTCGACCAGGTCGCCGAGATATTCAAGAGCTACTGGAGCGTCGAGTCCGTCGACCATCTGGTAATCGGCGGCTGCCCGCGCTTCGGGGGAATCGCCGACCGCTCCGACGCGGTCGAGGCCGCCCTGGCCGCCGGACGGAGGCTGGCCGGCAAGTCCTGACTCGCGCCGCTATAATGCTCCCATGAGTTCCGAGCAGCCGGCGAGCTTTGAGCCGCGGGAGCGCAAGCAGCTCTTCCGTTTCTGTCTCTACGGCTTCCTGAAGAACCAGCAGTACTACGAGCCCTTCCTGATCCTGGCCTTTCTCGACCGGGGACTGTCCTTCACGCAGATCGGGGCCCTGATCGCCTTCCGGGCCATATGCGTCAACGTCCTGGAAATCCCCAGCGGCGCGGCCGCCGACGTCTGGGGCCGGCGGCGTTCGATGGTGACCGCCATGCTGGCCTACATGGCCTCCTTCGCGCTCCTGGCCTTCGCGCGCGCCTACTGGTCGTTCTTCCCGGCGATGCTGCTCTTCGCCGCCGGCGAGGCCTTCCGCACCGGCACCCACAAGGCCATGATCTTCGACTGGCTGACCCGCCAGGGACGCGAGAAAGAGAAGACCCGGATCTACGGCCTGACCCGCTCCTGGAGCAAGCTGGGCTCGGCGCTCAACGTGGTCCTGGCCGCGGGGATCGTGCTCGTGACCCGCGACTACTGCTGGGTCTTCCTGCTGGCCGCGCTGCCCTTCGCGGCCAACGTGGTCAACTTCCTCTTCTATCCCAAGGACCTGGACGGAAGGGGCGGAGGGACCCGCTCGGCCGGCGAGGTCGCCCGGGTGTTCTTCGGGGGGCTCAAGCTGGCCTTCACCAGGAGGCCGCTCCGCGGACTTATGGCCGAATCCATGTGCTTCGAGGGAGTCTTCGCGGCGACCAAGGATTACCTCCAACCGCTGCTCAAGGCCGTGGCGATTTCCGCGCTGGCCGGCGCGGCGCTCTTCGAGAGGGCCGACGACCTGACCCGCACCGCGCTGCTGGTCGCGGCGGTCTACCTGCCGCTCAACCTGGCCGCCGCGGCGGCGTCGCGCTCCAGCCACCGCGCGGCGCGCGCGGCGGGCAACGAGGACCGCCTGGCCCTCTTCCTCTGGATTATCGCCCTGGCGCTGTACGCCGTCGCTGGCGGCGGGCTGCTCCTCGGCTGGGGGCCCCTGGCCATAGCCGGGTTCGCCGGCCTGGCCGTCACCCAGAACATCTGGCGGCCGGCGCTGGTCAGCCGCTTCCACAGTCACGCGGACCTGGAAAGCGCGGCTACTACTCTTTCCGTCGAGAGCCAGGCCAAGGCTCTATCACTGGCGATCATCGCCCCGGCGCTGGGCGCGGCGGTGGACTGGGCCGCGCGCGGGACCGGTCAGCCGGACCTCCTGTTGGCGCTGTGGCCGGTAGCCGCCGTGGGGGTTGTGGCCTGCCTGGCCGGACTGATTGTCAACGTCGTCGGCCACCGCAGGCACATGTAGAAAAGCAGGCGGCGACCGCGGCCCTCCGTGGCCATCGGTCGCCGCCTTTGCATGAACTGTCCGTCCCGGGGAGTTGGGAGCTGGGGGCGGGGGGCCCCGGTACGGACCTGGGGGTCGCTATGCCGGGCGATACCCGAAGTAGTAGTCGAGCATCAGCCCCTGGGTGCCGTCCTCGCGGGTGAAGCTGCTCTTGCCGACGCGGCGCAGCCCTTCACCGTCCGAGCCCTCGTCGCGCTCCCACAGCGCGGAGAGTTCGGTCAGTCCCAGGTCCTCGAGCAGGCTCACCTCCAGCGGGGAAACCTGCCCGTCGCCGTTCCTGTCCTGAAAGAGCCGCAGGAATTCCCAGGCCGAGTCGGCGGCGGTCACCCGCCCGTCGCCGTTCTCGTCCATGGCCGCCAGCTCCTCGAGGCCGTTCTGGCCATCGACGCGGTTGCCGACCAGTTCCCCGCCGCCGTCGAGCAGTCCGTTCAGGTTGGCGTCGTAGAAGAGCAGCGCGTCGTCGCCCTGGACGAAGGCGGTCTTCACCGCCTGGCCGCTGCCGGTAAGGTCGAAGAGCACGCCCTCGGAAGTCTCGCGCAGATCGAGCCCGTCGCCCGCGATGTCCAGGACCACGGGGTCGCCTTCCTGCAACTCCCCGCCGCTCATGGAGATTTCCAGGCGCTCGAAGCGCACCTCGAAGTGCCGCGCGGAAATCTGGGTTACTTCACTGCCGCCCTCCCGGACGACGCTGGCCTCCACCTCGGTCACCGAGATGCTCACCGACACGTAACTGAGGCTGAACTGCTGAACGCCGCCGGCCCCGGTCGGAGCCGCGGGCGCGGCCGGGGCGGCCCCTGGAGCGGCCCCCGACGCGGTGATCCCGCTGGCCAGGCTTTCCATGCCCTTCACGAACTTCTCGAAGGCCTCGGGGTCGAGCTTCTCCAGCAGCGCGGCGAGCAGCATGAGATCGCGGACCTCCGTGTCGCTGAGGCCCAGCCCCTGGAGAGTCTCGCGCAGCTGGCTCATGGCGCCGCTCCCGCCCGCCGGCGAGGCGCCCAGCATCCCATTGAGCACGCCCAGCGCGCCGCGCCCGCCGCCCGCCGCCCCCGAACCCATGGAGATGTTCAGGCTCTGCGCACTGAAACTCAAGCTCGAAGCCCGAAGCTGGTAGATCCCGGAACCGTCAACGGCCAAGCCATCGCGCCCGCCGCTCAGGTCGAGAACGTCGCTGCCCGACAGGGGCCGCGTTCGGCCATTGGGCACCGCGTTGGGCGGAGGCGTTCCGTTGGCATTGGTCGGAAGGAGCTCAGGAGTGGTATGTCCGCGGAGCAGGTTCTGAAGCCCGGCCATTCCCGGGAACTGGGACGAAAGCGGCATGAGTGCCATCCGGCACCTCCCCCTAGCAGTCCGTTGAAAAATGGAGCGTCGTGACGACAGGCGCTCCCGAGCGATGCGAGGCCCGAGGGTGAGTGCGATGCCTCTGGCATCGTGCG
>CBDUSI010000034.1:0-38677 GCA_965370045.1 uncultured bacterium | reverse complement strand
ATGGGCATCCGGGCGGCCGAGGCCGATTCGAGCAGTGCTGCCGTATGGTTCGCCCGCAGGGCCGCTGGATCTTTCCGCAGTTCGCAGAATGGCTTGCATTCCGCGCCTCGAAGGGGAGAATTCCCCGGGAAAGCGAGAGGACTGGATTCAGTGAAGATCTGGAAGGTGCTGCGCGTTCTGGCGGCCGTTTCGGTTCTGGCTGCCTGCCTGGCGGCCTTTCACCTTCTTCGGCCGCCGGCCCTCTCCGTCGGAGGGCCGCCTGCGGGCCCGCGCCCGGCCGAATGGGCTCAGCCCCTGGATCGCCCGGGCTGCCCCAATCTGCACAAGGTTTCGGATGACCTCTATCGCGGCGCCCAGCCGACGCCCGAGGGCCTGAAAGAACTCCGGAAGCTGGGCGTGAAGACCATCGTCAACCTGCGCTCCTTCAGTTCCGACCGGGGTGAGATGGCTGCGGCGGGAGTCAGGTTCGACTACGAGCACATCATGATGAAAGCCTGGCACGCCGAGGACCGGGAAGTGGTGCGTTTCCTGAAGATAGTCAACGACCCTCAGAGAACGCCGGTTTTCGTGCACTGCAAGCACGGCGCCGACCGCACCGGGACGATGTGCGCCATCTACCGCATCGCCGTGCAGGGCTGGAGCAAGAAGCAGGCACTTCGCGAGTTGCGCTACGGCGGCTACGGCTACCACGGCGTCTGGCAGAACCTGCTTCGCTATGTCTCGGCCCTGGACATTGAAGAGATGAGACGCCGCGCGGGGCTGGACCGGTAAGCCCCGCTTGACAGGGCCGCGGTCCGCATATATTCTGCACCCCGCCGAAAGGAGGCTCTTGATGTCATTTCGCTTCGCTGTTGCCGCGGGGGCATTTGTGGCCCTGGCGGCCGTCTCGGCCGGTTGCGGCCCGAAGATAAGCGCCATCTCGGATGAGATACTGGTGGCCGAGGGCGCCCCGCCGGGGCCCAACTCGGGCATCATCAAGACCGGCTTCGGCGCGGTGGTGGTCGACGGCCAGCCGGGCTTCAAGGCCGCCGAGGGCCTGCGCAAGGCCGCCGAGAAGCGCACCGGCTATCGCGTGATGTACCTGATCATGACCAGCCACCACGCGGACCACTCGCTGGGCAACGAGGTATTCAGGCGCGCGGAGATCATCTCCACCGCCGCGGCGCGCAAGGCGTTTGGTGAGAAGGTCGAGGCCGAGCGCAAGCTGCTCGTCGAGCGGCTCAAGATTCCGGGGATCAAGTCGGCCGTGCTCATGCCCGCGACCATGGCCTTCGAGAAGTCCCTGACCCTGTACGCCGGCTGGCCGAAGGACAAGGCCACCGAGATACGCCTGCTGGAGATGCCCTCCGGCGCGGCCCCCGGTAATCTGGTGGTCTACCTGCCCAAGGAGAAGATACTTTTCGCCGGCGACCTGGCCACCAACGGTGTTTTCCCGTATATGGGCGACGCGGACGTGGGCGCGTGGGTCAAGGCCCTCGACGCGCTGGAGGAGCTGGACGTCGAGCACCTGGTGCCCGGGCACGGCAAGTCCGGCGGCAAGGAGATTCTGTGGCACACCCGCAAGTTCCTGGCCGACCTGTGCGCGGCTATAAGAAAGGCCAGGGCCGGCGGCAAGAGCGCCGAGCAGATCAAGAAGACCCTCACGCTCCCCGGCTACGATAAGTGGCCGGCCTACAAGGAGCTCCTGCCGGTCGCCGTGGACCGGCTCTGGGACCAGAAGCTGCCGGACATCAAGCTGCCCCCCAAGCCCAAGGCGAAACCAAAGCCGGCCCCCAAGAAGAAGAGCAGCGGGAAGAAGGTCAAGAAGGCCAACAAGTGAGCGGATCGCAGGCCGCCGTCCTTTCGGTCCTGGAAGCCGCGTCCGAGGAGATCGGCGAGACCCTCTCCGCGCTGGTGCGCATCCCGACGACTAATCCTTATTCAGGGGATCCTGATCCTTCCGGCGAGGCCGGGGGACAGAAGTTCGCCGCCGAGCGCATGAAGGCCCTGGGCGGCGAGGTCGAGTTCGTCCCGGTCCCCGGGGACGTCTACGCGCGCGCCGGGATTCTGGGCCCGCGTGAGCGCGACTGGACCGGGCGCCAGAACCTGATCGGCCGCTTCCGCTTCGGCTCGGGGGCCACCAAGATCGTCTTCAACGGCCACATGGACACCGTGGGGGTGAGTGATTACCAGGGCGAGCCCTTCACCGGGCGGCGCGAGGGCGACCTGGTGCACGGCCGCGGGGCCAGCGACTGCAAGGGCGGCATCGTCGCCGGGCTTTTCGCCATTAAGGCGTTGAGAGAGTCCGGCGCGGCGCCCGACTGCGAGATTATCTTCGAGTCGGTAGTCGACGAGGAGTGCAGCGGCGCCGGCGCCGGCACGCTGGCCTGTTGTCTGGCGGGAGTCAAGGGCCGCTACTGCATCGTCCTCGACGGCATGGCCGGACTCATCTACAACGGCTGCCAGGGCGTGCTCACCGCGGAGATCACCGTGCGCGGGCGCGCTGGCCACGGCTCGGTCGGCGGGGTGAGCGCGGTGGAGAAGCTGCTGGTCGCCAAGGGGGCCATAGACCGCCTGGCCGCGGAGCGCGCCGAGAGCCGTCCCGGCTTTCTCATTAACGTTGGCGTCATGCGCGCGGGGCTGGCCCCCTGGACGGTGCCCAATCACGGCTGGCTGGCGGCCAACATCAACTACGCCTACGGGGAGGCCGCCGAGGCGGAGAAGGCCGGGGAGGGGTTCAACGGTACGTTGGCCAGGAAACGCCTGGAGGCCATACTCGCCGAAGTCGCGGGGGCCGACGACTGGCTCCGCGAGCATCCGCCCGAACTGGTCTGGGTCAAGGACGTGCCCCCTTACAGGATGGAAGACGCCGAGTCGCCGGAGGACGTCAAGCGGCTGCTCTGTGCCGCGACGGACGCCTTCCGCGAAGCCTGGGGAACCGGGCCGGATGTCGGTGAACTCCACGCCTGGGGTGACGCCGCGCATCTGGCGCGCGCCGCGGGAATGCCCGTCGTGGGCATGGGCACCGGCGAGCCGGGCACCAGCCACACCGCCACCGAGTTCAACAAGATATCCAACGTCCGGAAGACTGCGGCGGCGGCGGCGCTGACCGTCCTGAAGCTGGCCGACGGGTAATTCGGTCTTCGCAGCTCCCGTTGCCGGAGCTGCAGCGGCGCGACGGCGGGCACAACGTCCGTAAAATAGACGACAACAGTCACTTGCGTCGTTCAGAGGGGGACTCCCCACTGCGGGAGATCCCGTCTTTACTCCATAATGCCCTTGCAACAAGGCAGTTAAGAGATACAATGCCGCGCGCGAATCGGTCCGCATCGAGAAGTTTGTCGGACACCGGAAGGGAGCGACTCTGGGCTGCTCGGCCGTTGATCTCATGTCCTTTGCGTCACCTAAGCGACAGATTATCAGAGGCTTGGGCGTCAGCGACCGCAGGCAGTCGTGCTCAGTGAGCGCTTTTCGGGAGGCTAACCAGCAATGAATGCGGTGCTTAGGGAACTCCTGACGCTCATAAGCGGCAAAGATACGCAGCTTGGCGCCGCGGCGGCGCGGGTAATGGGCTCGGTTGGCCGCAGCGACGCTGATGCTACGGCGGCCCTGGCCGACAGTCTTACCAGGGTCGATGCCGCGGTCCATCCCTATATACTTGAATCGCTTTCGGCCCGCGGGGGGGAAAGCGCCGCCGCCACCCTGATCAAGTTCCTGGGCCAGCCGGGCAAGACCGGAGAGTTCGCGGCCCGCGCAGTGGCCTCGGCCGGCGACAGGGCTCCCAAGCTGCTGGCCAGGGTCATTGACAAGGGCAACGCCTCGCAGTTCCGCGCGGCGGTCGAGGTGCTGGTGACCATGAAGAGCAAACCGGCGCTGGAACTGCTGGCCAAGGCCCTCTTCGGCACCAAAGAGATGGACACGGCCAGCTTCGCCGCCGCCACCGTGCGCAGCCACCTGGAGGAGTTGGACGGCTCCACCCGCGAGATGCTGGCCAAGCGGGCCATGGCGGTGCTTGACCGCCAGTCCCGCAAGAAGGGCGGCGAGGAAGCCCCCACGGCCAACGCCCTCAAGTACCTGGGCGGCCTCAAGCGCCCCTCGCTGGCCAAGGTCCTGTTGCGCTTCTGCCGCCGGGGCCAGGCCGGCGAGGTCCGGCGCGCGGCGCTGGGCGGGCTGGCCCAGTTCAAGCCCGGCACGGTTTCGGCCCGGGAGCTCGGCAAGGTGCTGCTGCCCATGCTCGGTGAGAACGACTTCACCAACGTGGTCAAGCCCTCCCTGGATGTCCTCTGGCAGAACCCGCTGCCCGGCGAGTACCGCCCCAAGCTGGCTGCCTTCCTGGGCAGCCCGTACGAGCCGGTCAAGCGCTACGCGGTCCGCGAGCTGGGCCGTTCGGGCAGCGCCCGGGAGGTCAAGGACCTGCTGGCCTGCATCGACTCCGGCGACCGCGAGCTCAGCGAGCGGGCCAGCGGCGAACTGCGCCGCATGGCCAGCGCGCTGGTGCCGCTCACCAAGAAGCTCAACGCCGCGCGGGACTTCGAGGCCGCCCGGCGCTACGCCAACATCCTGCTCAGCCACAAGGAGCGCATGGCCGGGGCGCGGATCCGCAAGCTCGCCGTGCGCATGCTGGACCTCATGTCCAAGGGCGACGAGCGCGGCCGGGCCTACCTCTGGCTGGTGCGGGCCACCGAGCCGCGCCTGGCGGTGGAGCGGCTCATCGAGGCGGCCCGCTCGGCGCGCAAGCGCCGCAAGTTCGACCTGGCCGAGCGCTACCTGCGGCTGCTGCTGGCCGGGGATGAGTCCCCGCCGACGGCGCGCTACGAGCTGGCGGTGACCCTGCTCAAGCGCGGCAAGCGCGTGATGCAGAAGAGCGCCCGCGACAAGGACGACGGCCTGGCCGAACTGGTCAAGCTGGTTGCCGGCCACGAGCTGGACCTCGCCCGGATGATCGCCGGCGAGCGCGACCTGGGCGACGCCGAGCGTTTCTACGTGGGCTTCCATTTCTCCGAGCGCATCGGCGCGGAGCGGGCCTTCGGCGGCGAGGTGCTGCGCACCATGGCCGGGGGCCGCGGCAAGATCGCCAAGAGCGCGCGCGACAAGCTGGCCATCGAGGGCCTCCAGGAGGGTCGCACCACCCAGCGGCTGGGGCCGGCCGCGACCCCCGAGGAGAAGGCCGCCAAGAAGACCCCCCCCAAGAAGAAGCCCGCCAAGCGAAAGCCCGCCAAGAAGAAACCCGCCAAGCGCAAGCCCGCCAAGAAGAAGCCGCTCCACAAGAAGAAGTAGGAGCGCCTCCCCGTGAGCGAACACGACGGGCCACGTCTGCACCGCACCGTCGGCCGGGTGGTGGAGGTGCACCGCGATCGGGCCATCCTCGAGTTGGAGGTCTCGCCCGCCGACGTTGGCAAGAAGCCGGAGTGCGGCGGCTGCGGGCTGTGCAGCGCGGACCGCTCCGGCCGGGTGGAGCTCCGCGCCTACCTGGCCGAGGGGGTCGTGGTCCAGAAGGGCGACCGGGTGGAGGCGGAAATCCGCCTGGTGGCCCCCGGCAGGGCCGCGCTGCTGCTTTACGGCATGCCGCTATTGGCCTTTGTGGGCACCAGCATGATCGTCTGGTTCGCGACGGGTGGCAGCCAGAACGCCAGCGCGGTAAGCGGCTTCAGCGCGCTGGCCGCCGCGTTCCTGCTGCTCTTCCTGATAGAGCGCGGCCGGGGCCCCAGCGCCCGGGTGGTCCGCAAGCTCTAGGGACCATCGCGACTTCTACAATTCTTTTCACCGCCAAGACGCCAAGGCGGGCCTTTCTTTTCACCACCAAGACACAAAGGCACCAAGTTGGAGCCCGGATCGCGGGGAAGCGCGCTGGTTTCGCGAGCGTCTTCCGCCGCGTCCAGGACCTCAAGGTTCTTCGTGTCTTGGTGTCTTGGTGGTTGAATCGCTCTCGGCCAGTGCATGTGGCGGCGATGCATCAAGAGCATCCGGCCCGCGCGGGCGGCCTGTTTCAGGTCCGGGCTGGTTACGAAGACCAGCAATCGGTTAATCGCCAGCGCCGCGCCGGCCTGGGCTGCGGTTCTTCTCGCTGTTGGATATGCCCTGTCCCAGGCTTTGGCGTAGATGAAGGCCCAGCGCGTGACTTCAACCTCGCTTTGGCCCGTCTCCCGCGCGATCCTGTGGTAGTCGTCCCCGTGTGCCACGCGGTTGGCGGCGTAGGTAATGCGGCGCGTTAGCTCTTCCGGGGGGTCGTCGGTGAGCCAGCGCGCCAGGTCGTACGTTGCGTTCCCAAACGATGGCTTTTGCCCTCCCTGGCAAATCGTGAGGTTCCGCCCTCCTGGCGTGGTCTTGGCAAGAGACTCGCCTCCCGTCGGGGGCGCAAGGCCCCGCTCCGGGAGTCGACGGCTTCTTCCCCCGCTTCGCTGGCGTTCGACGTGTCTGCGGTGTATCAATAACTCTCTGGCGGCGTTCTCGGCTGCCGTTTCGTCGTCGCCCTTGAGCAGCGTGCACAGGCCCTTGATGGTCTCGCCTTCTGCCTCCTGTAAACGAAGCTTCTCCGCGCGCTCGTAGAGCGGGCCCCAGACCTCGGGGTGGTCAATGCTGAACGTGACCAGCTCGCCAACAGCGGCGCCGGTGGTCGTGGCGATGCTCTCCCACTCCGCGCCCCGGGCCTTCAGCCGCGCGGCGTCCACGAGGACTTCGCGGGGGAAGGGTAGGGCGTTGCTCCTAGCGTCCTTGATCAAGGTCAATAGCCCTTCTTGGTGCCTTGGTGTCTTGGTGGTGAAAAAACTAGTACCCCCTCATAAGTACTATGAGCACCTGTACACCAAGCTGCGCGGCGCAGGTCGTAAGTCGCGCATTCTCGGCCGGTGAAATTCTCATTTTTCACACTTTTGGCCAAGTAGGGAAACTCCTCCCGACTCAGAACGTTGACATTGTCCATAAGAACAGGGGGTCTTAGCCCCGGATGGCCACGTTGGCGGGCGGGAAAACACCTAACCCGCGCGGTTTCAACGAGAAGATTTCAGGCGATTCTCGGGAGATGACTAGGAACTTTGAGTCGACCCGTTAAGCGCTCAGTCTAGCTGCTCACGCTGCACTTCGGCGTTTACGAATCACGACGAGCAACAGAAGGCCGAGGAGCCCTCCGACCGCTGCGGCGCCGATGATGATCCAAAGGCCGTTGCCACTTCCCGTCGCCTTTGCGGGCAGTGAGCCCTCGGCCTGCGCAGGGGATTGGGGCTTAGGCTTCCGGCGCTCGCCCGGTTCTGGAGGCAGAAGCTTCCTCCATTCCGCTGGTACCTGCAGGGGGAGATTCACCGGTCTGTGCTTCTTGTACCTGGCAATGATGTCCTTCGCGTCCTGCGTTAGCTCCTTCCTGTATTGCTGAATATCCTTCCGATAGCGGGGGAGTGTCGGGTCCGTATCGCAGGCCTTCTCGTACACCTTGGCGGTTACCTCTTTGTCGCGAATGCAGAAAACCAACATCTTGAGGTTCCGTTTGTGGTCATATTCGACGAAGGGACCATGTTGTGAGCCCATATCATAGAAGATGACAAACCGCAGGGAGCCGTCGTCGTGATGGAAGCCGAACGCGCGGCCGTCCAGCTTGCCCAGCTTCCACCACTCCAGGACGCGTATATTGCGGTTCTCAAACTGCCCGCAAGTTAGGCCGTGCTGCAGACCATCTCTGAAGCGTTGCTCCTCATCCAGGACTCCATTAGAGCGATACACTCTCCTCATCCCGGTGCCCTTCACCATACGGTAGCAGCCGATCAGGTTGCCTTTCTCGTCCCAGTGTCGGAAGACACCGTGCATCAGCCCGTTCTGATATGGCTCCTCCAGCTTCTTCTTGCCGTCTTCGCGCCACTCCCGCTGAACGCCGTGCTTCTTGTTGTTCTTCAGAAGCGTCCGCTTGATCAGCTTCTTAGCCTTGTAGCTGTAGACCTCCACGCCAAGGGTCTGGCGAGTGCCCTTGTCAAGGTAGCGGAGCTGTGTTCTCCCATCCCGCCGTACGGTCGGGCCGACCTTGATCGCGTCCTTCGGAATGGCGTACTGCAAGTAGGCCGAATCAGGCTCGCCTGGTTCCGGAGGCAGGAAATTCCTCCATGCGGCTGGTACCTGCAGGGGGATATTCACAGGTTCGATCTGCTGGTACCGCTTGATGACGGCCCGGACCTCGGGGGTGAGGAGCTTGCGGTACTCCAGAGGATCCTTCCGGTAACGGGGCAGCGTGGGGTCGGTCTCGCAGGCCTTGCGGTATGCGGCGGCGGAGACTTCCTTGCCATGTACGTAATAGGACGCATCTTCGATGCCGCTCTTGTGGTGGTAGTCCACGGCTGGGCCGTGGAGTTCGCCGTCCTTGTCGCCATTGCCGACAAAACTGATCGCACCTGTGTTGTAGTGAAAGCCGAACGCCAAACCTATCGGCTCACCTCGCTCCCACGAACACACGTACTGAGTAGTCCCCTTGTCGAACATGTTTACAAGCCTGCCGTGGCGCTTACCCTCCAGGTAGGGTTGTTCTTCCTTCAGCCGTCCGTTCGAATGGTAGATTCGCCTGGTTCCCGAACCATCCTTCATCCGGTAGCAGCCCACCAGGTTGCCCTTCTCGTCCCAGTGGCGGAAGACGCCGTGCATCAGCCCGTTCTGATATGGCGCCTCCAGCTTCTTCTTGCCGTCTTCGTGCCACTCCCGCTGAACGCCGTGCTTCTTGCCATCTTTGAAGAGGTCGCGACGTCTCATCACGCCTCGTGTACTACGGATTTCTTCGCAGATCACCTTTCGGTTGGTAGCGTCCAGATAGCGGATGGACTTCTGGCCATCCCGTGTGTTCCGCGGCCCCTGTTTGATCGCGTCCTCTGGAATAGTGTACTCCAAGTAGGCCAAGTCCGACTCGCCCGCGAGTGACGTTGGCGGCAGCAGCGCGAACGTACAGAATCCCAGAAGAAGCGCGGCGGTCTTCATGAACGGTTGGACCCCCTCTATTGAGCTATTGCGGTGACACCCACTGCTATTGTCCGCGGTCGCGATCTATTTGATCGTCTCCCGGATGCCGGGGGATTCCGGGGATGCAACACTTGATTCCCCGCCTGTCTGGCACGGTTAGTCCGGGCCGTTGCCTACTTGTTGCGCGGCTGGGTGTACTTGTCGTAGATCCTTATCTCGTACGTCTTGACGTACCAGCGGGTCTTGCCGGGCGGCTGGTCGGGAGTGCCCTTGTCGCGGTCGCGCACCCCAACCTTGATGTTCCAGATGCCCGACTGGGTCGGCGTGCCGCTGATGATCCCGCTGCTCTTGTTGAGGGTCAGCCCCGGAGGCAGCTTGGTGGTTGACCAGACGGTGTATTGCGGGTTCTTTATGAAGTTGGAGCTGTACGTGATGCGCGTCGAGAAGTGCCGGTTCCTGGCGCCCTCGGTGCGGCTCAGCGAGATGCGCGTGTAGTAGTTGGCCCGGCTGGGAGCGGCCCTGCGCGGCGGCGCGAAGAGCGCATCACACCCGGACAGCAGCATCCCGGCGCACAGGACAAGAAGCGCGCCCCACTTGAAACCAGATGAGCCTCTCATGCGCACCTCCCAGTCGAAAACGGCCCCCGTTGAAGCCCCACAAGTGTCAATCTATTATAGCCCGGGAGGCGCCGCCGCCGCAACGAATTTCGGCGATTTTCGGGGAGGCGCCACCGTCCACCCAGAAACACCGCCGCCCGGCCCCCCCCTCGAGGACCGGGCGCGGCGTGCGGCGTCGCGTTCGAGCTGGCTTAGTCAATCAGACAGGTATCGTGCTCGTAGTTGGCGAGTCCCGGCGACCAGACGTCGTCGTCGGTCTCGGCGCTCGACTCGATGGAGTTGCCCGCCGTCGGCCGGTTGCGCCATTCTACATGAGCGTCCACGAAGGAGAAGCTCCCGCCCATCCCCCGGTGCGACTTGCAGGAGTTGTTAGTCGCCGACTTGCGATCCCCCAGCATGATCACCGTGTGCCCGCGGGTCTGGCGGTGCCGGGGGTCGTACCAGTAGCTGCAGCTGTTGGCGGTCAGCGTGCCCCCGGCGTTGAAGTCGCGGTAGGTCGCGGCGTAGTCCGAGGGGCACTTCAACGCCTTGGGATTGTCCAGGTAGTGGGGAACCAGCAGCTTCAGCGACCGGAAGCCCAGCAGTTCGTCCTGGCCGCTGCCTGGGGAGGCCGCGTCCGGCGCGCTGGTAGTGAAGCCCAGCGCGTTCAACTCGGACGCCGTGGCCGCGTTGGGGAAGTACTCGCTCTCGGCGTCGTCGGCGTACATGTGGATGGACAGGGCGATCTGGCGGAGGTTGTTCTTGCAACTCGAACGCCGCGCGCTCTCCCGAACGAGCTGAACGGCCGGCAGCAGCAGGCCTATGAGTATGCCTATGATTGCAATGACCACCATCAGCTCAATGAGAGTGAATCCCTTGCGCCTGTGCACAGCACATCACCCCCTCTCAAATATTCCAGCCCGCAGCGGCCCCTTCCGCCGTGGAATGCCGCACTACATTCTCCTATGTATATTGAGCCTCAAAAGGCGGGCGAAGTCAAGCCTAAAGCGCCTGATTCCGAACGCCCGGGCGATGGCGCGTTCTAACACATGAAGATCGCAGGTAACCTCACAGACAACCGGCCGCAAGCAGCACTATCACGCGGCTTACACCGAATACTTTTTTCCACCAGACAGGACCGGCAGAGCGGGGTATAAGAGATGGGTCTGTTGACCGGTCAACCTTACAACCGGCCGCGGCCCGACAATCGGCCGAACAGAGGCGGGAGACCGAAATGCCCACCAGAGGACTGCCCAAGTACCTGTGCCTCAAGCGCGAACTCCTGCGCAGTATCCGCAGCGCGCGGCCCGGCGACCGGGTGGACTCCGAGCACGAGCTGGTCGCCAAGTACACGGTGAGCCGGGCCACGGTGGCCAAGGCCATCGGCGAGCTGGTGGCCGAGGGGTTTCTGTACCGCGAGCAGGGCCGGGGAACCTTCGTGGCCGACACCCAGGGTCGCGCCGACGGCGCGCTGGGCTTCATCTACTACTCCTGGCAGGGCGGGCTGAGCGACAGCGACTACTTCAGCGCGGTCCTCGCCGGGGTGGAGGCCGGGGCCCGCGAGGCCGGGCGGGACATCCTCTTCATGGCCGGCAAGACCCTTCCCGGGGAGGAGTTCCATCCGCCCAGCCCCGCGGACCTGGCCCGCAAGGGCGTCGCCGGGCTCATCTGCGTGGGCGTCGACAGCGACGACCACCTGGCCGCGCTGCTGGCCTCGGGGCTGCCGATGGTCTCCGTCGACTACCAGACCGAGCGACTGGATCTCGACGCCGTGGTCGGCGGCACGGAGATGGGCGGCTATCAGGGCACCAGGCAGCTCTTCGAGGAAGGCCACACGCGGATAGCGTTCCTGGGGATGGCCCGTCACGGCTCGCGCGCCTACCAGGCGCCCGACCAGGGGTCGCTGGAGCGCCTGGCCGGCTATCGCCGGGCGCACGCCGAGCGCGGCGTGGAGGTCGACGAGGAACTCGTCCTCCAGCCCCGCCAGCGGGAGCTCAGCTTCCCGGCGCGCCTGGAGCAACTGGCCGCCGCCGGCAAGGCGCCCACCGCGGTGTTCTCGGCCACGGTGGGCGGGATTCTCGACGCGGTGCTGGCCTGGGGCCGGGAGCGGGGGGCGCCGCTGGAGGCCGTGGGCGCCGACTGCCTGCCGCTGAGTGACCTCCACGGCGAGCCCAGATTGCGGGCCTGCGAGGACCCCCGGGAGATGGGCCGCAGCGCGGTGAAGATGCTCATGGGGCGCATCGCCGGGGAGAGCGGCCCGGCCCGGCGGGTGGTGGTGCCCTGCCAGATGATGGTCGTCGAGAGCGGCGAGGCCCGGCCGCTGAACGGTCCGGCGAGCTGACCAGTCAATACGCGAGGAGATGCACGATGAAGAAAGCAGTTATGCTCGGCGCCCTGTTGACATCATGGGGTGCGCTGGCCGCCGGCGGTGAACTAGTGAAGTTGCGCGTCGTGGAAAGGGCCGGCGTCGAGCGCAAGGCCGAGCCGGTGACTTGCGGCGTGCCTTTTCCCAAGGGGCTGCTCAGGGGCACGGGGCACTTGACGCTGCTGGACGCCGCCGGCAAGCCGGTGCCGGCCAGCTTCACTGCCGTCAACTTCTGGCCGAAGGACAAGTCGGTGCGCTGGGCGCTGCTGGACACGCAGTTAAGCGTGGCCGCCAGGGGGACGGCGACGTTCGGAGTTGCGGTTGCCGTGGGCAAGCCGAGGATGCCATCGGCGCCGGTCCAGGTCACCGAGGAGGGCGGGCTCATCAAGATCCACACCGGCGCTCTGATGTTTGAGGTCCGCAAGAATGGCTTCCGGCTGTTTGAAGCGGTCAGTGTCCTGACGAGCACGAGGAGCAGGAAGAGTTGGTGGGAGGTACTGGGTTCCCATCCCGAAGGTCTGGCCATGACCATCGGCGGCAAGCGCTACACCAGCGCGGCCGACACCGAGAGCAAGGTGATTGTCGAGGAAAAGACGCCCATGCGCGTCACTCTGCTCGCGACGGGAAAGCTGGCCGGGCCGGGCCCGGACCGCTACGACTACGAGGTCAGAATCCACGCCTACTCCGGCTCTACCCGGGTGAAGATCGTCGCTACGGTGACCAAGAAGTACGGCAAGCCGCGTGATATGAAGCACTACATCGAGGACCTGTCGCTGGGGTTCAAGCTGCGCGGTGCGAAGGACTTGAAGTTTGCGTTGGGTGGAGATGGCGCTCCGGCGACCGGCAAGCTCGCCGCTGGCCAGAAGGCCCACGTCATTGTGAGGAAGTCCACGAGCTGGGAGTTCGGCGGCGAGGCCAAGGGCTCCGGCGATCCCAAAGCCAGGAAGCCGCTGACTATCGGCTGGGGAAACCTGGTCAACGCCAACCGCGGAGTGGCCGTCGGCGTCCACCGTTTCTGGCAGACCTTCCCGAAGGCCATTGAGCTTTGCGGCGACGGGACCATCAACGTGGGGCTCTACCCCAAGCTGGCGGGCAAGAAGCTGCAGTTCTTCACGGGAATGGCCCGCACCCACGAGGTGCTGCTCTACTTCCACGACGGCAAGGCCAAGCCCGCTGACATCCAAAAGGTGTTCGTCGGCTTCCAGAAGCCGCTCTTCGCCGCCGCGCCGCCGGAGTGGTACTGCCAGAAGACGGGAGTCTTCGGGACGCTGGCCGCGGCGGGGTCGAAGCTGGCCGGCGAAGGCACGAAAGAGTTCGCCAACTTCGACAAGCGCATCAGCGGCTACTTTGATAAGCTGTCAGGCCCGGGGCGCGACAAGTGGAGCAAGCGCGGCGTGACTATAGACACCTACGGCTGGCTGGCCTTCGGCGACACCTTGCACTACGTTTGGAAGAACGGGAAGAGCAAGGGCACGCCCTGGGACATCGCCTGGGATTCGAACTACTACGACCTGGCCCATATCGCCGCGATGTACTTCGCGCGCACCGGGGAAGCCAAGTACCTGGAGTGGTTCCGCGACCAGACCTGGCACTTCATGGACATCGACGTCTGCCACTGGAACCCGGGCTTCAAGCAGGGCGGGTCATCGCGGCGCTGCCCGGCGACCAACCACGTGGGCTTCGACCCGCCGGAGCACATGTCGCCGATCATCAACGTGGCCTTCTCGCACCACAAGTCGGAGTCGCTCTTCGAGCGCTATTACCTGTTCGGCGACCGGCGGGCGCTCAAGGTGGGCATGGAGCTCGCCGAGCACGCCCGGCGCTACAAGGACGCCGATTACGGAGGGACGCGCAAGCCCGGGCACCAGATAATCTCCCTGCTGGCCGGCTACCGGCACACCGGGGATAAGAAATACCTGGAGCGCGCCAAGAAAGTCATCGACGTGGGCATCGTCCGGCAGGACCGCTTCGACGGCCTCTTCAACGCGCGGGTCAGGTTCACCGACGGAATCCTGTTGGAAAGCTTCGCCAAGTACTACCTGGCGACCGGCGAGGCGCAGGTTCTGAAGGCCATCAGGCGCACCTGCGACAAGTTCGTGGACGATGGCGCGCAGTACGCCAACTGGACCTTCGCCTTCGCGCTGCTCTACCGGGAAACCGGAGAGGACAAGTACCTGAAGGCGGCCCTCAAGACGCTCTGGCGGGGCAAGCCCAATCACCTTTCCAAGGACATGGGCCACATGTACCGCAGCGCGCCCAACGCCACCGGGATGCTGCTGCCCGGGAAGAAGTAGACTAGCGATGATTTCCAGAACGGGTTGGCTTACCGCAGCGTTGCTGGCCGCGGCGATCCTGCCCGCGGCGGGCGCGCGCGCCAGAGAGAACGGAGCCGAGATGATAAGCCCCAAGATCGTCAGCATGCACACCCCCGACGCCTCCAGCCCTCAAGCAGTAGTCCGCTCGATCATCACTCGGGGCATGACCCCCGAACAGAAGTCCCTGGCCATCTGGCGCTACTGCTGGAAGAACACCTACCACTGGCCGGCGCCCCTGGACGGCCCGCGCAAGACCCACGAGCTCGACGTGGTCTTCGACGTCAACAAGCAGCTCAACGTCTACGGCTACGCCTACTGCTTCGCGATCCGCTCGCTGGCCGAGGCGCTTTACGAGGCCGCGGGTCTCGAGGCCCGCTCCGCGGGCATCGGCGGTCACGCCGTGACCGAGGTCTACTACGACGGCAAGTACCACTTCCTGGACCACGACCAGCGCGGCTTCTCGCGGCTGGCCGACGGCAGCATCGCCGAGCTGACTGACTACCGCGGCCGGGCCGCCGAGATGATCCTGCGCGCGGAGAGGCCCAGCAAGCCCTTCTTCCCGTCGGAGCTGCGGCCCCTGGTGCCCTACGAGCAGAAGCACATCTTCGCCGGCTACCTGCTCAACCAACTGAATCACTACCGCCAGCACGACAAGTACCGCACGGCGCACTCCATGAACCTGGCGCTGCGGCCCGGCGAGCGCTTCACCCGCTGGTGGGGCAACGCCGGCAAGTGGCACTGCCCGCCGGGGCTGGCCGGGGAGGTCAGGAGCAACGGTTACGTAAACCCCTGGAAGGGTCCTCTTGACCCTTACGGGAAGCTCTATCCGCAAGCGCCTCGCAACGACGACGGCTCGCCGCTCTCCTTCGGGAACGGCCTGCTGGTCTATCGCCCGAATCTGGGCGCCGGTGCGGCTGACTTCGCCGCGGGCGTCTTCGCCCGGACGAACATCGAGGCCGCCGGCCCGGGCTTCCGGCCGGCGCGCGCGGGGCAGCCCGCCCACGCCGACTTCCGGGTGCGCCTGCCCTACGTGATCGCCGGCTGGCCCGGGGACGTCACGAAGACCGATGACACTACCGGCGCGGCGGTGGTCTCCGGCCGCTGCGTGCGGCCGGCGGCGGCCGACAAGGCGCGCGTATTGGCCTCGGTTGACAGCGGGGCCACCTGGAAGGAGGTCTGGAAGGCGGCGCGGGTGGGGGAGACCGACTTCGCGGTGGACTTTTCCAACATAGTGGAAGGAAAGTACAGCTACATCGTGCGCTTCGAGCTGGCCGGCGCGGCGCGGATAGTCTCTTTCGGCCTGGACACCGCTTGCCAGCTTAACGCCGCGGTGCTCCCCGCGGTCAGATCCGGGAAGAACAGGATGACCGCCAGCTTCGAGCCCGGCCCGGAGGTCTTCGAGGAGACCGTGCAGTATTACGATAAGGCCAGCCACAATCGCCTGCTGGTCGCGATGAAGGACATGAAGTTCCAGAAGGGCAGCTACCCCACGCTGTCGCCCAGCGGGCGCCGCGGGAAGTTGGGTCACGTGGTCTACAAGATGGCCGCGCCGAAGGGCAAGCGCATCCGTTGGGCCAAGGCCGGCGGGGCCTTCCGCTCGCACTGGGACGTGGCCGCCGCGCCCGACGAACTCTTCCGCATCTACTACGCGGTGGACAAGCCCACCGGCTGGAAGCTGCTGTGGGAGGCCGACCGCGCGCCCTACCTGGGGCACTGGTGCTTCGAGACCGACCAGAAGATACCGCTCAGGCGGCCGGCGAAGGCGGTCTTCGTGAAGTATGAGCTGGCCCGCTCGGCGGCGGGCGGGGAGGGTGGCAAGATGATCGCCGCGCGCATGGCCTGGGGCTGCGCGCCGGAGCGCTGGCGTGTCCCGCGCGGCGGGGTCAGGGTTGTCCACGTGTGGAAGGAGAAGGGCCTCGAGAAGAGCCTGAGCCGCGTCGTCAAGCGCAGCCGGTCGAGGTACTCTTTCAACGTTGGCGCGAAGAAGGTCGAGAACGTTTCTATCACCATGCAGCTGGCCGCGCGGCCGCCTGTTCAGGACGGCCCGCACCCGCTGATGCTCAAGCCGCCCAGAGTGAAAAGACGTTACCTGGCCGACAAGAAGCTGGTATCGGCCATGCGCAAGGCATTGGTCCGCCTGGACAAGTCGCCGAACGCCAAGACCGCCGCGGAGATCATGTGGAAATGCCCGCAAGGCTGGACCAAGAACGCGGTGGTTGCCGCGCTAATGACCTTTGGCGAGGAGGGCCTGGCCGAGTTGCGGAAAGCCCGTGGCAAGCGCGGCTGGGCCGAGAACTGCTACCTCGAAATGCTGACTTACGCGGGGCCAGTTAAGGAACTCGCCGCACGGCTCAAGAAGAGCGGGGCCAAGCACCGCGCGCAGGCCGCGCGGCTCCTGACGTTGAAAGGCGACAAAGCGGCCGTGCCGGCGCTCAGGGCCGCGCTGGCGAAAGAGAAGGACCGCGGCGCGCTGGCCGCCGAGGCCGCGGCGCTGGTCAGTCTTGCCGGCGCCGAGGCGGCCCCCGAGGCGGAGAAGGTCATGGCGCGCTGCACCGTGCGCGGGCGCATTGCCGTCGCCGGCGCGCTGGCGGCAGCCGGCGTGGAGCGGGGCGTCAAGGAGCTGGCCGCCGCGCTGAAGGACGGCAACCAGTACGTGCGCTGCGAGGCCGCGGTGGCGCTGGCGGCCAGCGGCAACCCGGACGCCGAGAAGCCGCTGCTGGTCGCGCTCAGGGACAAGTCCCGCTGGACGCGCCGCGAGGCCATCGTCGGGTTGGCCGCGGTTGGCGGGCGGGAGAGCCTGCGGCCGCTGGCCGGCGTCGCCAGGCGGGACAAGCTGGTCGACCTCCGCGGCGAGGCCAGGTGGGCGCTGGTGAAGGTGAAGAAACGCCTGGCTGCCGCGAGGCGGCGCAGGTGAACGCGAGTTGACGAGGGAATCGAATTGGAGGCCACGCAGATGCGCGCAAAGATATCCTGTGAGTTGGTGCTGGTCCTCGCGGCGGCGCTGGTCGGCAGCGCGGGCCGGGCGGGCGAGGTCAAGTTCGCTTCCGATCCCAAGGTGACGACCGCCGGAGGCAAGGCGACGATTTCCTTTACCGTCTCCGCGCCCACCGACGTGGAGGTGGCCGTGCTGGGCGGCAAGGGGCAGGTGGTCCGCCACCTGGCCGCGGGGCTCCTCGGCAAGAACGCTCCGAAGCCGCTCAAGAAGGGTTCCCTGGCCCAGAGTCTGACGTGGGATTTCAAGGACGACTTCGGCAAGAAGCTCGCCGCGGGCCCGTACACGGTCCGGGTGAGCCTGGGACTCAAGCCGGAACTTGACAGGGCGCTGGGCTACGCGCCCAACACGCTGGGCTTCGTGCGCGGGCTGACCGTGGGCCCGAAGGGCGAGCTCTTCGCCATCAACCTGGGCCGGCACATGCACAGGCACTTCGGCTCGGCGTTGTGCAGCGTTTTCGACCGGGAGGGCGGCTACAAGCGGACGATCATGCCCTACCAGGCGAAGTGCTTCCCGGAGAGGGTCAAGGATTTCGGGGTCCTGGACCTGGGCGAGCATGGCAAGTATCCGTTTTTGCACGCCAACCACCTGAAGAGCATCTACCCCTTCGCGGCCGAGCCCCAGCGCCAGCAGATGGCCATCTCTCCCGACGGGCGGCGGATGTTCCTGATCACCAACGTTCGCGGCAAGGGACCGGTGCTTACGGCCATCGACGCCAAGGACGGCGGGGTGCCCAAGGGCGGGGCCTTCGGCCCGGCGCTGGGCGGCAAGGGCATGTCCGGCTCCGCCTACCTGGCCTTCGCGCCCGGCGGGGAGACCATCTACGTTTCCGGGGTGGCCGTCAAGCCGCGCTGGAAGCCGGCGCTGCCCAAGCACGCGATCTACCGCGCCAAGTGGGGCGATAAGGAGATTACACCCTTCATCGGCAAGCCCGACGAGGCCGGGGACGACGGAGAGCATCTCAACTCTCCGGGGAACGTGGCCGTGGACAAGGATGGCAACATCTACGTCACCGATCGCGGCAACAACCGCATCGCGGTTTTCGATCCCAAGGGCAAGTTCCTGAACGCCCTGCCGGTCGATGGGCCCTGGCTGCTGGGGCTTCACGGGAAGAGCGGGGCGGTGTTCGTGCTGGCCGGCGGCGATCCACCGACGAAAATAGTCAGGTTCGCGGGCCGCAAGAGCGCCAAGCTGGACTACAGTCAGGAAATACCGGGCGTGTTCACAAAGCTCAAGGGCAAGAAGCGGCGCGACACCTACGCGCTGCTGACGGTGGACGGCTCGGGAAAGGAGCCGGTGGTCTGGGTAGGCTCCACCATACGTTACGACCGCTTCCGTCTGCTGCGCTTCGCCGAGACCGGCGGCAAGCTGGGCAAGCCCGAGGAGAAGGGCAAGGGCGAGGGGTTCATCTCCTGCCGGGACATCCAGGTGGACCGCGCGCGCGAGGAGCTCTACATCAACCAGGGCTTCCTCTACACGCCGTTCCTGAGGGTCAACGGTCTCGACGGCAAGGTCCAGAAGAAGTTCGGCGCGAGGCTCTCGGTGGGCAAGTGCGTAACCTACGGCCAGGACGGCTACGTATACTCCACCACGGGCTACGGCAAGAGCTACATCTGCCGCTTCGACCGCGACGGCAAGCCGGCCAACTTCAAGGGCCGCGACTCGAACAAGAGCGACGCGATGGAGCTGCCGAAGATAAACTCGCAGCACCTCATGAGCCGGGGGATAGCCGCGCGGCCCGACGGGACGGTCTACCTGCTCCAGGAGACCGGCAAGGCCACCCACAGTCAGTACTCTGTTTCCGAGTGGGGACCGGACGGCAAGATGCGCCGCAAGGACGTCATCGGCCGGTTGACCCAGGGAGCGCTTTCGCTGCGCATGGATCCCGCGGGCAATTTCTATGTCGGCAGTCCGGTCAAGCCCGCCGGGCAGCCGGTGCCCCCGGAACTGGCCGGCAAGGTTGACGCCACCAAGAAGCGTTCAGCGGACGTCAGGCACCACTACCCGATCATGTACGGCAGCATCCTCAAGTTCGGTCCGGGGGGCGGCGTCGGGGTGGGTCCCGGCGTCGGGGGAGAAAAGGGTCTGCTGGCCTACGACGTGCCCGCGGGCGTCAAGGACGCCCTGTGGCGGTACTTCGGGGTGGGCCCAGTCCCGGCCTACAAGGGAGGCGTATACAAGCACGGCGCGCTGCAGGGCTGCAGCTGCGAGGGCATGCGTTTCGACGTGGACGGCTTCGGCCGCACGTTCTCTCCCGACGCGGCCCGCTTCCGGGTGGTGGTCCTGGACACTGCCGGCAACCTGATCTGCACCTTCGGCAGCTACGGCAACCAGGACTCAGGGGGCCCCAAGAGCGCGCTGCCCGAGCCGGCGATCCCCTTCGCCTTCCCGCTGGCGGTCGGCGTCTCCGACCGGGCCGCCTACGTGAGCGACATCCTCAGCCGCCGGATACTCCGGGTGAAGCTGACCTGCACGGCGCGGAGCGAAATCAAGATCAGCGTCCGCTGAGCGCTCCGCCCTCAACGGGAGGCCGCCCGCGGTTTTCAGGGTTGACTGCCTGCGGGTGCCGCAATATCGTCACCAATATCGTCCCTGAAGGGCGACGCGCAGGAGAAGAGATGCAGGAACTGCTCACCGCGTTGCTGGTCACCGCCCTGGCGGGGCTGGCCACCGTGCTGGGCGCGCTCCTGGGGGTGATCGTCCGGCGCCCGGGCGCGCGGACCCTCAGCCTGAGCCTGGGCTTCGCCGCCGGCGTGATGATCTTCGTGTCCTTTGCCGGCTTCCTGCGTCACAGTCAGGAAGCCGTCGGCGCGGGACTGGCCTACCTGTTCTTCTTCGTCGGCATGGTGGTCATGTTCCTCATCGACGTCCTCGTGCCCCACGATTACCTCGCCGAGAAGTACGCCAGAAGGGGCAAGAAGACGGTCTTCCGGGCGGGGATGCTGGCCGCGCTGGGCATCGGGATACACAACTTCCCGGAGGGCATGGCCGTCTTCACCGGAATGCTGCACGACCCGCGCGGGCTGGGCTGGGCGGTGGCTGCGGCCATCGCGCTGCACAATATCCCCGAAGGGCTGGCGGTGGCCGCGCCGATCTACGCCGCCACCGGCAGCCGCAGAAAGGCGCTGGGCTGGAGCCTGGTGGCCGCGCTGGCCGAGCCGGCCGGGGCGCTGCTGGCCGCGGCGGTGCTCTTCCCGATACTGAGCCCGTCGGTGATGGCCGCGACGCTGGCGGCGGTGGCCGGGGTGATGGTCTTCATCTCGCTGGACGAACTGCTGCCCGCCGCGCGCCAGGAGGGCGGCGAGCACCTGGGCATCGTCGGCGTGGCCGCGGGCATGGCGGTGATGGCCGCCGGACTGTGGCTGCTGCACGCGACCGCGCCGCATGAAGACGGCGGCGAGCACAAGCCCAGACGGGAGCGGGCCGCGCCGGAGCATCCCGGCGAGGGTGACGATCACGACCACTGAGTGAACCGGGCCTCGACCGAGGCGCTGGGTACACCTTCCCAGGCAGCTGCGCAGGGAGGGCCGAGGTCGCCGGCGTTTTGCCCTTGCAATCCGCCGAAATCTTGTAGAATCAAGGAGGTACGGCCGTATAGCGGCGGGCAGTGCCCGCCTCTTTGATTATTACGGCTGGGGCGGCCCGGGCTCACGAAAACAGGGACACGACATGGCCAAGTACAAGACCGAAGACATCCGCAACTTCACGCTGGTGGGGCACGGTTCCACCGGCAAGACCACCCTGGCCGAGGCCATACTCCTTTCCGCCGGGGCCTCCAAGCGCCTGGGCTCGGTGGACGACGGCACCTCGCTTTTCGACTTTGAGGCCGACGAGAAGGAACGCAAGAGCTCCGTCGACCTGGCCCTGGCCCACTGCTCCTACTCCGGCAAGCACCTCAACGTGCTCGACGCCCCCGGGTACCTGGACTTCATCGGCGAGGCGCTGTCCTCGCTCTACGCCGTGGAGACCGCGTTGATCTGCGTGGACGCGTCCAAGGGCGTGGAGGTCTCCACCCGCAAGCACTGGGACGCGGCCGGCGAGCTGGGCCTGGCCCGGGCCTTCGTGGTCACCAAGGCCGACCAGGACTACGCCAAGGCCGGCGAGGTGATCGAGCAGTTGCAGGAGATCTTCGGCAGCAGCGTGGTCCCCGCGACCGTGGGCGACGCCGAGGGGCCGGCCATCAGCAAGGTGGTCGACCTGCTGGCCGGGGAAGGGCTCAGCGACGAGCAGGCCGAGCTGCGCAGCAAGCTCATGGAGGCGGTGGTCAGCACCGACGACGATCTTCTGGAGCGCTACCTGGGCGACGAGGAGATCAAGACCGAGGAGCTCTCCGGGGCCTACGCCAAGGCGCTGGCCGGCGGCGAGGTGGTGCCCGTATTCGTGACCGCGGCCCGCAAGGACATCGGGGTCAAGGAGCTGCTCGACTGGCTGGCCAACTTCGCGCCGAACCCGCTGGTCGCCAAGGTCCGGACCCTCAAGGAGGGCGAGGAGCCCCAGCCCTTCGAGGTCACCAGTGAGGGCAAGTTCCGCGCGCGGGTCTTCAAGGTCAAGAGCGACGACTACGTCGGCAAGCTGTGCTTCTTCCGGGTCTTCGCCGGCTCGGCCAAGACCCCCGTGCAGATTACCGTGGGTGGGGCCGGCAAGCCCGAGCGGGTCACCGGCTTCCTGCGGGCCATGGGCAAGACCCAGGACGACGTCGACGAGGCCATCTGCGGGGACATCCTGGCGGTGGCCAAGGTGGAGAGCATCGGCTTCGGGGACACGCTCTCCGATGGGCCCGGCGAACTCTTCGAGCGGCCCAACATCCCGGTGCCCATGGTCCAGCTGGCGGTCCAGCCCAAGAGCCGCGGCGACGAGCAGAAGATCATCGGCGCGCTCCGCAAGCTGGCCGACGAGGATCCCGCCTTCACCGTGACCCGCAGCGACCAGACCCACGAGATGGTCATCAGCGGGATGGGCCAACTGCACCTGGACATGAAGATCGGGCGTCTGGCGAACCGCTTCAAGGTGGAGGCCACCACCAAACCGCCCAAGGTGCCCTACCTGGAAACCATCACCCAGCCGGCCATGAACGTGGAGTACACCCACAAGAAGCAGACCGGCGGGGCCGGGCAGTTCGCGCGGGTGTTCATCAACCTGCTGCCCGCCGAGCGCGGCGAGGGCTACGAGTTCGTCGACAAGATATTCGGCGGGTCCATCGACCAGTCCTTCCGGCCCTCGGTCGACAAGGGCATCGGCTTCAAGGCCGCCGAAGGGGTGGTCGCCGGCTACCCGGTGGTGGACTTCAAGGTGGAGCTCATCGACGGCAAGGTCCACCCGGTGGACTCCAAGGACATCGCCTTCCAGATCGCCGGGCGGGAAGTCTTCAAGAAGGCCGTCGTGCTGGCCAAGCCGGTGCTCCTGGAGCCGGTGGTCAACATGGAGGTGGCGGTGCCCTCCAAGTACATGGGCGACATCACCGGCGACATCGCCGGCCGGCGCGGCCGGGTGCAGGGCATGGACCAGGTGGGCGACATGCAGGTGGTCAAGGCCCAGGTGCCCCTGGCCGAGGTCCAGCAGTACAGCACCGAGCTCCGCGGCCTGACCGGCGGCGAGGGCTACTACTCCATTGAGTTCAGCCATTACGACGTGGTGCCCGGCAACATCGCGCAGCAGGTGATAGCCGCGGCGCAGAAAGCCAAGACGCAGCAGGCCTGAGGGGTCCGCGAGGGCCCGGCGGCCACAGAGAGGTCAGCGAGATGAAGAAGAAGATTCACCCCAAGTACTTCGATGTCGAGGTCAAGTGCGCCTGCGGCAACATCATCAAGACGCGCTCGACCCGCAAGGAAATCAGCGTGGCCATCTGCTCGGCCTGCCACCCCTTCTACACCGGCAGTGACGACCGCTTCGTGGACACCGCCGGCCGGGTGGAGCGCTTCCAGAAGCGTTTCGCCTGGACCGGGGACAAGGCCGAGAAGGAGGCCGCCAAGCCCAAGAGCAAGGCGGTCAAGGGCCGCAAGCCAATGGCCAAGATCGAGTCCAAGGCCCGCGGCGCCGGCGCGCCCAAGCCCACCGCCGGAGAGCAGAAGGCCAAGGAGACCGAAGGCGTCGCGCCCAAGCAGGAAAAGGCCAAGCAGGAAGCGCCCAAGCAGGAAGAGGCCAAGAAGGACCAGGCCGCCGACAGCAAGTAGCTGAGCGAGTCGACGGGGGCCGCGGGCGCCTGGTGCGGGCGCCGACCGCGGCCCCCGTTCTTTTTAGGAAGGGTCGGGCATGGCCCTCAAGAAGCTTGAAGAGATGCTCCGGCGCTACCGGGAGCTGGAAGCCGGGCTCTACGCTCCGGGGGCGGCCGGCGCGCCGGACTACCCCGCCAAGCGCCGCGTGCACGGGTCGCTGGCCAAGGTCGTGCCTGTCTACGAGGAGTACCTCAAGGTCCACGGCGACCGCCTGGAGGCCGAGGAGCTGGCCGCCGGCGGCGACGCGGAGCTGGCCGAGCTGGCCCGCGAGGAGCTGCCCGAACTCAAGGACAAAGAGAACGCGCTGCGCGGCGACCTCAAGCGCCTGGTGGCCACCGAGGACGGCCAGGGCGACCGCGACGCGATTATGGAGATCCGCGCGGGCACCGGGGGCACCGAGGCGGGGCTGTTCGCCGGCGACCTGTTCAAGATGTACCGCAAGTTCTGCGAGCGGCACAAGCTCAAGATTCAGATTCTCGACGAGAACCGCGGGGAGAAGGACAGTCTGCGCGAAGCCACCCTGCTGATCTCCGGCTCGGGCGCCTGGCGGCTCATGAAGTACGAGGGCGGCGGCCATCGCGTGCAGCGCGTCCCCGAGACCGAGGCCCAGGGCCGGGTGCACACCTCGCTGGCCACCGTGGCGGTGCTGCCCAAGGTCGACCCCGTGGAGGTGCACATCGACCCCAGCGACCTGGAAATCTCAGTGGCCCACGCCGGCGGCCCCGGCGGGCAGGGGGTCAACACCACCGACTCGGCGGTCCGCCTGCTGCACAAGCCCAGCGGCATCCAGGTGCGCTGCCAGGAGTCCCGCAGCCAGCATCAGAACCGCGACCGGGCCATGGACATACTGCGTGCCAAGCTCTTCAAGCTGGAGCAGGCCAAGCAGGAGCAGGCCATCTCCAATGCGCGGCGCACGCAGATCGGCTCCGGCGATCGCTCCCAGCGGGTCAGGACCTACAACTTTCCGCAGAACCGCTGCACCGACCACCGCCTGGAGGGTGAGGACAAGAACCATCCCCTGGAAAGGGTAATCGACGGCGACCTCGACGGGATCATCGAGGCCCTGGAGCAGCAGGCGGCCACCGGCATCGAGGACGAACTGTGAACCTGAACAGGTCGGATTTGAACCGCCAAGGCGCCAAGGAGAGCAGAAATGAGCCCGGTGAAGATATTGACAAGCTGGCTGACACGGTCATAGGGGCCGCGATTGAGGTCCACAAGGTTCCGAGGCGCGGCGCGGATCGATGAAACTGTTCTCAAGTGTTTCTTGGCGTCTTGGCGGTTAGAACAATCATGGTGGTCAATCAAGATAGCTGGACCGTCCGCGAGATTCTCACCTGGACGACCGAACACTTCACGAAGAACGGCGTCCCCAGTCCGCGGCTAAACGCCGAGCTGCTGCTGGCCGATGTCTTGCGCCTGCCCGCGCGACTGGAGCTGCTGCTCGAGCCCGAGCGCGTCCTGACCGCTGAGGAAAAGGCCGCTTTCCGCGAGTACGTCGGTCGGCGCGCGAGCCGCGAGCCCACGACGCACATATTGGGTTCCTGGGGCTTCTACGGCAGGGACTACGCCCTGACCGCCGACGTGCTCTCCCCGCGCAGCGAGACCGAACTCGTGGCGGAAAGGGCCGTTTCCTGGGCCCGGGAGCACGGAGCGAAACTGGCCGCGGACATCGGCACCGGCTCGGGATGCCTGGCGATCACTCTGGCGCTGGAAGTGCCGGAGTTGCGCGTCGTTGCGACGGACGTCTCTGTTAAGGCGTTGCAGGTCGCGCGGGAGAACGCCGGGAAGCTCGGCGCCGCGGAGCGCATTGAGTTCCGGGAGGGCGATCTCTTCGCGGCGCTGGAGGGTGAGGTCGCGGCGGGGACGCTGGATCTCTTGATGTCCAATCCGCCTTACATAGCGACTGACGAGATCGCCGGCCTGATGCCCGAGATAGCGGAGCACGAGCCGCGACTCGCGCTCGACGGCGGGGCCGACGGGCTGGACTTTTACCGGCGGCTGGCGCCGGAGTGCGCCAGGTGGCTGCGGCCCGGAGGGGCGGTGGTTCTGGAAATCGGGGAAGGGCAGGGGAGTGCGGTGACGGAGTTCTTCTCCGCGGCCGGCGGGTATCGGGAGGTCGAAGTGACCAGGGACCTCGCCGGCCTGGAGCGGATATTCTTCGCGTTAAGGGCCTGAATCGGGAATCGCTGACTTGCTGCGCCGGATAAGAGAACTGATGCGCGCCCCCTTCGCCCGGACGCCGGGACGGCGGCGGTGGCCGAGGCGCTTCGCGCCGGAGTTGTGCGTGGCGGCCATATACGGCCTGGGCCTGTTGGTCTTGTTGATTCCCTGCGAGGTTCGCAACGCGCGGCTCTTAGAGGCTGCCGGACTGGTTTACGGGCTGAGCGGACTGCTTCTGGTGATCGTGCCGATTGGGGTCGCTGCCCTGGCGCTGGCCTCCGAGCGCGACCGCGGCACGCTGGAGTCGCTGATCCTGGCTTCGGGCGACGCCCGCGGCATGATCTGGGGGCGATTCCTACGGGTTCTCCTGCCTTGGTCGAGGGTACTGCTCTACCTGTTGCCCACCTATCTGGTGATGTCCGCGAGCGAGATTGTACACAGCGATCTAGTACGCCAATGGAACAGCTGGCAAGCGTGGGCGGGATGCGTGTTCTTACCCAAGCCGCTGGTTGTTCTGGCGCAGTTCATCGTCGCCGAGTTTCACCTGTTCGATGTTCCAGCGAGCGTACCCTTCAAGTGCACCTTCTTCGGCCTGAGCATCATACCGTTCAGGATGCTCAACGACTTTTCCCTGCTGTGTTTTGCCTGCGGGGTCGCCTATTTCTTCTCGGCGCACAGCAAGTCAGGTGGTCGCGCCCTGCTGCTCGGCTACCTGCTTGTTCCGGCCGGGCTGGTTGTGATGACCGTAGACGCCTGGTGGTTGCCATTCGCGTTCGAGGTCCTTGACTTTTCCGAAGACACAGGGTTTGTAGGTTACTGTATTATCGCGTTCGGGTTGATGGTATGTAGGTTCGGGGTGACGTTTCTTCTTGTCCGCCGCGTCGTCCGTAACTTCGACCGCTACGCGCTGGGGAAGGAGAGCGCGCTGTGATCGGGCGGATTGGCAAGCTGATGCGCGTCCCCTTGGCCCGGACGCCGGGGCGGCGCGCTCCGTGGAGCCGGCTGGTTCCGGAAATCTGCGCGGGCCTGGTGTATGTCACCGGATTTACGGCCGTGCTGCTGGCGGACGGCTCGCGTCAGCCGCTGATGATCGGCGTGCTCTTCGCCTACATCGCCGCCGGGCTGATCCTCCTGGTTGTTCCCGCGGCCCTGGCCGCCACGTCGCTGGCCTACGAGCGCGACCGGGGCACCATGGACGCGCTGGTCCTCACCGCGCTGGATCACTCCGATATCAGCCGGGGTCGCTTCTGGCACACGGTGGTCCCCTGGCTGCGCTTCATGGCCTACCTGCTGCCGATCTACATCGGCCAGGCGGTTGCCGTGTCGGCCATCAACACTCGCAGTGTCGAGGGCTTCTTCATTCTGTCCACGGCCTACGTGTTCGCCCCCAAGCCGGCGATGATCGCGCTGGTCATGGACGGGGCGCGGCGGTCTGCCGAAATGCCCTGCTGGACCTGGGTGCTGATGTGCGGGAGGATTGCCAAGGACGCTGTCGACATGATGGCCGCGGTGGGCATGGCCTATTACATCTCCGCGCGCCTGCGCCGGGGCGTTCACGCCCTGCTGATCAGCTGCGTGGCGATACCCGTGGTCATGCTGACCGTATTCTGCGCGGCGGAGTGGGGCGGGTTTTTCCTGGCGCTGCTGTGGAGGTGGCTCAGCTGGTCCGGACCGCGCTCCGCGATCCCGGTGATCGGGGCGTACCTGGCGGCCGCCATAGCGGTCACCATCTTCGAGATCTGGCTGGCCAGCGCGCTGGTGCGGCGTGTGGCCCGGAACTTCGACAGGTACGCGGTCGGGGAGATCAAAGGGCCGTGATCGGGCGGATTCGCAGGTTGATGCGCGCCCCCTTCGCCCGGACGCCGGGGCGGCGGCGGTGGCCGAAGCGCTTCGCACCGGAGCTGTGCGCCGTGGCGGTTTACGTGGTGATGGTTACGATTTTCGTGCTGCGTTGCCTGCGCGAAGTGAACGTCAAAGGCGAGCTCTTCGTGGAGGTATGGGCCGAGGTGCTCCAGATTTCGGCGGGGATCGGCTACGCCCTGGCCGGGACGATTCTCCTGATTGCGCCGGTGCTGGCCTGCGCGCTGGCGTTTGCCGCCGAGCGCAGTCGCGGGACCCTCGAAAGCATGATGCTCACGCCGCTGGAGGGCCGGCGCGTCGCCTGGGGGCGCTACCTGAACGCGGTGACGCCGTGGCTGCGCTTCTTCCTGTGGACGCTGCCGGTTTACATGCTGCTGGCCGGCAGCGAGGCGGTCTCGGATCCGGTCAATAGCTTCAGATGGGATTGGGGCGGGGTGGCGCTGTACGTCTTCAGCGCCTTTTGCCCCAAGCCCATCTTCGTCGCTGTGGTGGTGGGACTGGCCCGTTCCGCGGGCCCGGTGATGAAGTGGTCCCTGGCAGGCGGCTGCTCTGTTCTCTTGCGCTTTGTCAATGACATCTCGATTTTCGTTTTCGCGACCGGCGCGGCCTTCTTCTGCTCGGTGCGGGCCAGGACGACGGCGCGCGCGCTGCTGGGTGCTTTGTTGGTGCTGGGCGCGCTGCTTACCGTGCTGGCCGCGGATACCTGGATGGTGGTCGGGGCGGCGATGATTCACGAGGGGCTGGGGCTCCGGTTTGACATGGATATTGCCTTCGGCCTTTACATCGCTGCGGTGCTGCCGGTCATGCTGCTGCGCTTCGGGCTGGGCGCACTGCTGGTTCACCGAGCCGTCCGCAACTTCGAGCGCTATGCGCTGTCGGAGCGCTCCTGATGCCCAATCCGGTTGATTCGCGGCCACTTCCGCGTATAATGGCTGCTGCGAGAGGGGTAGATTCGGAAAGGCTCCATGCAGAAGATCGTCATTGAGGGCGGCCGGCCGCTTTCCGGCGAGGTGACCGTCTCCGGCTCCAAGAACGCCACGCTGCCGCTGATGGCCGCGTGCCTGCTCGCCCATGGGAAGTGCCGCATCTCCGGCGCGCCGCGGCTCACCGACGTCGCCACCCTCGGCAAGGTGCTCGGCGAGCTGGGCGCCAGCGTGGAGCGCGAGGCCGACGGCGACCTGGCCATCTCCGTCCAGGACGAGTCCAAGTCCACCGCCAGTTATGACATGGTGCGCACCATGCGCGCGTCAGTGTGCGTATTGGGGCCCCTGCTCGCCAAGCGGGGCTTCGCGCGGGTCAGCCTGCCCGGCGGCTGCGTGATCGGCGCGCGGCCCATCGACCTGCACCTCCGGGGACTGGCCGCCCTGGGCGCGGACATAAAGGTGGAGCACGGCTACATCACCGCCCGCGCCGAGCGGCTTCGCGGGGCGCGCATCTACATGGGCGGGGCCTTCGGCTCCAGCGTCCTGGCCACCGCCAACGTGATGATGGCCGCGGCGCTGGCCGAGGGCCGCACGATCATCGAGCACGCCGCCTGCGAGCCGGAGATCGAGGACCTGGCCCGCTTCCTGATCCGCATGGGCGCCAGCATCGAGGGCGCCGGCGCCCACCGCCTGGTGATCCGCGGGGTCCGGCGCCTGGACGGGGCCGAGCACACGGTGATCCCCGACCGCATCGAGGCCGGGACCTTCATTGCCGCGGCGGCGGCGACGGGGGGCAGCGTGCTGGTCCGCGGGGCGCGCGCCGAGCACCTCGACGCGGTGCTTGACCGCCTGGCCGACGCGGGCGCCGGGATCAGCGTGGAGTCCGGCTGCGTGCGCGTCGAGCCCGCGAAGCTCGCGGGCATCGAGCTGACGACTATGCCATACCCGGGGTTCCCCACCGACATGCAGGCCCAGTTCATGGCCATGCTCTCGGTCGCCGGGGGCACCAGCACGATCACCGAGAAGGTCTACCCCGAGCGCTTCATGCACGTCGCCGAGCTGGTGCGCCTGGGCGCGCACATCTCGACGCAGGGCACCACCGCGGTAGTCGAGGGCGCGGCGGGCCTGAGCGGGGCCACGGTGATGGCCTCGGACCTGCGGGCCTCGGCGGCGCTGGTCATCGCCGGGCTGGTCGCCGAGGGCGTCACCGAGATACGCCGGGTCTATCACCTGGACCGCGGCTACGAGCGCCTGGTCGAGAAGTTCCGCGCCCTGGGCGCCGAGATTCGCAGGGAAGAGGAAAACTAGATCATGTTCGAGTCGCTGACCGGCAGCATCACCCGGGCCATCGACCGCATCCGCATGCGCGGCAAGCTCAGCCGCGAGAACATCGAGCAGGGCATGCGCGAGGTGCGCAGCGCCCTGCTGGAAGCCGACGTCAACTTCAAAGTCGTGAAGCAGTTCCTGGCCACGGTTACCGAGAAGGCCGTGGGTGAGGAGGTGCTCAAGGCGGTCGACCCCTCCCAGCAGATAATCAAGGTGGTCCACGACGAACTCGTCGAGCTCATGGGCCCGGTCGAGTCGGGGCTGGACTTCGCGCCCACCGGGGCCACCGTGATCCTGATGGCCGGTCTGCAGGGCTCGGGCAAGACGACTACCTGCGCCAAGCTGGGCGGGCTGCTGCGCTCCCGCGGGCGCAACCCGCTGCTGGTGGCCGCCGACGTCCAGCGTCCGGCGGCCATCGACCAGTTGGAGAGGCTCGGCGAGCAGCTGGGCCTGCCGGTCCACGCCGAGCGCGGCGCGCAGCCTCCCGCCATATGCAAGGGCGCGCTGGAGGTCGCCCGCAAGAAGGCCTGCGACACGATCATCCTGGACACCGCCGGTCGCCTGCACATCGACGAGGAGATGATGGCCGAGGTCGCCGAGGTCGCGGCGGCCACCAGCCCCCGGGAGATATTCCTGGTGGCCGACGCCATGACCGGCCAGGACGCGGCCACCAGCGCCAAGGCCTTCGCCGAGCGGCTCAAGCTCACCGGCGTGATTCTCACCAAGCTGGACGGTGACGCCCGCGGCGGCGCGGCCCTCTCGGTGAAGGCGGTGGCCGGGGTGCCCATCAAGTTCGTGGGCGTGGGCGAGAAGCTCGACCAGATCGAGGAGTTCCATCCCGACCGCATGGCCGGGCGGATTCTGGGCATGGGCGACGTGCTCAGCCTGGTGGAGAAGGCCCAGGCGAACATCGACCAGGAGGAGGCCCAGCAGCTGGCCGGCAAGCTGCTGGGCGGGGGCTTCACCCTGGAGGACTTCCTCAAGCAGCTCCGCCAGGTCAAGAAGATGGGCTCTGTAAAGGACCTGATGGGCATGATCCCGGGCCTGGTCAACGCCCCCCAGGCCGCGGATATCGACGACAGCCAGTTCGCGCACATGGAGGCGCTGATATCCTCAATGACCTCCGATGAGCGCGTTCATCCCGAAATCGTGCAGGGCTCACGCAAGCGGCGGGTGGCCGCGGGGGCCGGGCGCCCGCCCCAGGAAGTGAACTTGCTCTTGAAACAGTTCCGCCAAATGAAGAAGATGTTTGGCCGCATGGGGCGCTTCGGCGGCCTGGAGAAGCTGATGGGCCAGGCCCCGGCCCCCGAGGCGGCGGCTGGGGGTGAGGCCGGGGCGGCGGGCGGTTTGGGCTCTTTCCTGCCGTCCGATTTGTTTTCGCGCAAGAGCAAGCATGGCAAGGGCGCGCGGAAGAAAAAGAAGAAGAAGAAAAAGAGGAGGTAGCGTGGCAGTACGCATTCGCATGACCCGCACGGGGCGCAAGGACCGCGCCTGTTTCCGCGTGGGGGCTTTCGACGCCCGGACGCGGCGGGACGGGTCTTGTCTCGAGGTTCTCGGTCACTACGAGCCCGGCGCGGTTCGGGAAGAGCAGAAGCTGGTGCTCAAGGGCGAGCGCATCAAGCACTGGCTGTCGGTCGGCGCTTTGCCCAGCGAGAAGGTCGCCGCACTGCTCAGGTCCCGGGGGCTGCTCGAAGCCAAGACCAGGAAGCCCAAGAAGAAGAAGGTGAAGTAGGGGGCCGGGAGGCTCCGTTACCGCGGAGCGGGGTTAGGTCTCGTGCGCATCGACATCATTACCATCTTCCCGGGGATGTTCGCCCCGGTCCTGGAGGAGAGCATGATGCGCCGGGCCCAGGAGAAGGGCCTGGTGGAGTTCGCGGTCCACGACCTGCGGGATTACAGCGAGGAGCCGCACCGCAAGGTTGACGACCGGCCCTACGGCGGGGGGCCGGGCATGGTCATGCGAGTGGAGCCCATGGTGAAGGCGGTCCGCGCCGTTCGGGCCGGGGCCGAGCCGGAGGGACGCTTGATACTGACGGACCCGGGTGGGCGCCGCTTCGACCAGGCCGCCGCGCGCTCTCTGGCGCGCGAGGAGCGGCTGGTGATCCTCGCCGGGCACTACGAGGGCGTCGACCAGCGGGTCAGGGAGATCCTGGCGCCGGAGGAGATCTCGGTGGGGGACTACGTGCTGACCGGCGGGGAGCTGCCCGCCATGGTCATAGCCGACGCGGTGGCTCGCCTGGTGCCCGGGGTGCTGGGCGCCGAGGACGGGGCCGCCGACGACAGTTTCGAGAGCGGGCTCCTGGAGGCCCCGCAATACACCAGGCCGGTGGACTTTGAGGGGCACCGGGTGCCGGAGGTGCTGCGCAGCGGGGATCACGCCAGGGTGGCCGAGTACCGGCGCCGGCAGAGCCTCGACCGCACCGCCCGGCTCCGGCCCGATCTTCTGGAGGGAGCGCAAGATGAACCGCGTGGTTGAAGCAGTTGGCGACGCCTACAAGAAGGCGGAGACTCCCGAGTTCGACATCGGGGACACCGTGGACGTGCACGTGCGCATCAAGGAGGGCGAGCGCGAGCGCATCCAGATATTCAACGGTACGGTGATCGCCCGCAGGGGGCGGGGCGTGCACGCCGCCTTCACCGTGCGCCACATTTTCCAGGGAGAGGGCGTCGAGCGGGTCTTCCCGCTGCACTGCCCCTCGGTGGAGAAGGTGGAGACCAAGCGCATGGGCCGCCGGCGCCGGGCCAAGCTCTACTACCTGCGGGACCGCACCGGCCGCGCTACCCGCTTGGCGGAGAGGCGCTTGGGAGGTCCGGAAACGGCATCCCAGTCCAAGGCGAAACCCGAGACCGCGAGCGACGCGAAGGCGGCGGAGCAGTCTTGACGCCCCGCGGAACGAGCCTATAATCGGCCGCGGATGAGATCAGAGAACGGAGCCGGACCCGGGCAGGAGCCGCGGCGCAGGCGGGCCGTGGTCATGGTTGAGAACGTGCTGATTGCCGCCTCCCTGCCGATGCTCTGGTTGTGGTTCCTGCAGGCCAAGGGATACGAGTCTTTTCAGGGCTGGTGGGTGAACGTGGCTCTGGGCGTCACGCTGGTCACCATGCTGGTCATCGCCGTGCGGCGGATTTCCCGGTGGGCCAGCGTGGGGTGGGAAGAGAGCCGCGGGGTCGGCAACGGACGGAAGAATGAGTAGCGACAGCCAACTCCTAGAAGGCAACAAGATCAAGATCGGCAAGCAGATCGTGCTGCCGCTTTCCAAGGCGGTGGAGATCGCTTTCCGCGGTCTCAAGGTGCGCTTCTGGCGATCCCTGATCACCATGAGCGGTGTCATCCTGGCCATCGCCTTTCTGGTCTCGGTCTGGGCGGGCAGTGCGGTGCTCACCGGGCTGTGGGAGGGCCGGATCGACGACCAGCGCGTCAAGAACATGGAGGTCATCGTCGAGGTCAAGGAGGAGAAGAGCACCGTGACCTGGACGTCCGCGGACGGGCAGAAGCGGGAGAGCGAGGTCGTCCGCCAGAAGGTCATCCGCAACACCGTCACCGAGATTCTGCGCCGCAAGGGGCTAGATGATCCCGAGGAGTCCGCCGGGGCCGGAGAGAAGCAAGCCGCGTCGGAATCCGGTGAGCGCGAAGGGGCGGCTCCCGCCTCAGCGGGCGCGGCGGTGAGCAGCGGCAAGAAGGACGCCTGGCTGGTGGTGCTTTCCCTGTGCGTGGCGGTGGTGGGCATCGTCAACTCCATGCTCATGTCCGTGACCGAGCGTTTCCGGGAGATCGGCACCATGAAGTGCCTCGGCGCGCTGGACAGCTTCGTAATCAAGCTGTTCTTTCTGGAGAGCGTTTTCGTGGGCGCGATCGGCACGCTGATCGGCGTGATCCTCGGACTGCTGCTCACGGCGTTCTTCAGCACCCTGAGCTACTGGACGCTGCGCTCGCTGCTGTTCAGCGCACTGCCCTGGGGCGATGTGCTGGAGGGAGTGTTGATGGCCATGGTGGCCGGCACGGTGCTCAGCGTGCTGGGGGCCATCTACCCGGCGATCGTGGCCGCGCGCATGGAGCCTGTGGCGGCCATGCGCCAGGAGAACTGAACCCGGCGGGGGAGAGGAGTCACCGGATGCTTGACCAGACCATCGTCCGCACCAAGGACGTCAAGCGGGTCTACCGGATGGGCAACGTGGAGGTCCACGCGCTGCGGGGCATCAACCTCGAAATTCGCGCCGGCGAGTATCTCTCGATCATGGGGCCTTCGGGCTCGGGCAAGAGCACTTTCTTCAACATGGTCGGGGGATTGGACAAGCCCAGCGACGGCAAGGTCTACATCGACGAGGTGGACGTGGCCCAACTGGACGCCTACGAACTGGCCTGGCTCAGGTGCCGCAAGATCGGGTACATCTTCCAGACCTTCAATCTCATCCCGGTGATGACCGCGCTGGAGAACGTCACCCTGCCGATGGTCTTCGCGGGGCTCAACAACGACCAGGCCCGCGACAAGGGCATGGACCTGCTCGAACGGGTGGGCCTGGCCGATCGCTACAGCCACAAGCCCTTCGAGCTTTCCGGCGGCCAGCAGCAGCGCGTGGCCATCGCCCGGTCCATGGCCAACGACCCGGCCATCATCCTGGCCGACGAGCCCACCGGTAACCTCGACCTGCGCACCGGTCAGGAGATCATCGAGATCCTCGTGCGCATGAACAAGGAACGCGGCGTAACGGTGATCACCGCGACCCACGACATGAAGATGCTCAGCGCATCGGACCGGGTGGTCTGGATACGCGACGGGCGCGTCGACAAGATAGAGGACCGCGCCAACATCGATATCCAGGTCGGCTCTATCGAGGGCGAAGAGTAGCGGAGAGCGGATGCGCCTGCGCACCCATCTGTTACCGGCGGCGCTGTATATCCTCGGGGTCCCCGCGGCCCTGATGTTGTTCTTCAGCTCGAAAGTCTTCGAGGTGCCCGACGAGAAGTCGCTGTATCTGCAATACGCGCTGGTGGGCCTGGCTCTGGGCGCCCTGGTGCTGATCGTGGTGGTGCGCTACGCGATGTACCTTCAGGAGCGGGAGCTGTTCTTCGCGCGCCGCTACCTGGACACGCTCCAGAACCGCCTGGCGGTCCGCGAGGAGGACGCCACGCTGCTGAACCGCATCAACGAGCTCACCGAGAAGTTCAGCGAGACCCGCAACCTGGAGGCCGTGCTTCACCAGGCGGTGAGCATCCTCAAGGAGGTGCTGCACGTCCGCATTCTCGTCCTCCAGCTCTACAGCCACGAGGAGAGCAGCTTCTTCCTGCGCATCGAGGAGGGCGTGGAGGACCTGGACCTGGGCCAGGAGGTCTACGAGGACGTCATCGACAAGGGCAAGAGCCGGCTGATCAACAACCTGGAGGGCACCCACGAGTACGAGTACCTCTCTGCGCGTGGCTACCGCTCGCTGCTGGTCGCCCCGCTGATCCGCTGGTCCCGCGGAGGCGGCAAGGAGCCCATCGGGCTGGTGGCGGTGGTCAGCGAGGAGCAGCGCGATTTCACCGCCCACGACCAGCACCTGCTGACCGCCTTTGCCAAGCAGGCCGGGATGATCATCGAGAACGCCCAGCTCTACGAGAAGACCGAGGCCATGGCCATCCACGACGGGCTGACCAATCTCTTCAACTACCGCCGCTTCAATGAGGTGCTCGACGAGCAGCTGGCCAAGTGCGTCGAGGAGAAGACCCCGTTGGCGCTGCTGATGGGCGACATCGACTACTTCAAGGCGTACAACGACAACAACGGCCACCAGCAGGGCAACGTGGCCCTGCGCCAGATCGCCGACGTGATGCTCCGCTCCACCCGGGGCGCCGACCTCGTGGCCCGCTACGGCGGCGAGGAGTTCGTGATCATCCTGCCGGCCACGGAGCTCGAGGGCGCCCGGGCGGTGGGCGAGAACATCCGCCGCCGCGTGGCCGAGGAGAAGTTCGTCGGCGAAAGCCAGCAGCCGGATGGCGACCTGACCATCACCCTGGGGCTGGCCTGCTACCCGACGGATGCCGAGGCCGCCGGCGACCTCATCGAGGCCGCCGACCAGGCGCTGTATCACGGGAAGCACGCCGGTCGCAACCGCCTGGTGGTGCACCAGGAAATTCCCAAGTCCGCCTGAGCACTCCCACCAGGCAGTCCAGCGAGCCACCGTTGCGCCACAGCGGGCCCACCGCCACCGACCGCACCGCTTGATTCCACTACCGGAGCCGTTACTATGGCGGGCGCATGAAGCCCCAGGACGAAATCCTTCAGGACCTCAACTCAACTCAGCGCGAGGCGGTGCTCCACCGCGGTTCGCCGCTGCTGGTGGTCGCCGGCGCGGGCAGCGGCAAGACCCGGGTGGTCACCCGGCGCATCGCCCACCTGGTGGCTGCCGGGGCATCGCCGCACTCCATTCTGGCGGTTACCTTCACCAACAAGGCCGCCGGGGAGATGCGCGAGCGGGTCGCCGAGATGCTGGGGGAGTCGGCGCCGGTATGGGTCTCGACGTTCCACTCCATGGCCGCACGGGTGCTGCGCGGCGAGGAGGGCGGGCTCAACCGCACCAGGGAATTCACCATCTACGACCAGGACGACTCCACGCGACTGGTCAAGTCGGCGCTGGACGAACTCAAGCTGGACGGGGAGGAGTTCACCCCGCGGGCGGTGCGCGGCGCCATCGAGCGCTGGAAGACCGAGGGCCTGGGGCCCGGCGATGTCCCTGGGGGACACTACCGCGAGCAGCGCATCGCCGAGGCCTACTCCCTTTACGAGGAGAGGCTGAGGGCCGCCAACGCGCTGGACTTCAACGACCTCCTGGGCGAGATGACGCGCCTCTTCGAGGAGCGCGCCGAGGTGCTGGAGAAGTACCGGCGGCGCTTCGAGCACCTGCTCATCGACGAGTACCAGGACACCAACGCCGTCCAGTATCGCCTGGCGCGGCTGCTGGCCGGGGAGGGGCAGGGGCTCTGCGCGGTGGGCGATCCTGACCAATCCATCTACGGCTGGCGCGGCGCGCGCATCGACAACATCCTCGAGTTCGGGGACTCCTTCCCGGGCACGCTGGTCATCCGCCTGGAGCAGAACTATCGCTCGACCGCGCCGATCCTGTCCGCGGCCGGCAAGCTCATTGCGCAGAACCGCCAGCGTATCGAGCGCGGCCTGTGGACCGAGAAGACCGAGGGCCGGCCGGTGGAGCTTTTCACCGCGCTCGACGAGCAGCACGAGGCCGAGGAGGTCGCCCGGCGCATCGGGGAACTCACCGGCGGCGGGCGGAGCCTGCTGGACTTCGCGATCTTCTACCGCACCAACGCCCAGAGCCGGGCCTTCGAGGAGGCGTTCCTTCGAAACGCCATCCCCTACGTGCTGGTCGCCGGGACCGCCTTCTACCAGCGCGCGGAGGTCAAGGACGCCCTGGCGTATCTGCGGCTGGCGGTCAACCCCAAGGACGAAATCGCCTTCCGCCGCGCCGTGAACCAGCCCCCGCGCGGAGTGGGCGCCGGGAGCCTCTCGCGGCTGGAGGCCGCCGCGGGGGAGCGGAGCCTGGCGATGTTCGAGGCCGCGGGGAACCCCGAGGTGCGCGAGCGGGTCTCATCCAAGGCCCGCAAGGGCCTGGAGGAGTTCCTGGAAATCATCGGCGGTATCGGCGGCCCCGCGACCTATCCCGTGGAGCCCGCGGTCCGCGAGGTGCTGGCCGCCAGCGGCCTGGTCGAGCGCTACGCCGACCAGGACGAGAGCGAACGCGCCGAGAACCTCAAGGAGCTGGCCGCCGCCGCCGGGGAGTACGACTTCGTCAATCCCGACGGCTCGCTGTCCGGGTTCCTGGAGCAGGTGGCCCTGGTCGCGGACATCGACGGCTGGGACGGCAAGGCCGAGCGCGTGGGCCTGATGACCCTGCACTCCGCCAAGGGCCTGGAGTTCCCGGTGGTGTTCGTCACCGGGCTGGAAGAAGGCCTGCTGCCCCACGTGCGCAACATCGAGGACTCCGACTCGGCCGTCGAGGAGGAGCGCCGGCTCCTCTACGTGGGCATGACCCGCGCGCGCGAGGAACTGGTCCTCACCTGGGCGCGCTCGCGTCGGCGCTTCGGCCCCAGCCAGCCAAGCGCCCCCAGCCGCTTCATCAGCGAGCTGCCCGCCGCCGAAGTCGCTCCCACCGGCGCGGTGGAGAAGGCCCTGCAGCCCTACGCGCAAGCTATCAGCGGCGACGACTACGACTGGGAACAGTCGGTGAGCCGCCGCAAGCGCCGCCGCAAGGGCTCGCCGTCGCCTCCGCCGAGCCAGCCCATTGACGAGGGCGATAATCGTTACTACGAGGAGGCCGCCCTGGCCGCCGCGCGCGCCGAGGACCTGGACATGTCCATCGGCGATCTGGTGGTCCACGCCAAGTTCGGTCGCGGGCGCGTGGAGCAGATGGAGGGTTACGGCGAGACCGCGCGGATAACCGTTACTTTCAGTCGATACGGCCGCAAGAAACTGGTCGCCGCCTACGCCAAGCTGGAACGCGCGGAAGGCTGACCGCCGCGCTCAGGGCCCGTCGCGACTTCTATGATTGTTTTCACCGCCAAGACGCCAAGGCACCAAGCCAGTTGTCAGTTTTCGGTCTTCAGTTTTCGGGGCTCCTGAACACCGAACACTGAGCACTGAACACTCACTCTTCTTCGTGTCTTGGTGTCTTGGTGGTTGATTAGCCCAATGCATATGCCGCCTGTGCACCAGCAGCATCCGCCCAGCGCGGGCGGCCTGCTTCAGGTCCGGGCTCGTCACGAAGACCAGCAGCCTGTTAATTGCCAGCGCCGCGCCGGCCTGGGCTGCCGTGCGCCTCGCTGTTGGATATGCCTTGTCCCAGGCTTTGGCGTAGATGAAGGCCCAGCGCGTGACATCAATCTCGGTCTGCCCCGTTTCCCGCGCGATCCTGTGGTAGTCGTCCCCGTGCGCCACGCGGTTGGCGGCGTAGGTGATTCGGCGGGTTAGCTCTACCGGTGGTTCTTTTTCACCACCAAGACACCAAGGCACCAAGTTGGAGCCCGGGTCG